>JAEUHJ010000087.1 GCA_016795375.1 Verrucomicrobiaceae bacterium
CATGTCCTTGAGGTTGCTGACCTTCTTCTCGTTGATGAGGATGTAGGCGTTCTCGAGGTTGCACTCCATCGTCTCCGGATTGGTGACGAAGTAAGGGGAGAGGTAGCCCTTGTCGAACTGCATGCCTTCCACGACTTCGAGAGTCGTTTCGATGCTCTTGGCTTCTTCGACGGTGATGGTGCCTTCCTTGCCGACCTTGTCCATGGCCTCGGCGATGATGTTGCCGATGCTGGCGTCCCAGTTGGCAGAGACGGTAGCGACCTGGGCGACTTCCTTGCTGTCTTTGACCGGGGTGGCGATCTTCTTGAGCTCGGCGACGAGGGCCTCAGTGGCCTTCAGAATGCCGCGCTGCAGGGAGGTCGGGTTCGCGCCGGCGGTGACGTTGCGGAGGCCTTCGGAGTAGATGGCCTCGGCGAGCACGGTGGCGGTGGTGGTGCCGTCACCGGCGATGTCGGAGGTCTTGGAGGAGACTTCCTTGATGAGCTGCGCGCCCATGTTCTCGTAGGGGCAGGGAAGCTCGATTTCCTTGGCCACGGTGACACCATCCTTGGTGATCGTGGGGGAGCCGAATTTCTTCTCGAGGATGATGTTGCGGCCGGCAGGGCCGAGGGTTGCCTTCACGGCCTTGGCGAGCTTGGTGACGCCGCGCAGGAGTGCCTGACGGGCGTTTTCGTCGAAGTTGAGTTGTTTAGCCATAACTGGGTTGTTCTAGGTTCAGAGTTCTTGGTTCTGTGTTGAGGAGGATTAGCCGATGATGCCGAGGATGTCGGTTTCGTTGATGATGAGGACGTCGTCACCGTTGAGCTTCACTTCCGTGCCGCCGTACTTGGAGATGAGGACTTTGTCGCCCTTCTTCACAGTGAAGAGGGTGCTCACGTCCTTGCCTTCGTCATCCTTGCCGGTGCCGAGCGCGAGGACTTCCGCCTCCTGGGGTTTTTCTTTGGCCGTGTCAGGCAGGAAAATGCCGCCGGCGGTTTTTTCTTCGCTGTTGGAGCGCTTCACGAGGACGCGGCGGCCAAGCGGGGTGATGGTGTTTGCCATAGGGTGCTGGTTTGTGGGTTTGGGTTGGTTTGTGTTTCGGGTTGTCTGCCCGGCCTGCTGTCACACGGGGTTGGGTGTGCCGGCTGGCCGGGCGGAAAGGGTTCAGTCAGGTTGATCAGTCTTGGGTGTTGTTGGCGCGGCGGGATTGGGGACGATGGAGACGCCGTTCGGAGCGCGTTCCATGCCGCCAAAGCTGAGATCGGGCGCCGCCTCGCCGATCTCGCCGACGAGGAAGGCCACGAGCTGGTTCGGATCTTCGGAAAGTGCGGCCTGCAACATGCGCGAAGTGCGCGCCTTGTCGTAGCTTTTCATATCGAGATCGAGCTTGGCCGCTCCTTCGAGGCCCTTGATCTGCGCGGCGAGCGTGACGCTGCCGTCGATGCGCTGCTTCAGCGCATTGTCCTGCGCCAGCTTGCCGAGGAGGTTGCGCAGCTTCGTGCCCACCTCCGGCACGTTGAGAAGCTCGACAGCGGTTTTGCCGGGATATTTGTCGATGATGCTTTCGGCTTCGCGTTGCAAATCACCCGGCGTGGCTGCAACTGGCTCCGGTGCGGCGCCAGCGAGTGCGTTCGTGATTTCCGACTCGATGCGCGTGTCAGAAACGGCCGCAGGAGCCGGAGCGGCGACCGCTTTGGCCGGTTCCTCGGTTTTTTTGCCGCAGGAGGCGAGTGTGAGCGCGAAGAGCGCGACAGCGATGTGGAGTGGCGACGAATCGTCGCCCTTCCGGATTTGTTTTGGCCGACGAATCGTCGGCACTCCATAAGATGCAGTGGACGTCTTCATGCGGTGACGCGGGGTGCAAGCGCGGCGTTGGAGATTTCACGCAAGGCGGCGCGGATCGCCTGCTCGAAGGTCTGGAAGGATTCGAACTGCGGCTGCTGGCCTGTCATGATCAGGTTGTCGCCCATCGTCTCCAGGCGGCCGACGACATACCATTGGTCGTTGCCCTGGTTTTCGATGAGGGACTGGAGGTACTGGATCTCCAGCTTCTTGTTCGTGATCTGGTCGTTCGTGTCGGAACTCTGGTTCGTGAATTCAACCAACGGCTGGCGGTACAACAGGATGCCGTAGGCCCGGTTCGCCGCGAGGGAGCAGGTGAGGACGTACTTCGCCTGCGCTTCGACGAGGGTATGGGTCGGATCGGTGCCGGCGATGGCCAGCTCTGTGTCGGACAACCGGGCGCTCGCGCCCATGGGGTCGCGCTTGATGCGAAAACCCTCGGCTTCCGTGAGTCCTGCAAAGCACTCAACGATCTGCGCGAGGTAGCGGCGCCGGCGGTCCAGCAGCAGCTCGTCATAGCGATGCAGGAGGCGTTTCACCTCCGCATCGAGCGCAGACAGTTCCTTGAGGGCTTCCAAACTCATCGCGGCATCGGGATGGGGTTGGAAAGTGGTCCGCACAGTCCCCTGTGCGGCGCGGCGAAGGCCGGAGCGTTCCCGTTCACGGTTTGAGCGCGACAGACCTCCGAACGAGGTGCAAGAGCAGTCAGAGAACGGCCTTCTGCACCCGTGACGCCGCACAGAGGACTGTGCGGACCACTCTGCGTGCCGGAGGCACGGGAGAGATTAGTCGGTGGTGCAACCACCGGATCAACGCGATTCCCCATCGTGGAAGACGGGAGCGCCCTGGAGGGGCGCGAGAAGCAGGCGGAGGACGGTGACGTGGAGTCGCCGCATGCTTCTCGCGCTCCTGCCGGAGCGCGGCGGGAGGAAATCACGGGTGCGCCGCAGGAACCGGTGGTTGCACCACCGGCTAATGTCTCGCGTCCTTCCAGGACGCGGCGGGCAGCATGTAGGTCGGGTGTGTTTGGCGCGATGGACACCGCAAAGAGCCTGATTTTCTTCGCCAAACCGCCCGACGGCTCGGTGAGCGTGTTGCGCATGGAGCAGCCGCCAAGCAGCCGGGCGGTTCGGCGGCGAGCACGCAACGTGTCATCCACCCTGCCACCGCCGAACACACCCGGCCTACGCCCGGCGCGTCCTTCCAGGACGCCGTTCATCGGCGACCCGGGGCGAAGATGCAGTTGCCTAGATGGCAACGATTGACGAGAAGCCGTCATTTGTAGTCTTCAGGAAGCACTTTTCGATCTTTCAGCTCCTTGATGAGCTTCGTGGTTTGGGATTGGGCGGAGAGGGCGAAAAAAAAGCCCATCATTCCAAACATGAATGCGGTGATCTCGAGTGCGTGCATGGAGTGGGCGCTTGATGATTACTTGTCCTTGTCCACGACCTCGAAGTCCGCATCGACGACCTTGCCTTTGTCCTGGCTCTTCGTTTCAGCGGAGGCGACATCGGGGCCTGCGCCACCCATGCCGCCCATGTCGGGCATGCCCCCCGCGCCAGGAGCACCGGCTCCTGCGGCGGCAGCGGCCTGATACGCGGCGGCGAAGAGTTTTTCGATCTCTTCGGTCTGCGCTTTCATCTTGTCGATGTCGTTGGCTTCGATGGCGGACTTCAGGTCGGCCAGCTTGTCGGTGATCGGCTTGGTCTGCTCGGCGGGGACTTTGTCGCCCCATTCCTTCAGAGTCTTTTCGATCTCGTAGCTGAGGCTGTCGGCCTTGTTCTTCACTTCGACGCCTTCCTTGCGCTTGCGGTCTTCCTCGGCGTGCTCCTCGGCATCGCGCTTGGCTTTTTCGATCTCCTCGTTGCTGAGGCCGGAGCTGCCCTGGATGGAGATGCGCGATTCCTTGTTGGTGGTCTTTTCCTTCGCGGTGACGTGCAGGATGCCGTTCGCGTCGATGTCGAAGGTGACCTCGATCTGCGGCTGGCCGCGCGGCATCGGCGGGATGCCGTCGAGCTTGAAGGTGCCGAGCGTTTTGTTGTCGCGGGACATCGGGCGCTCGCCCTGGAGGACGACGATTTCGACGCCGGGCTGCTGGTCGCTGTAGGTGGAGAAAATCTGGCTGTGCTTCTTCGGGATGGTGGTGTTGCGCGGGATCATCGGCGTGGCGACACCGCCAGCGGTCTCGATGGCGAGCGTGAGCGGCGTCACGTCGAGCAGGAGCACGTCTTTGACATCGCCCTTCAAAACGCCGCCCTGGATTGCCGCGCCGATGGCGACGACTTCATCCGGGTTCACGCCCTGATGCGGATCTTTGCCAGCGAGCTTGCGGGCGGTTTCGACCACCTTCGGCATGCGCGTCATGCCGCCGACGAGCACGAGTTCGTCGATCTTACTGGCATCGAGTTTCGCGGCGGCGAGGCAGTCCTTCACCGGCTTCATGGTGCGCTCGAACAGGCTGTCGCAAAGCTGCTCCATCTTTGCCCGCGTGAGCGATTTCATGATGTGCTTCGGCCCGGTGGCGTCGGCGGTGATGAAGGGCAGGTTCAAATCGTAGCTCTGGCTGGAGCTGAGGGCGATCTTGGCCTTTTCCGCCTCTTCTTTGATGCGCTGGATGGCGTCGGGCTGGTTCGTGAGGTCGATGCCACTGTCGGCTTTGAACTCATTGACGATCCAGGTGATGAGGGTGTTGTCCCAGTCGTCACCGCCGAGGTGCGTGTCGCCGTCGGTGGCGAGCACTTCGAAGACGCCGTCGCCGATTTCGAGCACGGAAATGTCGAAGGTGCCGCCGCCGAGATCATACACGGCGATTTTTTCATCGGACTTCGATTCGAGGCCGTAGGCGAGCGACGCGGCGGTCGGTTCGTTGATGATGCGGCGCACGTTGAGGCCGGCGATCTCGCCCGCGGCCTTGGTGGCGTTGCGCTGGGAGTCGTTGAAGTAGGCGGGGACGGTGATGACGGCCTCGGTGATGGTTTCACCGAGCTTGGCCTCTGCATCGGCCTTGAGCTTGCCGAGGATCATCGCGCTGACTTCCTGCGGGCTGTAAGTCTTCGTTTCACCGCCGACTTCGACCTGCACATGGGCATCACCATTGCTGGCGGGGACGATTTTGTAGGGGAGGCGTTTGTCCGCGTCGGTGAGTTCGGTGAATTTGCGGCCCATGAGGCGCTTCACGGAGAAGACGGTGTTGCGCGGGTTCGTCACGGCCTGGCGCTTGGCGGCTTGGCCGACGATACGCTCGCCGCTTTTGGTGAAAGCGACGACGGAAGGTGTGGTGCGCGCGCCTTCGCTGTTTTCGAGGACGCTGGCCTTACCGCCTTCGAGGACGGCCATGCAGGAGTTCGTGGTGCCGAGGTCAATGCCGAGGATTTTGCTCATAAAAATGGTGGAAAGGGTTTGGGGGAGTTGGGGTTTGGCAGCCATTCATTGGCTAGAGGCGTGCCAACAGGGTTCAGGCACGCTGGAAGCCTTGATTTTGCAGGGATGCAGCGTTTTGACGCAAAGTGCTACATGTCTCGCGTCGAGCGCCAAAGCGCCAAGTTTGGCACAATTGAGCAGCGCCGCGGCACTTTAGAGACCGAGCCAACTTTGAGATTGTTTGCTCTGCCTGAAATGGTTACTTTCCGGTCATGCAGAAAGCCTCCACCTCCGCAAAAAGGGTCAAGAGTGACGATCAGTTGCTCGACCAGGCGATTTCGCAGTTGCTTGGAGCTGTCAAACAGCATGCGAAGGCCAAGGGCAAGCCGTTGAAGCGCGATCAGATGCTCAAGGAAGGTTACAGCGAACGGTTCGTCGCCAAAGCGGAGGAAGCCTGACTCAAGGCTCGTTTCGTCGCAGGCGCATGAACTCTTGAACGGTCAAATCTATTATGGGAGCTGCTTTCCCTGCCACCCGAAGCGCCTCCCGATAGGTCATCGCTCCCGTGAGTGCCCGGATGATCTGCTCGTTGGTCATGCCGTTCGACTTCGCGAGCTGGATGGCATTCGCGAGGTCGGTGTAGCGCAGAAAGGACTCGGACATGAGATGCAGTTGGATATTAAAGCAGGTTTCCCGGCAATGTATTTTTGTCAGTGTCCTTGTGAAAAGATTCACAATCTGATTGCCGCTCCCTTGCACGGGGCGTAATTCTGAACGTCTCACACCACGCTGCTCATGATCGCCCCTGCTGATCAAACTCTTGCCGCCTACGACTCGAAGGTCGAAGGCAACGTCATCTTCACCAAGCTCGACGCAGCCATCAACTGGATGCGCAAAAACTCCATGTGGCCGATGCCGATGGGGCTGGCCTGCTGCGCGATCGAAATGATGGCCGCCGCGTGCAGCCGCTACGATTTGAGCCGCTTCGGTGCCGAGGTGATGCGTTTCTCCCCCCGTCAGGCCGACGTGATGATCGTGGCCGGCACAGTCACTTACAAGATGGCCCTCGCCGTGAAGCGCGTGTGGGATCAGATGCCTGCACCGAAGTGGTGCATCGCCATGGGCGCCTGCGCGAGCAGCGGCGGCATGTATCGCAGCTACGCCGTGCTCCAGGGCATCGACCAACTCATTCCAGTGGACGTTTACATCTCCGGCTGCCCGCCGCGGCCCGAGGCGCTCCTCGAGGGCCTCATGCGCCTCCAGCAAAAGATTGAAACCGAGCATTCTTTTGTGGAGCAGAAGAAAGAACTGATCGCGGAATTGACAGCGTGAGAACCAGCCTGGCTGGCAAATGACGAATGGCGAAGTCCGAATGACTAAATAAAACCGAATTCCGAAGCCCGAACGCCCTTCCACATCTTCCCCACACGTCTTTCGTCATTCGCTCCTTCGACTTTCCTTCGTCATTCGGATTTACTCATTCGTCATTTTCCACTCCCTTTTAGCACCATGAATGCCGCTCAAATGACCTCGGCCCTCAAACAAAAATTCGGCTCCGCCGTGCTCAAAACGAAGGAATTCCGTGGCGAGCACACGCTCGTCGTCACGCTCGAAGGCGCGAAGCCGTTGCTCAAATACTGCCGCGATGAGCTGGCCTTCGATTACCTCGTGGATGTCTCCAGCCTCGACTACATGGGCAAGGAGCCGCGCTTTGAGATGGTTTACGAACTCTACGGCTACGGCCACCATCAGCACCTCCGCGTGCGTGCTGCTGTGGCGGAAGATGTAGAAGTTCCCACCGTCAGCGACCTCTGGCCGACCGCCGACTGGCACGAGCGTGAAGTGTACGACATGATGGGCATCAAATTCAGCGGCCATCCGGATCTGCGCCGCATTTTGATGTGGGAAGGCTATCCCTACTTCCCGCTGCGCAAAGATTTCCCGCTGGAAGGCAAGCCCAGCGACATGCCTGACATCGGTTTCACCAAAGTCGCCCCCATGGCCGACGGCCCGTTCGTCACCAGCCCAGGCGTGGGCGACACCGTCACGCGCGAACCGCGTTCACGTCGGCCGGTGGAGTGATCTTCATCCGACACAACCGTCTGATCTGACCGATCAGTCCGATCCAGCGGATCATTGTGCGGCCAGAAAGAGCCCATCACGCTCCGCGTTCACCCTTTCTCTCATCCACATCATGACACGCATCCATCACCTCACCACCACGCTCGGCCTGGCGCTCGCCACGGTCACCTTCTCTGCTGAATCCACCGACTGGGCCAAATTCCGCGGCCCTGCGGGCAACGGCGTAGCCCCTGCCCTCACCGGAGCCAAATGGAGCCTCAAAGAAGTGTGGAAATCGCCCACAAATCTCGGCTTCAGCAGCTTCGCCGTCGCAGGTGGCAATGCATACACGCTCGTCACTGGCGAAACGGACGGCAACACCGGCGAAATGCTCGCCTGCTACGACGCCGCCAGCGGCAAGGAAGTCTGGAGCAAGCCCCTCAGCGTCATCCCAAAATATGATGGTGGCGGCAATGCAGGCACCCCCGACAACAAAGACGGAGACGGCTCCCGCAGCACGCCCGTGATCGACGGCGGCAAAGTGTACGTCACCGACAGCCTCCTGCACGTCTTCGCCTTCGACGCCGCCACTGGCAAAGCCGTGTGGGATCACGATGTGATGAAGCAAAACAACGGTGAGATGATCAAATGGCAGAACGCCGCCTCCCCGCTCATCGATGGCGACGTGCTCATGCTCGCCGGCGGTGGCAAAGGCCAGGCGCTCATCGGTTTGGACAAAAACACCGGCAAAGTGCTGTGGAAGGGCGAGGACGACAAGATGACCCACGCCACCCCGATCATCGCCGACATCCACGGCGTGCATCAGGCCATCTTCTTCACCCAGACCGACCTCGTCGGCGTCGAGCCAAAGAAAGGCACCGTGCTCTGGCGTGCCGAATTCCCCTACAAAGTGAGCACCGCCGCCTCCCCGGTCGTGTTTGAGGACATCGTCTATTGCTCCGCAGGCTACGGTGTCGGCGCAGGCGCTTTCAAGCTCAGCAAAAAAGGCAGCAAGCTCGAAGCCGCGCAGATTTGGCGTCGTGAGAACGAATGCTTCAACCACTGGAGCACGCCCGTCGTGAAAGACGGCTGCCTCTACGGCATGTTCAGCTTCAAAGAATACGGCAAAGGCCCGCTGGCCTGCGTGGACATCCGCACCGGCGAGGACAAGTGGAAGGAAGAAGGCTTCGGCCCGGGTCAGGTCATCCTCGTCGGTGACAAAGTCGTCGCCACCAGCGACAAGGGCGAGATCGTCGTCGTGGAGGCCAATCCGGAGAAATACAAGGAAGTGGCACGCAAGGACGTGCTCGAAGGCAAGGTCTGGAGCTACCCGGTGCTCGCCAACGGCAAAATTTTTGCCCGCAGCACCCAGGAAGGCGTCTGCCTCGACGTGAACTGATTCGCAGAAGGCCGGACGCATTTCTCATGTGTCCGGCCTGACCCTGCCCCGCCCTCAAGAGTCCGGAAAGCCTGGGGGACTAGAAATTGATCTGCGCCTGGATGCCGAGGTAGTGGTAGTTCACGTCACGGTAACGCGGGCCGGCCACGGCGGGATTGTCCGTGGTGTTGGTGCGCGTGCCGGTGGCATACATCAGGGTCAGCTCCACCTCGGGATACGGGATGTATTCCACGCCGAGGGCGACTTCGTTCACGCGGTTGCGCGGCGCGTTGGCGGCGAATTTGCGCGCGCCATCAAAGGTCTGCCAGCGGACAAAGGGAAGCAGTTCCGACTGGTTTGGAAAGACATGGCGGTAAACGGCCTGCACGAAGCCGCCGGAGGTCGTGTCGCTGGCGATGGTACGCATGTCCTGGCTGAGCGTCGGTTCGCGGCCCCAGGTCCATTCCGTTTCAATGCCGAAAGGCTGCGGATAGAGGATGGCATTCACGCCCACACGTTCATCGCGTGAACCACGGGTGTCGAATGCCGGCGTGCCCACTCCGGCGATGGCGGCGGTGGACGGCACATAGCGACCGGTGAAGGCGCTGGCGCCGACCTCGAGGATCTGGCCGTTGTCGAACTCGAAAGGCCACGCCACGTGGGCGATGTAATGCGGGGTGCCGTTGCGGTCGGCGTTGTTGATGCCCTGACCGTTGAAGACACCGAGATTGACCACGCCGTAGTCGCCGGAGCCGCGCAGGCCCATCTTGACGAGATCCTTGAAGCGGTTGCGGATGTGGTAGGGCGCCCAGATGAAGTAGGCGCCGACATCGCGTTCGCCCTCGATGGCGGAGTTGATCGCGTCCGGACGCTCGAGCGCGTAGCGATTCTGCGAGGACTGCATGTTGGAGAAGCCGTAAGGCACCTTGGACAGGCCCACGCGCACGCGGAACTCACGCGCGGGATCCAGCGACACGTCGGCATACACATCGCGGGCCTGCAACGCGTTCGTGCCGCCGACACTGGCCATGAAGTCGGTTTGCAGATAAAGGAAGACCTGGTCGGTCACGTCACCGCTGAACACGATGCGGCCGCGGCGGATGCCGAAGCCGGCGGTGTCGTTGGCGATCGTGCTGTCATTCGGCTGATGATAGCCGGGGGTGTCGTCATCTCCCAGAATGCCGACGAAGCGCGTCTGGAAGTAGCCGCGCAGTTTCACACGCTCGTACCATTTGTCGGAGAGCAGGGCGTCGAGGTCGGCCTTGCTCATCGTGGAGGGCGAGGTGTTGTCGCTGACACGCGTCAGCTCCTCGATCTGCCCACGGGTGTTCAAAAGCGTGGACTCCAGGTTTTGCACCTTGGACTCGGTCTGTTCCAGACGTTTCGCCAGAACGGGGGCGCTCGCGGCAGGGGCGGATTTGGGCTGGCTCTTTTCCTCCGCCCTCATCGTCTGGATCAGCAGGTCATACTCATCGGAAGTGAGGGAGCCTTTCTGCTTCAAAATGTAGAAAAGTTTCTCCATCGCCGGACTGGCGGTCAGCGGCAGGACGGGAGGCAGGGCCACGGTGACCGCCGTGATGAGAGAGAGCACACGGGTGGAAGCGCGGGCGGGGCTGATCTTGAACATGAATGTGACGGGTTGGTGTGATCGCGGTCATGCCAGCGGCGTGACGGCGTGCTGTTCCTAACCGCGCCATGCCCCGGCTGGCGAGAGGGCGTGGGTTACGTTTCTGACACAAAGGGACCCTTGTGCGCGGCTCCGTGCGCGTGACGATTTCTTCACACGCCGCGTTTTGAACTGCTGCGCAGAATCGACACGCTCATCGCACCGCTTCCCGTTGTATGAACACGGAGCATCTTCAGCCATGAAACCCGCCCTCACCGTCCTTTGCATCGCCCTGTCCGCGGCCCTGAGCAGCCAGGCCCAGACCACACTGCGCATCCGCGGCTCCGACACGCTCGGTGCGAAGCTCGTGCCGTCGCTGGCGGAAGCCTTCAAGAAACAAGGCGGCAAAGCCAGTTTCGACATCGCCGCGGAGGGCTCCACCACCGCCTTTACCAATCTCGCCGCCGGCACCGCCGAGATCGGCATGTCCTCCCGCAAGATCAAGCCGGACGAGCGCACGCTCTGCCGCAGCAAAAGCATCGACATTCACGAGATCGACATCGCCTGGGACATGATCACCGTCGTGGTGAACAAGAGCAATCCCGTCACCGATCTGAAAAAAAAGCATGTGATGCAGATTTTCGCCGGAGACATCCGGGACTGGAGCGAGCTGGGCGGCGCCCCTGGGCCGATCTCTGTTTACACGCGCAACACCTCCTCCGGCACCTACCGCGACTTCATGTTCATGGCGATGAAGGGCCGCGAATACGGGCACTACACGCAGAAAATGGCTGGCAACGAGCAGATCGTCTCCGAGGTCGCCGCCAACGTCAACGGCATCGGCTACATCGGCTACGCCTACGTCGGCTCCAAGGGCATCAAGGTGGTGCCCGTCGGCGGCGAGATCCCGAATCCGGCCGCCGTGAAAAGCTACAGCCTCTCCCGCCCGACGTTCCTCTACACCAACGGCGAACCGGCCGGCATCCTCAAGGAGTTCATCGACTTCTGCCTCAGCCCGGCGGGCGACGCGATCATCTCCAGGGCCGGTTTCGTGCCGCTTTCCCAGGTGAGGTAATCGCCGGTTGAACCGCCCTGAATTCCGGCGAAGGAGACATGAACTCCCTCCGCTGGATTTTACCGGCCAGAGACCCCGCATGGACAGTCCCGAATCATCCGGCCGGCCGCCGTTGCGAAACCTGATCGTCAGGAGCCGCACACGCGCCGTGCCGGGCATGGATCCGCAAAAAATCATCCAGTCCTTCTTCGGCGCCAGCGCCAGCGCCGCCGTCATCGTGCTGGTGCTCATCATGGTTTTCCTGTTGCTGGAGGGCATCGACTTCCTGCCGACGTACCAGCGCGAGCTGCAAACCTACCGCCGTGCCGGACTTGAGCTCTGCGACATCGCGGACACGCCGCTCAAGCAACAGCAGGCACTGGCCAGCCTCCTGCGCCGGGCCGGGGCCGCCGCGAATGATCCGCAGGTCAAGGCAGCGCTCAGCGACGCGGAGGACGCCTTTGACACCGCCATCGAGCCCGCCGCCGAAGTGCTCGACGAGCTCAAGGCGCACGCGCTCGAAACCAAGGGGCTCGCCGTCGAATTCCACACGCTCGAAACCAGCCGCCAGACGCTGCTCAAAGCCGCCGCCAGCACCGACGACCCTGCGGTGAAGGCCGGTCTGCTCATGGATGCGGAGGCAGCAACGATTGCGCCGGTGAATTTCTCCGGGCGCATCCTCCCGCTGCTCGAACGCCGCGAGGAGCTCGCCGCCAAACTTCACGATTACACCGCCGCCCTGGAAAAGGCCGCCGCCGCCCTACCTGCGGGCAACGCCTTGACGGACGAAGTCCGTGCCGCCATGCCCGCCCACATCGCCGAGGTACAGACGGCGGCAACGAACCTCAAAACGTGGGACGCGGACAGGCCCGTGTCGATGTTCAGCGTCATCGGCGCGTTCTTCTTCGGCACGCGCTGGATCACGAACAGCTACTGGCAGGATTTCTACGGTTTCGTGCCGCTGCTCACCGGCTCCGTCGTCATCGCGGTCATCGCCATCCTGATCGCCACGCCGGTCAGCGTCACCGCGGCGATCTACACCAACCAGTTCGCCAGCGAACGCGAGAAGGAGATCATCAAGCCTGTCATCGAGTTCATCCAGGCCATTCCTTCGGTCGTGCTCGGCTTCATCGGCATCGCGCTCGTCGGTGATTTGATCAAAGGCGTCAGCGAATGGAGCTGGCTGCAATGGGTGTCCGGTTTTCCGATCCAGGAACGCCTGAACATGTTCAATGCCGGCTGCCTGCTCGCCTTCATGGCCGTGCCGACGATGTTCAGCCTCTCCGAAGACGCGCTCAACAACGTCCCGCGCGCCTACATCGACGCCTCCGACGCGCTGGGGGCCACGAAGCTGCAGACCGTCTTCCGCGTCATCGTTCCCGCCGGCATCTCCGGCATCCTCTCCGCCATCCTGCTTGGCCTGGGCCGCGTGATCGGCGAGACGATGGTCGTGCTGCTCGTCGCAGGCAACCGCATCGCCATTCCCGACTTCAGCGCCGGCCCCGGCGTCATCTTCCAGCCCGCGCACACACTGACCGGTATCATCGCGCAAGAACTTGGCGAGGTGTCTCGCGGCAGCTCGCACTGGCAGGCCTTGTTCATGGTCGGCATCGTGCTCTTTGCCATCTCCCTTCTCGTCAACGGCTGCGCCCGTGCCGTGGCGCGCCGCTTTGAATCTCACAAGGCATGAAACCCGCCTCCAGCACTGAAAATCCCTTCGCCGGCGACCAGTCCGGCATCCACAGGCGTGAAGCGGCGGCGCGCCGGGTTTTGCGCACGGGCAGCTACCTCGTGGTGTTGATCACCGCGGCCATCCTGCTGCACATCTTTGTCAAAGGCGCGCCGGTGGTGTTCCAGCCGGAGTGGCCGTTCGTGAACACGAAGTTCCTCACCGAGCTGCCCGCCACGCTGCACGTCATCGAAGACAAACAAGGCCATCACATCGAAACCGATGTGAGCGGGGCCGACGTGATCAAAAAACAGCTCGGCGGCAACTTCGCCTCGGAAAAAACCATCTCCCACTCCGGCGGCGGCATCCTGGGGCCGATCGTCGGCACCGCGCTGCTCGTGATCGTCAGTGTCAGCGTCGCTTTGATCCTCGGCGTGTCCTGCGCGATCTATTTGAGCGAGTATGCGAAGAAGGGGAAATTCCTCGAAACGGTGCGGCTGGCCATTTTGAACCTCGCGGGTGTTCCTTCCGTCGTGTTCGGCCTGTTCGGCCTCGGCGCGTTCGTTTTGACTGCGCCGAAGTTTGTCGATGTGCCTGCGGAGCGTTCCGTGCTCGCCATTCCACTTGGTTTCACCACGCTCAGCTTTGAAGGCTGGGACACCTGCGTGCTGTCCGGCGGTTTCACACTCGCCTTCGTCATTCTGCCCGTCATCATCACCGCCAGCGAGCAGTGTTTGCAGGCCGTCCCGCAGGGATTCCGTGAAACGTCGATGGCGCTCGGTGCCACGCGCTGGCAGACGATTCGTTACAGTGTGTTGCCCTTCGCCACGCCGGGCATTCTGACCTCCAGCATCCTCGGCATCTCCCGTGCGGCCGGTGAAACCGCGCCGATCATGTTCACCGCCGCGCTCGCCTTCAAAGACAAGCTGCCGTGGCAGAAGGATCTGCTGCCGCTGCCGGCCGATGCGTCGATCTTCGCGCATTGGGAGCAGAGTGTGTCGCGTTTCCTCGGCATCTTCACCGAATCCGTACAGGCACTGCCGTATCACATCTACACGCTCGCCGCGAAGATCCCACAGAACGAATACGCCGAGCGCGCACAATACGGCTCCGTCTTCGTCTTCCTCGTGCTCGTCGCCTCGCTGGCCGCAGTGTCGGTCTGGCTGCGCATCCACCTCCGCAAGAAATACCAATGGTAACGCCCAGCCCCAACTCCAGACCGCCGCTCGTGCAGATCCGTGGTATGGACTTCAGCTATGGCCGGACTAGGGTGCTGCACGACATCAGCCTGGAGATCGAATGCCACCGCGTCACCGCACTCATCGGCCCTTCAGGCTGCGGCAAAAGCACGTTGCTACGCTGCATCAACCGCATGAACGACCGCGTCGTCGGAGCCCGCGTCACCAAGGGTGCCGTGATGGTAAAGGGCAAAAACATCCACGATGCTGATGTCGATCTCACACGACTGCGCAGGCAGGTCGGCATGGTGTTCCAGAAGTCGAACCCCTTCCCGAAGAGCCTCTACGAGAACGTCGCCTACGGTCTGCGCATCCACGGCGAGAAACGCAAGGACGTGCTCGACGAGGCGGTGGAACGCGCGCTGCGGCACGCGGTGTTGTGGGATGAGCTGAAGGACCGCCTGCGCGCAAACGCGCTCACCCTTTCCGGCGGCCAGCAGCAGCGCCTGTGCATCGCGCGCGCCATCGCCACACGGCCGGAGGTGCTGCTGCTGGACGAACCGTGCTCAGCGCTCGATCCGATCTCGACCTTGAAGATCGAGGAGCTGATGCACCAGCTCTCGCGGAACCACACCATCATCATGGTCACCCACAACATGCAGCAGGCCGCGCGGGTGAGCCATCACACCGCCTTCCTGCACCTCGGCAGGCTCGTTGAATTCGCCCCCACCGAGGAACTCTTCACCCATCCCCGCGAAAAGCTGACGGAGTCCTATCTCCGCGGCACTTTCAGCTGAATTTTTATGGCCGAAAAAGAGGAAAGAGGTCAAAAAAATCTGAACAGGGCACCCACTCGATGCCGCCGGGCATTCGTGGCCTTGGCTCCGGCCTTTTTGTTCTTTTTTCTCTCTTTCGGCCAATCCTTCTGAACTCAATGGCCGCCGCAACTCCAGCTTCTGTTGCCGAAGACCCACTCATCAAGGTGGAGAGGCTCAACTACGCCTATGGCGACCACCAGGTACTGTTCGATGTCGATTTGAACATGCGGAGCGAAGACGTGACGGCGCTCATCGGCCCGTCCGGCTGCGGCAAGAGCACGCTGCTGCGCGCCATCAACCGCATCAACGACCTGGTCGATTCCGCCCGCGTCGTCAGCGGCCGCATCACCGTCGATGGCGTCGATCTGTATGCGCCGGAGGTCGATGTGGTCCGCCTGCGTCGCAACGTCGGCATGGTTTTCCAGAAGTACAATCCCTTCCCGCGTTCCATCTTTGAAAACGCCGTCTACGGCCTGCGCGTGGCCGGCATCAAGAACCGCCACGATCTGGAAGAAGCCGCCGAACGCAGCTTGAAGGCCGCCGCGCTTTGGGACGAGGTGAAGGACCGCCTGCACGAGACGGCCACCAGCCTCTCCGGTGGCCAGCAGCAACGTCTGTGCATCGCACGCGCCATCGCCCTGCAGCCGCGCATCCTGCTCATGGACGAGCCCTGCGCCGCGCTCGACCCCGTCGCCACCGTCCGCATCGAGGAGCTCATCTTTCAGCTCCGCGGTCAATACACCTTCGTCATCGTCACGCACAACATGGAGCAGGCGAAGCGCATCGCCGACCGCACCGCCTTCTTTTGCAAAGGCAGGCTGGTCGAGGTGGACGACACGATGACCCTTTTCAACCGCCCGCGTGATCCGCTGACCGAGTCCTATGTCACCGGGCGGCTTACCTGACGGTCTCAGGGTTGCATTGCACGCCTGATGCCGCATTTTGAACCCATGAACCTCCGCCTGATCCTGTTTCTTGCCGTCACCGCCGCCGCACGCGCCGGGGTGGAGGTGGACATGGAGAAATTCGGCAACAGCATCGGCGGCTGGAAGAAAGAAGGGGGCAAGGCGGCGGAGTACAAATTCTCCGAAAGCGACTACCGCACCTACAAGCCGGAGATCACGCAGGCCCCTGACGGCGGCATTTTCATCTCCATGCGCGTCGATCATGTGCGCGGCATGTTCTCCGCCGACGATCATGCGAGCCTGGAAATGAACTTCGGCCCGGATGGCGAGATGCTTTCCGCGCAGGCCTACATCTCCATCCAGGACCGCCGCATCAGCAGCGACATGTTCCGCAGCGCCGGCAAATCAGCCGCCAGCGCCGCCGGCCAGGTGGTGAACGGGATCGCGGAGAAAGCGGCAAAACTCGGCAGCGAGGTGTTCGCCAGCCTCGCCTCGAAGGTGCTGCGGGAAAACGTCACCGAACCCGGCCGCGTCTCCTTCCCCGCCGCGCTGCGCCACAACTTCAACATGCTCTATCCCTGCGTGCATGTGGTGAAGGTTCCGCCCAAAGCCCTGCCGGTGGACGATGCCACCGTCACGACGGCAAGGCCCGCCACGCCTGAGCAGCCCCTGAAAACCTCCCCCGGGGGCATGATCGAGGTGCGGACTTTTGGCGAAGCGCCGAAGGAAGAACCGAAAAAGGAAGGCGAGCCCGCCAAGCCATGAGCCGCAGGCAGTTGCTCATCGACGTCGGCAACGGCCGCACGAAATTCGGCCTTGCGACGAACGATGTGATTCTTGACCGCCGCGAGCATCCCACGCGAGAGATTTCGCCCGACGCCGTGCGTGGCATCACCTGCGGCTGGGAATTCGACATGGCGGTGTTGTGCAGTGTCGTGCCGAAGGCCGTGCCTGCTTTTCGGGATGTCCTCGGCGACTCGCTCGTCGAACTGCGCCACGACACGCCGCTGGGCGTCGGCATTCGCTATCCGCACCCGGAGAGCATCGGTGCCGACCGCCTTGCCAATGCTGTCGCTCTTGCGCATATGCACGGCGCGCCCGGCATCGTGATCGACTTCGGCACCGCCGTGACCTTTGACATCCTCAGCGCCGACAAGCACTACATCGGCGGCGTCATCGCCCCCGGCCTGCGTTTGATGACCGATTACCTGCACGAGCGCACCGCGCTGCTGCCACGCGTCGATTTGCACGAGCCGGCCAGCGCCATCGGCCAGTCCACCGAACAGGCCATCCTCGCCGGAGCCGCCATCGGCTACCGTGGCATGGTGAAGGGCATTCTGGACGCGTTGAGGCAGGAGCTGGACGCCCCGCAGGCCCATATTGTCGCCACCGGAGGCGATGCCGCATGGATCATCGCCGGCATGGGCGAGCGGATCGTCGTGGATCCCGATTTGACCTTGCACGGGCTGCGTTTGGTGGGCAATCTCCGCGCCCCGGCGTAGGACGGGCATTCCCGCCCGTCTTTCACGCCAAGGCAGCGGGCAGGAGTGTCCGCGCTCCTTTTTCGCTTCATGTCTGACCCTGCAAAAACCTCCATCGGCATCGACTTCGGCGGCACCTCCGTGAAACTCGGCGTGTGCCGCGGCGACGAACTCCTCGTCACCGACGAACCCATCCCCACCGCGAACTTCCACGGCCCTGCCGCGCTCATCGGCGAGATGGCCGCCCGCGTCGCGAAACTGCGGGAGCAGCACCCGGCCATCTGCGCCATCGGCGTCGGCGTTCCCGGCCTTGTCGATTTCGACCACGGTTTCGTACATGAGCTGACGAATGTGCCCGGCTGGAAGCATGTGCCGCTGAAAGCCATCTTGAGCGAAAAAACCGGCCTGCCCGTGCTCGTCGAAAACGACGCGAACGCGATGACGTATGCCGAATTCCGCCACGGCGCGGCTCGCGGGCTCAAAAACGTCATCGGACTCACCATGGGCACCGGCATCGGCGGCGGACTCGTCCTGGACGGCAAGATGTTCCGCGGCAGCGGCTTCGTGGCGGGAGAGATCGGCCAGATGAGCATTCATTTCGACGGCAAACCCGGCCACTACGGCAACCTCGGTGCGTTGGAAAAATATACCGGAAATCAGCAGATCGCCGAACACGCCGTTGCCCGCTACGCCGAGGCCGGCATCGAGAAGGAAATCAACGACTGCACGCCGAAGAAGATCGCCGACGCCGCGCAAGCCGGTGATGACATCGCCCGTCAAATTTGGGGTGAGGTGGCCGAATGGCTCGGCACGGCGCTCTCCAGCATCGCCTGGCTGCTCAATCCTGACGCCTTTGTCATTGGTGGCGGAGTCGCCCAGGCTGGTGATTTGATCTTCACGCCGCTGAAAAACAAAGTGCAGAGCATGCTAAGCACCGTCGTGTGGGAGCGCCTGCAAATCCTGCCAGCCCGCTTCAGCAACGAAGCCGGCATCATCGGCAACGCGGCGCTGGCCGCGGACGCGGTTTGAGTTTGAAAAGAAAAAGGCGGGCTGTCCCCAGCCCGCCGTCTGACGGCGCTTGCGGAGCAAGCACCCTTCCCACCTCACTTCTTCTTCGGCTCCCAGTCCTGGACCTTGATGATCGCTTCGAGGTCATTCTTGGCCGTGAAATCCTTCGGAAGAAGCTGCCACTGCGCCAGATAGCGCAGCGCCTTGGTCACCTGCATGATCTCGCCCTTCTTCGAT
This sequence comes from Verrucomicrobiaceae bacterium, assembly GCA_016795375.1. Classification (GTDB taxonomy): domain Bacteria; phylum Verrucomicrobiota; class Verrucomicrobiia; order Verrucomicrobiales; family Verrucomicrobiaceae; genus Prosthecobacter. The sequence continues at coordinate 18,577 of JAEUHJ010000087.1, forward strand.
TCGAGTTTGCCGGAGGGAACGGCCTTCATCGCGACCGCGAAATCATTCACGGCGACGGTAGCAAGCTCTCGCGCCCCGCCATTCTCCGCGTAGCAGAGCGATTCGAACAGGCGCAGCATCTTCGTGTTGCCCTCCAGCTTCGCAGCGTCCTCGCGGATGCCTTGGGCGATCTCGGCACGCTTCGCGGCGGTCGCCTCCTCGCTCATGCGGCTGGATTCACCGCCATCGACGAAGCGTTTCGGCAGCGGGCGATACCAGATGTTGCGGAAGCGCACCGGATTGCCGTGATCCTGGATTTTCAGCGGGCCTTTTTCTGGAAACGCCTTCGGTTTGGAACGGCGCATGTGACCACCGCCGCCTTCGAGCGGTGTGTGGTCCTGCGTGAGCACGCCGTTCACAAAAACCGTGATGTAACCGGGATCAATCTCCTGGCCGTCTTTGAACACCGACTTGCGGAAAATGATGTCGTAAGTCTGCCACTCGCCCGGCGCACGCAGCGGGTTCGCCATCGGCGGATTGATGCCGTAGATCGATGACGCCATGCCGTCCGGGTAGCTGGGGTTGTTGTAATTGTCGAGCACCTGCACCTCGACCGCGCCCATGAGGAAGACGCCGCTGTTGCCGCGGCCCTGGCTGTTGCCTTCGACCTTGCTCGGCGCGCTCCATTCGATGTGAAGCTGGCAGTCGGCGAATTCCTCCTTGGTGCGGATGTAACCGCTGCCCGGCACGCATTGCAGCACGCTGTCCTTCACCACCCACTTCGTCGCTTCGCCGTTCGGCTTGTCGGAAATCCATTTTTCGATCTCCTCCGGCTTGCCGCCGAAAAGAATGACCGCGTCCGACGGCGGCGCGCCCGGCTTGTCCTGGGAGCTGAACGTGCCAGGCTCCACGCGCACCGGCTGCGGCCGGTTCATGTCATGGACGGCCCACGGATGCGTCTTGTCCGGCGGATCGCCGTAAAACGCGCCGTCAGCGAGCACGGCAGTGGTGAAGAGCGGCAGGGCGAGGGTGGTGATGGCGAAGCGGTTCATGGCGGTGAGGAATACGCAGGGTGAAGGCATGGACAATCTGGCGATGCAATATTCACACCTCAAATCTCCCGTTCTTAAGCAGGGCCGTTCTGCCCCCCCTCAGGCGGCCTCGCGCCGACCGGGGCCATTTTCCCTCGTCTTATCCCTTGCCAAACCATGGTTCCCCCCGACTATCCCGGCCCTCTTGTCCGGGTGCCCTCTGGTGCTGCGGGACAAAAGCCCGCCGTGCGCCTCCGGAGCGGAAGTGCGCGTGCGGTTTCCACCCCAACGCTCCCAACCCGTTAAAGTTAAATGAACGCATCCGCAACGCTCGCCGACCTGATCGCAGGTTCTTTCCGCGAGCTCTCCGAAGGATCCATTGTCAAAGGCAAGATCCTCGAAATCAAACCGCAGGTCGTCCTCGTGGACATCGGCTACAAGTCCGAAGGAGCCATCCCCTCCAACGAG
>JAEUHJ010000114.1 GCA_016795375.1 Verrucomicrobiaceae bacterium
CACGTCGGGAACGAGTCGCATGAGATTGGTCGCGGCTGGATCAGCGCAAAGGGGAGTTGGCCGGCAAGGTCGGGCTGATGGGAGCCTGGGGGGAAGCAGCGGAACGCGCGGGGACTGGTGCGGGGGTCGGCGCTTCCGGAGCGGCGGCGGGCTGGGAAAGCTGCTCCTGGCGCGCATTATACTGGTACTGCAGCTTTGGATTGCCCCGTGACTTGCGCGGGGGGAGTCCCCAGCTCACGTCATAGGCATCCTGCTGGGAAATCGTGGGATAGCGCGAATCAACATGCTCCGGCAAACAGGCGGGCGTCATCAACGAAATGGTCAGAAGTGCGGCGGAAAGTAGGCGCGGAGCAGTCATTGTTTGGCGGTATTGAATTCTTAACCAGTCTCGATACTAGGCGGAGTGTTTCCGACTGGCAACAGCGAACTCTGACTGAGGTGATGCCATCGGCTGCTCAAAATTTCTGGAAGTTCAGCGGAATGGGCCATCGCCCCCCTGCCTGGTGCGCGATGATGCGCGGCACTATCCCCTGCCCGGTAGAAGTCGGGGAGGCGTTGGGACCGGGGCTGGACTTCCCGCAAAGACATTCCCCAACGGCAGCCAGCGTGCGGTCCAGGTGTCTTGATCGAGAAACCGCAGCTCGATGAGTCCACCGCCGTTGCGTGGATCGTTTTGGTCAAAGAGCAGGTTGCCCATTGAAAACCAGCGCAACGAGCCCGCGCCACGCTCCCAGCCGGACGAAGGACGATGCGTATGCGCGCCGAGAATCAGAGACGCACCCGCCTTCTCCGCCCACGAGGCGATCTGGCGCTCACGAATCGACGGCGCGGCGGCATACTCGGTGCCGAGGTGCAAAAAAGCGAACAGCGGCGGTTTCACGGCCTTCCACGGCTCGAAGGACGATGCCTTCAAAAGCTCCCAGGTCGGCGCGGGTGAATTTTCGACATCCGTGGCCGCGCCGAGGCGGAAACCACCGAGGTCGGCCACCTCGCCGTTTTCCAGCACAACGATGCCTGCGGCCTGCAAATCACGTTTCATGGCCGCACAGGCCGTCTCGCCGAAATCATGACTGTGATTGTTCGCCAGCGACACTGCGGCCACGTTCAGCCGCCTCAACCATTCGAGCGACAAACCGCCTCTCATGCCGATTTGGAAGGGATGTTTCAATTCCGCAGGCACCTCCGGCAGCATCACCCCCTCCAGATTCAAAATCAGCGGCGCGCCGCCAGTGGCGTCGAGGATCGTTTTCTCGATGCGTGCCGCCTCGGGGCCTTTGGCGAGCTTCACAACCACCTCGCGGCCAAAATGCGTGTCGCCGCCGAAACACACGCGCTTTCCTGGCAGCGCCGCGCCGGGGAGGCGCTGCGGGCTGAACACCTGCGTGATGTAGCTCGTCGTCTCCGGCTCCTGCGGATCCCCCCCATAATGGATGGCGTTGCGATTTCGCAGAACGATACCGGACGCGCCCCACACCTCGCGTTGCAGCCGCATCATGAGCCACTGCGCCGCCTTCGAGTCGAGATGCCCGGGCTGGTCGAGCTGCAAGACAGCCTCCTCATCACCAGCCGCGAGCACGCGCAGTGTTTCGGCATCACGCTTCATTGCTTCTGCCTGCGTGAGGTAGTGGGAAAAGTCCGTGGACTGCACCACCAGCGTCTTTTTGCCCTCCACACAACGAATCAACACCGGAAGCAGCTTCTCCCACTCCTCCCGCGTCGAACGCACCCCCAGCGTCACCGGCACGATGGGCACATCACCAAACCAGCGCGCCAACATCGGCAAAAGAGCCTGCACGCCGTGCTCGCGGCTGAAGAGCGCCGATTCACTCACCAGCGGCTCCGCCATGAGCTCCTTCACCGCGCCAGCATCCACACGCACGCGGCCCAGCGGCGTGAGGAAATCCTTCGTCGTCGTCGAGAACGGCGTCGTGCCGCGCTTGAAATGGTCCGGGCTCAGGATCAGCACGCGCTCATACCTCCCCTGAGATGCCGCCCACAGCGTCTCGGCGATCAAATCCACCGCCAGCAGGTGATGCGGCACCGTCACCCCCGTGACAAGCTGCTCCAGCGGCTGCATGCCCTTCTCCGCCGCCTCGCACGCTTCGCGAAAGGGCTTCGCGTCAGTGTAGAACAACGGAAACGGCTCCGCGCCCACGCTGATGGATGCGAACAAGACCAGCAGCGCCGCTCTCATGCTTCAATCGACTTCAAACCGTTTCTTCGCCTTCGGATCCTTCTTCGCGGGAAACACCGGCGACGCCCATTTCGCGCGCGGCGGCAGTTCCGGCTTCGCAGCATAGACTTTCGCGCGCCATTCCTCGTCGGTGGCGCGTTTGTCCTGCGGCCCAACGAACTCAAAATGCTGGTAGGCCATGCCCGCGACGAGGCGCGGCGCATTCTCATTCGCCACGAGAGCGATGAGCACGCACGGCCGGCCCAGCGCCTCCTGCAGCACCTCGTTGTGATAGGCGTCGGTGTGGACATCGGTGATGAGCGCGCTTTTGCCGCGCTCGGCATCCGGGATGCCCCCCATGTCGAGCGGCGCCTCCATGTAGGTCAGTGTGAACTGCCAGATCTTTTCCAGATCGTCCTTGCTGAGCGGAACGCCGCGCACCTCCTTCTCCGCGGTCGCACGGCAGAATTTCATGTCGGTGAGGAAGCGGTTCAGCGGCGCCCACTCGTCGCTTTCCATGCCGGGGAGCAGCGTGTGCTTCACGAATCCTTTCTGCGTGAACTCCGCCAGCCGCTCCATCTCCCGCCAGAACTTCACATCCGGCTGCACCAGGCCGCGCGGCATGGGTGGCAGCGGTTTGTCGCCGTCCCCGCCCTCGCCCAGTTCGGCATAGCTCTGCTTCGCATAGAGCACGGTGTCGTGCTTGATCTCCGTCCAGTGGCCCAGCATCGACTCGATGTCCTTCTTCGCATATTCCGGCCCGCGCATGAAGGCCGGGTAGTTCTCATTCCGGCGGCCTGCCAGCGTCGCGATTGCATGAAGCTGCTGCCCGGCCATGCTGCCGAACCACAGCGCGTCCGGCACCTGCGTCAGCTTGCCGCGCAGCTCGGCCAGCGTCTTTTCAAACACCGCCATCTGCTCGTCCGCAGGCTCAAATCGCTCCTTGATGAAGTCCTTCGCGTAAACCTCCGATGCCACGTCCCCGAACGCCGCGGGAATGAACAAGCCGGTGGGCATCGTGAGCTTGCCGGTGATGAACTTGTTCAACACCCACGCATCAAAGCTGAACCGCTGGCCGAAGATGCGGAACTCGGGTCGCAGGTCGCCCTCGCGTCGTTCGCGCCCGCGTTCATCGGAGACGATCTGCGGCGTGCGCAGTTCGTTGATGGCCGCCTTGAGCTTGGAAAGCACCTCCGCATTCACAGCATCCGCCGGCGTGAGCGATTCACGGCCCAGTTTCGCCGCCAGCCACTCGCGCAGCTCGATGAAGGTCAGATCATCGCTCTGTCCGGCAAAGAAACCGGTGATTTCCATCAGCTCGCGCCAGCCATCGAGCGCGCGCCTGCCTTCCGCGTCTGCTTTCGGCAAAGCCATCGCCACGAGCAGCGAATCCGTGAGCCCCAGCGTCAGCGGACCGCTCTCCGGGTTCAGTGCGTAGCCGTTACGTCCGAGAAACATCATCGCGCGGAAGTAGCCCTTCAACTCCTCGCTCTTCGTGTAGTGCGAGCGTGGGCGGAACTGCGAGTAATCCGGCGTTTTCGACGGATCATACTCGCTGAAGAGTCCTGCGGTGCCGGTGGGCTCCGTGCTCATGATCTGCGCCACCTCGGCCTTGAGCCGCGCGGCCACTTCCGGGCTGAATTCCTTCGTTTTGTCCGCGAGGCGCTCCGTCACCGTGCGCGCGTCGGTGGGCGGATTCGCGCGCTCCATTTCCTTGCGGATCTCCGGATCGGACTCCGGCTCCATCTTCTCACCGGGTGTTTCGCGGCCCAGCACGCACCACGCGGCGGCGAATTGCGCCTTGACGACCTCCAGCCGCGCCTGCGCCTCCGGCGGCGCGTCATTCTTCAGTGTCTGCGCCGAGACCATCGCCTGCTCCAGCACATCCTCCAGCCGCGCACGGAGCTGGCGCTGCTCGATGAACTCCAGCGCCTGCGAGAAAAAGCGGTGATACGCATGCATCGCGAGGTCCGCCGTGATGAATTTCGCCTGCCCCGGTGATCGTGACCATGGATCGCTGGAATCTTCCGCGATGCGGTCAAAAGCCGCGAGCATCTCATCCGGCGTGGAGCGGAAATCCGGCAGCGGCTTTCCATCCTCATCCTTCTCATTCTTCGGGACCTCGAAAATCGTCTCCAGCCGTGTGTCCGTGACACTCAGCAGCACAAAGCGATGCTCCTCCAGATGCTTCCGCTGCTCCTCGCTGAGCAACACGCCGAGCTGCGCGATCAGCGATTTCATATTCGCGGCCCTGTCGAGCGTCGGAGCCTTCGCCTCCATCGGTTTTTCCGGATCGGAAGGCCCTGTGATGACTTTCGGCGGAGTCGAAAATGCCTTCAGTTCGATTTTTGGCAGTGTCACCTCGGCAAAAGCGCTCGCAAAACACAAGGGAAACAGAAAGGCGATGGTTTTCATGATGCGGGCAGCCTACGACACCCCCCTCTCCACACAAGGCCGCAAAGGGGCTTTCTTCGGCATTCGACAGCGGTGGAATCGCGTGCTAAACACCTCGCCCCATGCCTGCCTCAGCCAACCGCATCGACGCCCGTTTTGCCGCCCTTCGTGACGCGAAGAAGAAGGCATTCGTCGCCTACATCTGCGCCGGTGATCCCACGCTCGATGCCACCATCGACATCGTACTGGCCCTGGAACGCGCCGGAGTCGATGTCGTCGAGCTGGGCGTGCCGTTCTCCGACCCGCTGGCTGATGGCGTGGTCAATCAAATGGCCGCCGACCGCGCGCTGAAGGCCGGGGCGAGCACTCCCGGCGTTTTGGAGATGATCCGCAAGCTCCGCGCGAAGTCGCAGGTGCCTCTGGTGCTCTTCACCTATCTGAATCCCATCTACACCTACGGCTACGAGCGTTTTCACATCGACGCCGCCGCGGCCGGGGCGGACGGCGTGCTCGTTTTGGACCTGCCGCCCGATGAAGCGGCCCAAAATGCCGAATTGAAGCCCACGCCGGAACTGCGCCACATCCAGCTCATCGCCCCGACTTCGCCCGCAGAACGTATCGCCAGCATCGCGAAGTCGGCAGAGGGCTTTGTTTATTATGTGAGCCGCCTCGGTGTCACCGGCGCCCAGGCTGAGATCGCCAGCGGCATCGCCGAGCAGGTCGCCGTCATCCAATCGGCCACCGAGGTGCCTGTGTGCGTCGGTTTCGGCGTCTCCAATCCCTCTCAAGCTGCCGAAATCGCCAGCAAAGCCGATGGCGTCGTTGTCGGCAGTGCCATCGTGAAGTTGATCGAGCAAAACGGCACTTCCGCTGACTGCGCCGCGAAGGTCGAGGCCTTCGTGAAGCCGCTCGTCGATGCCGTCCACGCCCTTTGATTTTCCCCTTATGAAACTCTCCTTCACCAAAATGAACGGTGCCGGCAAGGACTTCGTCATGCTGGACAATCGCGATCTCAGCCTCGCGCTGACCAAGGACCAGATCGAGAAGCTCTGCGACCGCCATCGCGGCATCGGAGCCGACGGCCTGCTCTGCGTCGAACCCGCCACGGAGGGTGGCGACTTCAAAATGCGCTATTACAACGCCGACGGTGGCGAGGCCGAGATGTGCGGCAACGGCGCGCGTTGCTTCGGCCGTTTCGTCAACCGGCTGCACGACGACAAGCTCCAGCAGATCAAGTTCGAGACGCTCGCCGGCATGATTTCCGCCGAATTCGAGGGCGATCAGGTGCGCATCAACATGAGCGCCCCTCACAGCCTCAAACTCGCGCAAAACCTGCCTGTCGCTGGCACCGACCTGACAGTTCACAGCGTCAACACCGGCGTTCCGCATGCCGTCGTGTTCGTCGATGAACTAGCCGCCGTGCCGGTGATGGAATGGGGCGCTGGACTGCGCTACCACGAGGCCTTCAAGCCGAAGGGCACGAATGCCAACTTCGCCAAAGTCACCGCTCCCGGCAGCATCGCGATCCGCACTTATGAACGTGGCGTCGAAGGCGAAACCCTCGCCTGCGGCACCGGCATGGTCGCCTGCGCTCTCATCCATCACGAACTCACCAGCGCTCCCAGCCCCGTCAGCGTCCTAGTCAAAGGCGGCGACACCCTCAAAGTCGGCTTCGAGGAGCCCAAGAAGAGCGAGTACACGAATGTGACGCTGTTCGGCCCGGCGGACTTTGTTTTTACGGGGAGCGTGAACATCTAACTTTCTTCCAGCATGCCGGAAATCAGCCGCTTCCTCGGAGTGATCATCCGCATGCACTTCCGTGACCATGCGCCGCCACACTTTCATGCGCACTACGGTGATTTCGAGATCACGGTGGAAGTGGAAGGTGGTGTCGTGACCGGAAAGTTTCCGAAACGAGCGCTCTCGGCCGTGCTCGAGTGGCATGATCTGAATCGCGCCGCCTTGATCGAAAACTGGCGCCGGGCACAGAATCGTGAGACACTGCTGCCGATCCCACCCCTCGAATAGCCATGAACTTCCTTCACATCATCTCCGCCCGGCACGTCAGCGGCCACCGACTGGCCCTGGATTTCAACGACGGCAGCAGCGGCGAGGCCGATTTGTCCTCAGAGCTGGACGGCCCGGTATTTGAGCCGTTGCAGGACATCGACTTCTTCAAGCAGTTCAAGATCAAGGGTTCCACCGTGGAGTGGCCCAACGGGGCGGACTTTGCCCCTGAGTTTTTGCACCAACTCGCCTGCAAGCACGAAGCCGCGCTTGCGTGAACTGCCATTCTACTTTCTCACTACGCCCCCATGTTCGCAGGAACCCACACCGCAATCGTCACCCCTTTCAAAAACGGCCAGATCGACGAGGCCGCGCTCAAATCGCTGGTCGATTTCCAGTTCGACAACGGCGTGAACGGCGTCGTGCCCTGCGGCACCACGGGGGAATCACCCACGCTCGATTACGATGAACACGAGCGCGTCGTGAAGCTGACCGTCGAGTTCGCGAAAGGCCGCGGCATCGTCATGGCGGGCACGGGAGCCAATTCCACCCGCGAGGCCATCGAGCTCACGCAGGCAGCCGAAGCCGCCGGAGCCACCGCGTCGCTCCAGGTCGCGCCGTATTACAACAAGCCCACGCCCGAGGGCCTGTATCAGCACTTCAAAGCCGTCGCCGACAACACCAAGCTGCCGATCATGCTTTACAGCATCCCCGGCCGCTGCGGCATCGAGATCGGCCTCGATGTCATCGCACGTCTCGCAGACAACTGCCCGAACATCCGCGCCATCAAAGAAGCCGGCGGCAATCCCGAACGCGTGAGCCAGATGAAGCAGGTTCTTCCGGCAGATTTCGAGATTCTCTCCGGCGATGACGGCCTCACCCTGCCCTTCATGTCCGTGGGCGCGGTCGGCATCGTCAGCGTGGCGGGTAACCTGATTCCGAAACCGCTCAGCGAGATGGTGCGACTGGCACTGAAGGGCGACTACACCGCCGCCTTGAAGATCCACACGCAATACTACCCGCTGTTCGCCGCGTTCTTGAAGCTCTCCACCAACCCCATCCCGATCAAAACCGCGATGGCGTTAGCTGGTCACTGCACCGACGAGCTCCGCCTGCCGATGGTCGGCATGGAAAAGGAAAAAGTCGCCGAGCTGACCGCCACGCTGAAGAAGTTGGGCATCATCCAGTAATCCGGACCATGAGCACCGCACGAGCTCCGACACTTTTCATGCGGAGATTGTGTTTGCTGATGCTGTCGCCGCTTTCCATCTCGTGCGTCACACGCGCGACGAAGGCAACAAAAGATGGGAGCAGTCTCGAAACATGGCACCACCTCACTCCTCCAGACTGACCTCCACAGCGCGCATCATCGCCTGAAAGCCGGGATCAGCAGCACCGCGAGCACAAACAGCATCACCAGGCAGAACAGCATCCAGGTGATCACCGACGTCCGCGGCCTCACGTCAGGCGTCAGCTCGATGATCTGCTGGTAAGCCGGGGAGAAAACCATCCTGCCCTTGGCCGAGAGCATCAGCCAGAGCAGGTACACGTACAGCAGCGGAAAAACGACGCTGAGCAGCGTCACCGCCGCCAGCAAGCCCGAAACCACCGCCATCGCGATCCGCGCCCACGGTTTCAGACGGCGCACACTCGCCCCGAGCACCAGGATGCCCGCCCCGGTCAGCATGATCAGCCCCAGCATGCCAAAATCATTGCCGCGTGATGCGCGGGTCAGCGTCTCCAGCATGCCGATGAAAACCGGCAGCAGCAGCAGCCCGCCCAGCAGCGCATACAAGCCTCCAACGGCCTTGACCGAAGTCTCATGCCCGATGTGCGCGCGCCGGACGGCCGACGGCGACGATTCCTCGATGAGCGTGGCCGCCCGTGGCGGCGCGTAGGGGTTAAAGTCGGTTTCTCCATCCATCACACCGTGTTTTATCAGTCACGCCCCGCTCCCTGCCAGCCAAATCCATCCCCGCCTCCACGCTGGACAACCCCATTGGCTGATGTCAGGACGCTCGATCAACGCCCATGACGAACCTGGCTGGTTTGGTTCTTCGCGAATTCATCGGTCAATTTCTGCACGGACCGTTTCCCCGGAGGGCGAGTTTCCACGCGCCATTTCCAGGTGGCGTTAATGCAAGGCCAAGGCTCTGAATGCCAGTGTTTTATCGCCTGCCGAAGCCTATATAATGCCTGGCATCTTTTTCGGTCACATCACCGACGACTTGCAGCGTGAGGTTCCATGCCTCCTTGCCCGCGCCGTAGTAATCTTTCGCCTGCCACTTGGTATCGACCTTCTCGCCGAGCAGCAGCCAGGAGTAGAACGGCACCATCTCCTCCAGCTCCGCCTGCGCCTCAGTGCTGCCCATGCAGGCGGAAATCACCGTGCCGAGCATCTGCCCGGCCATGCGCTTGAACGACTTCGCCGGATCACCCGCCGACGCTTCTAATCTCCGTAGCCGTTTTCCTCCGCTATTTTCGCCGCCTTCCGGATCAGCTTGAGGTCTTGAATCATCTGTTTGCAAAGTGAGGCTGTCTGCACGGCTTCATCAAAATCGGTGAAATGAATGTAGCAGGCATCTCCTTCGGAGTTTGGGTCCATGGTGTCGGGATCAGGCGTTAATCCGTTCATCCTGCGAGTCGCCATCACGAGACCTTCAACGCCGGGTCCGTTCAGGTAGTAGTCTCCGATGCTGTCGCCACCACATTTCTTGCGAAGCCAGTCCCAGTCGGAAAACATCAGTCTTACTTCCTCTCCACAGTCTTGAAGAACGAAGGGGGCGAATGTCGTGCGGTCATTACCATCCGCGTCGAATTTGACTTGCGCACTCGCCGCGCGTCCCCGGCTCGTAGCGGGCTTGGCCTTCTTCTTTAATTTTTCGTCTTTGAGGTGTGGTGGAATGAGTGCCGTTGTTCCCGCTGGTGCGGGATCCACCAAGCGCAGCAGTCCGGCGTCATGGAATTCATTGAGCTTGGCAATCAAGTCTTGAAGGGTTCCCCGCATTACTTGAGCGATCCCTTCGGCTTCAACCTGAGCACGGGTTACATAGCGTGAAGCTCCTCGATAAAAGACCAGTGTGTAAGGATTTTCGTCTCTGAAGATTTCATGGCTGGGTGGAGGCCAGCTTTCGTCCTCGGTGGCAAAGGGGCAAATGCCCAAGTAAACAAGTTCTGTCGTGTCACCTTTGTCAACAATACCACAAAAAAACCATTTCTCGGGCCTGGGCTCCACCTTCGGCATGGCAGCAGTGGTAGAATAAACATTCCACACGCCCCATCTTCTATTCCTTGTAATGCGAATGAAAGCCCAAAGGCCAAGTTTGAACTGGATGGCAAATACCTGCGCCATTTCAGGTTTATCCAAAGGGTGTCGTTTCATGATGACGCACAAGTTTTGTTTAGGCTTCTCGTTTTGGCAGCGCGATATTCGTCCTTGCGCGGGTTTCGTTCAGAAATGGGTGGAATTTGGTCTGTCCGCTGTGCTGGGGGAACTTCAAGATAGTAATGTTCCTCCATCCCGCGACAGATTTTGTAGGCTTCAGAAGTCCGCCCACCACCCCAACCACTCCAAAGGATTGTGGCGTTTTTTATATTAAGACCTCGATGATGCCCACCTTTGAATCGGAAGCTGAGAACGTCTTCTGGTTCAAGAGTATGTTTTCCACCCACGCCGGTCCCCATGCTTGCGCGTCCGACATATCGTTTGCCAGCTGCATCGGTTGCTTCATAAACGACGTAGAGCCGCGTGCCTGGATTGGTGTTGTGAACCAGCAGCGGGATGTCACCTGCCAAGACGAAGTAAGTATGGGCGTCCTCAACCGCGAAGTTGAATGTCGGGGTCAAGGTCGGTACGGATTTGACGCTCAAGACGCGTGGTGTTCCGCCAGACTCATCTTGCAGCGCATCTCCGGAATTCAGCTCCTTTGCACACACCCATCCGCGCGTTTGGGTCCAGAACGCATGTTCACTGGTTGCTCTGATCAGTCCGTCGATCCTGCCATCACCATTACGGTCAACATCGATATGCACCAGGCTTTCCGCGTTGTGAGGGCACAATTGCAGCACTCTCTTAGAGGTTGGAGGAGCCAGGTCGTTCGGATCATCCGCAAGCACTTCATCGCCCTCGCCAATGGATTCAATCGGCTTGGTCGATCCGTCCGCCATGAGAACAAGCGTTCCCGGCGGGAAGCAGCCTCCTGGCAGATATTTGTCGATGCACTTCTTCACGTCACGAGCAACTTCTCCATTGCCGTTTTTGATTTCTCGCTTGAACACTTGTCCTAGTTTTCTAGCCCCCTGCTGGAACACGACCTTCATCTCCTGCCCGACCATCCTGATGCCAGCGGCGGCTCCCTTGATCACTGGAAAGAACATCGTCACATCGCTGGTGACTTGCAGCATTAGGGTCCATGCCTCCTTGCCCGCGCCGTAGTAGTCCTGCGCGTCCCACCGGGTCTTGATCTTCGGCCCCAACAGCAACCAGGAGTAGAACGGCACCATTTCCTTGAGTTCGTTGCGTGCCTCGGGGCTACCATTCGCGGCGTCCATCATGACGCCGATCATTTCCGCGGACATGCGCATGAGCGCCTGCTTGGGGCTGCCCGCCGCAACGGCCGCCGACATGCCGTTTTGCAGCATCTGCGAGTAGAACCCGACAGCGGCGGCGATGACCTTCTCATCATCACCTCCCTGCTGCGCCATCGTGTTGTACTTGTTGGCAAGCCACGGGTCCGCCGTCTGGATCGTGGCGAGCGCGGCAGCACCGGGGTCTTTGGCAACAGTGGCCGAGTAGCGCGCCATGGCATGGATGAGACTGATGAACGCATCCTCATCGAGCGAGGCCACGAACGTGTGGGCATCCTGGATGTAAAGCAGCACACCGAGATCGTCGGAGATTTGCTCCAGCTTGTCCCAATGCTCGAAGGCTTTGGCTTTTCTGACCAGCGCCCGCAACGCGTCGCCGGAGGCACTCCGCACATTCGCATAATACTCATCGGCTTTCTGATACACCGCCGGATGCCAGTCGAGACCACTGGGTAATGCCGCGCGCAGCCAACTCCAGTTGGAGTAAGCGGTATGCACCTTGCCCACTTGCGCGCCCACTTCGTCATCCATGCCGTCGAGTTCTCTCGCCAGCGCGGCGGCATTGTCACACACGCCGTTGATGGTGTTGGCGAGATTGACGAGGTTCATCGCCTGGCCTGCCTGCTGCGCGAGATCACCACCCAGCGCCACCGGGGCGAGGTCGGCCACGCCGGGCGTTTCATCCACCGGCGGCGGATTGTCGGCGGAGGGCGGGGCGAAGAGCTGGCGTGCGTCCTCGATGGCCTCACGCGTGAGTTCAGCGGCTTCTTCCGCAGGCACCTGGCCGTTCGGCAGATTGGAGTAATGCGCGCCGGTGTGCAGCTCGGAGGAAATCTCCGCCACGCTGCGTGCCTTTGCCGAAAGCGTGCTGGCCGGGTCGGGGGCACTGCCGCCGGAGCCTGCGGCTCCCGTGACAGGAGAGAGCAGGCAGGTGGAGCCGGGAATGACCTGCCCCTCTGCATTCTTGGCCACGAGCCGGAGCTGGTCGGCGGTGAAGCTGCTGCCCGTGGGCAGCGTGATGAGGCCGCATGAAAGGGTCAGGAGTCGATTCTTGACAGACTGC
>JAEUHJ010000155.1 GCA_016795375.1 Verrucomicrobiaceae bacterium
GCCGACGATGGTGTCCTTGCCGCCAAAGCGGTCGCCGCGCTTCAAGCCGGTGCCTTCGTAGATCCAGTGGTCGGGGCGGTGCACGATGTAACTGGCGTCGCCGTCCATGAACTGGCCGTGGCTGCGCATGTAGCCGCCCCAGAGGAAGCCGACGCCGGTGAGCTGGTTCTCCGGCCGCTTCAGCAAATGATGGCTCCATGCGGTGCTGAGCGTTGCAAATTTTCGCGTCTGGAAGACGGGATCGAGATGGTAGTTTTGCTTGAAGCAGGTGAAGGCGCGGCCCTCCGCCTCGCTGCGCACCTGCCAGCAACAGGTGTTGCCGCTGAAGAAGGCCACATTGCCGCCTTTCGCGATCCATGCCTCCAGGTTGTCGCGCATCGGCGTGCTCCAATACTCGTCGTGGCCGACGCTGAGGACGAGCTTGTAACTGGCGAGCATTTCAGGGCGGAATTCGAGGTCGTCATTGGCGGCGAATTCGAGCGGATAGCCGTTTTGCTCCGCCCAGGCGATGAAGGGAAGTTCCCAGCGGCCGAACTGCGAGTAACAGGGGCGCTCAAAGCTCACGCGGCTGCCCTGGTTCTTCGAGATGCTGTTGTAGGCATACACGGAGAAACCGCCCCAGTTGTTGTAGGCGTTGTAGGTGTTTGTGCAGAGCTGCAAAAGGATCTTCGAGGTGCTGCCGGGCTTGGCCTGGCGCACGATGAACCACGCGCTGCTGCTCGCGGTGCGTGCGCCGCGATGCGTCCACTTCCCGCCGCCATCCGCCGCACGCAGCGCGACTTCGTAGTAGCCGCTCTTCCAATCCGCGCCCACAGGGACGCGCACGCTTTCCGGCCAGCGGCAGCCATTCGCGCTGGCGTCCTCGGGCACCGGATGCGCCGCGCCGGGAACGTCGATCTTCTTCCAGACGACTTCGCGTTTGGCACCGAGGCGTGCGACTTCGATCTCAAACTTCGCCGCCGTGGTGCTGACATGAATCGGAATCTCCTCACCTTGCGCCACGCTGCGCTGTCCGGCGTATCCTTCGATGAAAAGCGCCACCGGATCAGCGGCGTGGAGAAATGAGACAGCGATGAGGAAGGAGAGCGCGCGTAGCATGCAAAATCTACGCACCGGGAGGAAGGGCGCTATCAACAAGGTGGCCCGTCAGAATGAACAATTTGATCGAGGTGCTGACGTGTCGAAATCCAACATTGAGCTATATGAGGCCCCGCTTTGAGCCTTCGGTGCAAAATTCTTCCCGCTGCACACGTTCACCGTCCATGCACACCTCGCGGCGGCAAGTATTGCAAAGCACCGGTTGTGGCTTCGGCTATCTGGCCTGGCAGGCCATGGCGCAAAGCCAGGCGGCGCCCGCCGGCCGGCGTCCGCATCATCAGCCAAGAGCCAAACGCGTCATCTTTCTCTTCATGCAGGGCGGCGTGAGCCATGTGGATTCCTACGACTACAAACCGCGCCTGTTGAAGGATGACGGCAAGATCATCGACGTGGAGGATTCGCGTTCCGTGGCGAAGACGGGCAAAGGTTCTCTCCAGCGCGTGATGAAACCGCTGTGGGATTTCAAACAGCACGGCGAAACCGGCCGCTGGGCCTCGAATCTCTTCCCGCATGTCAACCAGCACATCGACGACCTGTGCTTCCTGCACGGCATGCACACCGAGGGCGTCGCCCACGGTCCGGCCACGCTGTTCCTGCACACTGGCACCACCAGTTTCATCCGCCCCAGCATGGGCGCATGGGTCATGTATGGCCTCGGCGCGGAAAACGACAATCTGCCCGGCTTCGTCACCATCAGTCCCAGCCTCGGCAACGGCGGCCCGCGCAACTACGGCAACGCTTTCCTGCCCGCCATCTTCCAAGGCACGCCCGTCGGCCGCAGCGGCCTTCCCGCGAAGGAATCCACGATCAAGAACATCACCAACACGATCTGGACGCCCGAGCAGCAGCGCAAGCAGTTCAGCCTCCTCAGCGCCCTCAATGCCGAACAAGCGGCCAAAACGATGCCCGGCGACACCGAGATCGACGCGGTCATTCAAAGCTACGAACTCGCCGCCCGCATGCAGACCAATGCGCCCGGCGTCATGGATCTCACCGGCGAATCCGAGGCCACATTGAAGCTCTACGGCATCAATGAGCAGCCCACCGACAATTACGGCCGCCAGTGCCTCATGGCCCGTCGCCTCGCCGAGCAGGGCGTGCGCTACATCCAGGTCAATTACGGCGACAACTCCAACAACCCCGCCTGGGATCAGCACTCCAACTTGCCCAAGCACGGCGATCATGCCGCCGCGGTCGATAAACCCATCGCCGGACTGCTTCACGATCTCAAGCAACGCGGTCTTCTCGAGGACACCATCGTCTGGTGGGGCGGCGAATTCGGCCGCACGCCCTACGCCGAGAAAAACGGCACCGGTCGTGACCACAACCCGCTCGGGTTCACCGTCTGGATGGCCGGTGGCGGCTTCAAACCCGGCTTCGCCCACGGCATGACCG
The DNA here is from genome assembly GCA_016795375.1 of Verrucomicrobiaceae bacterium. Taxonomy (GTDB): domain Bacteria; phylum Verrucomicrobiota; class Verrucomicrobiia; order Verrucomicrobiales; family Verrucomicrobiaceae; genus Prosthecobacter. The sequence goes on from JAEUHJ010000155.1 coordinate 2,494, forward strand.
ACGACATCGGCCACATGGCCGTCGATGGCAAAGTCCACATGCACGACCTGCATGCCACCGTGCTCCATCAACTCGGCCTCGATCACGAAAAACTCACCTTCCGCCACGCCGGCCGAGATTTCCGCCTCACCGACGTGCATGGCCATGTGGTGAAGGAAGTACTCGCATAAAGTGGTCCGCACAGTCCCGGTGCGGCGCTCCACCAACACCACGACCCCGAGTCATCCGCACAGAGGACTGTGCGGACCACTTGGAAGTCCCTTACTTCTTCGTCAGCGCCTCCAGATAATCCAACAGGCTCGCAAACTCCTTCACGGTGAAGTTCATCATCAAACCCGGCGGCATCATGCTCATCGGCAACTTCTGGCGGTCTTTGATGTCGGCGGTTTTGAAGGTGAACTCCTGGGCGGCGATGTTGCGGAGTTTGACTTCGGTGGCGCTTTCGAGCGTGATGAAGCCCATCTGCGCGGCACCGTCCTTCATGGTGATCATCTCGCTCGCAAAGCCCTGCGCGATGGTCTTGTTCGGATCGAGGATGTTCTGGGCCAGCTCCGGCCGCTTGTAGGTCTGTGCGATGTTGCCGAGATACGGCCCTTTTTGCGCTTCGGTCTCCTTCACGGTGTGGCAGGCCACGCAGGTGGCTTTGGTGAAGATTTGCTCGCCGAGCGCCACGTTGCCTTTTTCCTTCAAAACAGCCGCGAGGGCCTCCTCGGGCTTCAAGGTCATGATCTTGGGCGTTTTGTCTTCGATCTTTTGAATCTTCATCGCCCGCGCCGCGCGCTGGGCGGCACCTTTGACCTCCGCATCGGGATCATCGAGCGCGGCGAGCACTTTGGCGGCGCTGGGCATGTGCTTCGTGGCGCTGATGGCATCGATGATGAGCTTGCGGTGCTTCGGATTGGCCCAGCCCATGTCGAGCGCCTTCTGCGTGAGCTGGATGGACTCGGGACTGCCCGTCTTGCGGTTCGCCAGGTTCAGCAACGCCGCGTTCGCATACATGGACTGCGGCCACTCCGCCTTCTCCGCGACCTGCTCGACGAGCTGGTGGTGATTTTCGAGCTTCGGCGCGTTCAAGAAGGCATTCAGAGCCGCTTCGTAGTCTTTGGCGGACTCGGGGAGCTTCTTGAGGCCATCGAGAGCGTTCAACGTGGCCTGCACACCTTCCGCGCTGTCGGTTTTCGAGAGGGCGATGATGGCTTGGGATAAAGTGGCAGATTCTCTCCGAGAATCGTCAGGCTCCACTTTCGGAGAAAGTGGGCCACTCTTCAGAAGCCCCACGAGCAGCGGCACCACCTCCGCCGGAATCTCCTCCGCTCCCGCCATCTGCGCGGCCAGTTCCGGCAGCACCTTCGGGTCCTTCTTCGCGAGTTCCAGGATGCGCTGCTGCGCCTCGTTGAACTGGATGCGGTTGCGGTTCAGCTCCTTCACCAAGAAGGCAGCTTCTTCAGGCGTGGCCTTCGCCAGCGCGTCCTTCAAAGCCACCGCGATCTTCGGCGTCTCGCTCCAAGCTTCCGGCTGGTAATACGGCCCCCGCGTGTCCGGCCGCGTCCCCCACGAAACGCCCTTCCACTCGCCTTCCTGGAAATGCAGACGGCTGAGCGCCGCGAGGATGCCTTGTCGCAGGGCTGGATCGGTGGCCTTGCCGAGGCGCTCGATGAGGCCGGTGACGACTTCGGGGGTGTGCATCATCGCCAGAGACAACAAGGCATTGCGCTTCACCAGCTGGGAGGCATCAGAAGCTTCGAGCGCGGCGAATCCAAATTCAAAGCCACCATGGGCGGCAAGAGCCCGCACAGCACCATGTTGAACAACGGGATCGGGATTCCCAAGTGCCACGCTGAATATTGGACTGCCTGGGCCGAAATGCTTGCCGAAGCGAGCTGCCAAAGAGAGAACTTCGATCAATGTTTTGCTATCGTGCCACGCTTCTGGAAGCTGATCGCCATTCACAAACTTTGCGGGTGGCAGGGGAGCCTTGGAGTTGAACCAAGGTTGAGGGAGCATCTTAGTTTCGAACGCCGTGTGGCGCATGGCGGCCCGTTCAAGCTCGTTGCGATGTTGGTCGTTCGGCTTTGGTGATTGCAAGCCAATCGAATTTCCGGCAAACGGGTCGCTTTCACTTTTAGATTCACTCCATGAGACCCCTGCCCTTAGCAGCGAATAGAGGGTCGCAACTCTTGGTGACACGCCAATCGTCGAATTCGCGTAAAGATCAGACATGCGCTTCGCAGTTTGGAGATAGCTCTTCTCATCAGATGCCACCTTCAGCCGCATCCTCCTCACCAACTCCCTCTGCGCCTCCATCCTTCGGCGGTTGCTTGCGGACTCCAGCATCTTCACCAGCTCCTCATCCCTCGCCTTCCCAAAGTCAGGCAAGGGCGCGACAGCGAAAGTAGCGGTGGGCTTTAGCCCGTCACCATCTGGCGGAGTCCGTGCGGGCTGAAGCCCTGCACTACTTTCCAGATGCCAGCCCTTCGGCTTCACCTGGACGATGTAACCGACATCGGGGCCTTCCCAGTTGAAGGTGGCGCCTTTCCAACTGGCGCAATAGACGCGGCTCATACCGTCCACATCGGCGTCGGTGGGGCGGGTCATTTTGATGAAGGGCTCGGGGGCGCGGGTTTCCTCAAACGTCGCGCCTTTGGGCTTCACCTGATGATGCCAGAGGGCGCCGCTGCCCCAGTCGGCGGTGAAGGGGGCGTTGTTCCATTCACCGAAGCCAGGTTCATCGATGTAAACCGCGCCGCAGCCGCTGCCGCCGCCATAATCGGCGAGGGGCTGGATGGCCTCGTCGTTGAAGTTTTTGTAGAGGCGCGGGTAGCCGTGGTCGTCGAGGCCGGTGAAGTGGTGGAAGCGCACGTTCCAGCCGCCGCCGTCGTTGGTGTTGTCACGGGCGAAGATGTCCATCAGCGGGCTGATGGCGACCTCGAGGATGTTCCGCGTGCCGGTGGAGTAGATTTCGAGGCCGCTGCCATCGGGTCGCACGCGGATGACGCCGCCGCCGCGATGCTGCAGCGTTTTGCCATCGGTCCCCGTGGCCTTCATGAAGCCGAAGTCGCCGCCGGCAATGTAAAGCCAGCCGTCGATGCCGAGGCTGAGGCCGTTCGTGGTGTGGTCGGCGGGGCGGTCCTTGAACCCGAAGGCGATGTCTTTGACGAGGATGTTTTGTTTCTCGGCCACGCCGTCGTGATCAGCGTCGATGAACTCACTCAGATGCGGCGGATGCACGAGGTAGAGTCGGTCGTGGTCCCACACGAGGCCGCGCGGGCTGTCCACCTCGCAGAAGACCTTGGTTTCATCGGCGCGGCCATCGTTGTCGGTGTCGCGCAGGCGGATGATGCGTCCGCGCTTCGGCAGGCGGCCGAGGGAGCCATTTCCATCCGAGGAAACGTAAAGCGTGCCATCCGGAGCCGCGGCGACGAAGACGGGGTAGTTCGCGGCGGCGCTGTTGGCGAAGAGGCTGACCTCGAAGCCTTCGGGAACCTTCACGTCCTTCAAAATGGCGGCTTCCTGCTCCGGGGTGAGTTTTTCGATACGGGGAGGGCTGTTGCCGCCTTTGGAGTAGTCTTCCGCAGTGGCGAAGAGAGGGCAAAGGACGAGGAAGAGGGCTTTTCGGAGCATGGAATTGAGGGGCGCAGAATCCGCACAAAAGGACGGCATTCTATCAGAAAAGTATGTCCTGGCCGAGATGGGCGGAACGCGAATTACAAATCCGCGCGCTTCAGCGGCTGAAGCGCGCCTTGAGGAGATGGCTGCCAAGAATCCACACTTTGTGGATGTTGCTGAGGCGGCAGCGCTTCTGGAAGACGGGGTAACGCTCGTTCCTGAGTTTTTCAAGGATGCGCGAATAAATCGCGGCCATGATCTCGGAGGCGACCATGTTTTTGCGATCTTCCGGCGGCAGCGCCTTCTGCGCGGCGTCGTAGTGGTCGCGGGCGCGGCGATACTGGAAGTCCATCAGCTTGATGAAGCGCTCGCTCGGCCGCGCATCGAGGATCTCACTCTCCAACACGCCGAACTTCTTCAATTCGCTTTGAGGCAGGTAGATGCGGCCCGTGTCACGCGCGTCCTGGCCGACATCGCGGATGATGTTGGTGAATTGCAGCGCGTAGCCGAGATTGATGGCGTAATCACGCGTGGCGGGATTTGTGTGGCCGAAAATCTCGATGCTGACGAGCCCGACGACGCTGGCGACCTTGTAGCAATACGCGAGCAGCTCTTCGAAGGTCTGGTAACGCGTCTTCGTGATGTCGCTGGCGACGCCATCGATGATCTCGACGAGCCAGGCACGCGGGAAGCCGTATTTGGCGGGCAGCAGCACCACTTCATCGAGCACCGGATGCCCCGGCGGCTTGCCTTCCTCCACGCACTGCTTCCAGCGGGTCAATTCACGCTCCTTTTCATCCTCGCCGACATCCGTGGCATCGGCGATGTCATCGACGACGCGGCAGAAGGCGTAGAACGCGATCATGTCGCGACGGCGTTCCTTGGGCAGGCAGGCGAGCGCAAAAGCGAGGTTCGACTTCGCCCGCCGCGTGATCTGTTCAGGAGAAAGCGTGCCGCTGGTCATGCGGAGGGGGGACGTGGGAAGCCGTGGCGCAACATGATGAGGAGAGCGGCCAGCAATAGCCAGCAATCGAGCATGGCAAGCACCAATGCGTCCAGCGGCATCACGATCATCCGCCAGAGCGGCGCATCCGCGCAGGCGGCACGTCCCATCGCCGACGCGTAGTGCGTGAGAATGAAAATCGCCAGCGCGGTGATGCCGAGCAACAGCAGCGGCACGGTGGAACGCAGCATGATGCGCAAGGCGGCGGCTCCTTGATGGAAGAAATGCCCAGGAACAGCCGCCACAGCAAGCGGCAGCGCCGCAAACACAAGCAGCAGCTCAATCCACAACCAGCCGCCGAGGCTGTGCGGCGTGCTCATCTGCCACTGACGCCAGCTCATCCACAGCAGATTGAAACCTGCGAGGCATGCGACGCCCTGCCAGCGCGCGAAGGTGTGCTCCAGCGCGGCGGTGGCGTCATTATCCGCCTCGGTGTCCTGCGGCTTTTCCCAGGCCATGACGAAACGCACCAGCCACACTTGCATGCCTGCCGCAGCCAATGCGGTGAAAACATAACGCAAACCGAGCTTCACCGATTCCGCTCCCTCCGGCAGCATTTGCCTCAGGCTCATGCCTTCGAGCACCAACCAGCCGAATCCAATGATCGTGACGACCAGCAGCGCGATCTTTTGCTCCGCCGCAGGCCGCCGCTCGCCATAACGATACGGCCAGCGCCAGACGCGAATGGTCAAAATGGCAAGCACCAGAGGCATCAGACAGGAGAGCGGCCAGGGTTGCAGAAAAACATGCGGCAACTGCGCCAGATGCCCCGCCGCATCACGGGTGAGCGGCAGGATCAGCTCACGCCAGTCTCCGAGCTGCACCAGCGAATAGGCCGCTGGCTTTGCATCGCCCAAAAAGGAGGCCAGCAGCGCGGCTCCCGCCACCCACACGAGCAAAGCAGGCCGCAGGCGGACGAAATCCCACGCATCTGACAAATGACGCCGCAGCGGATGCCAGCGCAGATGCAGCGCCAGCCCGGCGATGAAGCCGAGAAGCGCGAGCGCGGTGGATTGCCAATGCGGGAGATTCAAAGGAGGCGACCAATTCGCGAAAACATCTCGACATGCCAGTCCGTATTCGCTTCCCTCATTTTCCGTCATGAAACTCACCGCCGCCCTCCTTCTCACCTCACTTTCGATCCAAACCGCCGCCCTCGCCGAAAACTGGCCGAACTGGCGCGGCCCCAATCAAGATGGCTCCAGCGGCGAGACCGGCCTGCCGGTGAAATTCAGCCCCACCGAGGGCGTGAAGTGGGCGGCAGATGTTCCAGGCATCGCCGCGTCGGTTCCTGTCATCTGGGGAGACAACGTGTTCATCACCGCCCCCATCGCCGCCGAGAAAAAGCTCGTGGCCCTTTGCTACAGCAAAGAAACGGGGAAGGAAAAATGGCGCGTCACCATCTCCGAGGGCGACGAGGTGCAATGGGATGACAAGAGCAACCTCGCCAGCCCTTCGGCAGCCACCGATGGCGACCGCGTTTATTTCCTCTTCGCCAACGCCATTGCCGCAGCCTGCGATTTCAGCGGCAAAATCGTGTGGAAGCGCGACTTCAAGGAAACGCATGGCGCTTTCGCCACGCAGTGGACCTATGGCAGCAGCCCGACCATCGACAGCGGCAAGCTCTACATCCAGGTGCTTCAGCGCAACGAAACCTTCAAGTTCCAGGACAAGTTCGAGAAAGGCACGCCCGGCAAGGACTTGAGCAGCTACATACTCGCCATTGATCCGACGAACGGGAAGGACCTCTGGAAGCAGATCCGCCCCAGCACCGCGAAGATCGAGTCCTTGGAGGCTTTCAGCAGCCCGGTGTTCACGTCATACAAAGGCCAGCGCCTCATGCTGATCTCCGGCGGCGACACACTGACGATTCACGATGCCAAAACCGGCAAGGAATTCTCCCGCATCGCAACATGGAATCCGCCAGGAGAAGGCTACAACAGTTTCTTCCGCCTCGTGCCATCGCCTGTCGTCGGCGACGGCATCGCCATCGTCTGCGCGCCGAAGAATTCGCCCGTCTATGCCCTGCCGCTCGATGCCAAAGGTGAGACGCAGCCGGTCTGGCAGACGGAACCGAAAGGCGTCACGAGCGACGTGCCGACGCCCGCGTTCTACAAAGGCCGCTTCTACGTCCTTGATGGCGGCAAGAAAATCCTGAGCTGCCTGGAGCCGAAAACCGGCAAGGTCGTGTGGTCCGGCGAACTCGGCGGCAAAACGAAATTCGAAAGCAGCCCGACCGTGGCTGACGACAAAGTGTACTGCGTCAATTTCTGGGGCGAGGTCTATGTCGCCAGGGCGAACACGGACAAGTTCGAGCTGCTCTCGGTCAACGAGATGGGCGACGGCTCGAAACCCAACGGCAACGCCGCCAGCGTCCGCTCCAGCATTTCCGTCAGCGAAAGCAGCCTGTTCATCCGCACGCAGGAGAAGCTGTATCGCGTCGGCAAGTGAGCCTCTGACGGGGATGAGTCCTAGCAGGGCGGCTTATTTGCGCAGGATCACCACATCATTCAGCGCGGCCATTGCGCGGATTTCATCGGCGGCGGGCATGCGGATTTCCTGTGGATTGATCTCGCAGACCTTCATGAGCGGGCCGTTTTGCACCTGGAGAACGTATTGCACCGTCGCACCCAGGTAGGTCGTGTCCACGATGTGGCCGGGGAAGCGGTTCGATGTGTCCGTGAGGTTGGAGAAGGTGAGTGATTCTGGGCGGATGCTCAAAACGACCGGCTGCCCGGCGGCGGGCTGCCAGGTGCCGTCGGTGCGGCCACGCAGAAAGCCAAATGAGGTCTCGACATCGAAGAATCCCTCCCGGCTGCTCTCACGCAACGCACGACCTTCGACGAAATTCGTCTCGCCGATGAACTCGGCAACCATGCGCGTGGCGGGATTGCGATAAACCTCGGCCGGCGTGCCGACCTGGGCGAGCCTGCCGCTTTCCATGATCGCCATGCGGTCGGCCATGCTGAGCGCCTCATCGCGGTCGTGTGTGACGTAGATGCCGGTCAAACCATGCTGTTTGCAGATGCCGCGTATCTCACCACGCATTTCCAGGCGCAGTTTCGCGTCGAGGTTCGAGAGCGGCTCGTCGAGAAGCAGGCACTTCGGACGGATGACGAGCGCACGGGCCAGCGCGACGCGCTGCTGCTGGCCGCCGGAGAGCTGCTGGATTTTGCGCGAGCCGAGGCCGCCGAGCTTCACCTGGTCGAGCGCCTCGGCGACGCGGTGCTCGATCTCCTTGCGCGGGCGTTTGCGCTCCTCGAGTCCGAAGGCGACGTTCTGCGCGACGTTGAGGTGCGGCCAGAGCGCGTAACTCTGGAACATCATGCCGGTGCCGCGTTTGTGAGCGGGCAGGCGCGTCACATCCTCGTCATCGAACCAGATTTTCCCCTCGTCGGGGCGATAAAAACCCGCGATGTGTCGCAGCAACGTGGTTTTGCCGCATCCGCTGGGGCCAAGCAGGAAGAACAGCTCCCCGGATTCAACCTGCAAATTCACGCTGCTGAGGACGACACTGCCGCTGAATCTCTTCGTAAGTTCCTGGATCGTGATGGTGACCATGTCGCGGCGCGTGGGGATTTTTCATTGGTTTTACGGGGGCGGGAAGGGGATGGCAAGCCTGCTGCGAACTGCGCGGGGCGCATTCTCGCCGGAATGAAACATCTTGGTTGCAAAGGGAGCCGCTCCGTCCAGAATGCGCCCTCTCCGAACGGCAGCCACCCCAAAGCGGCACCGCAGGAGAAAATCAGAACAGGTCGGGCTGTAGTTCAGCCTGGTAGAACGCTTGCATGGGGTGCAAGAGGTCGTGAGTTCGAATCTCGCCAGCCCGACCATTTGATTTGCGCGTGAGCGGCGGCACGGGACAGTCCGCCAGCCGGTGTGATGCTGGCGCGGAAAGGTCATCCTGTGCTCCGCCTGCCGGCATTCCAGTTTGAATGCTGCCGCCTTCCACTCCCTGGTTGCAGCCGCCGCCGGTCTCGTTGAGATAGCACGAGCATGTTTTCCAAACGCACGACTTTCTCCATTCTCTGCGCCTGGGCGCTGCTGGCGGTGAATGGTCTCCGCTCACAGACTCCGGCGGCTCCGCAGATCGCCCCCGCGCCGCCGCCTGCCGCCGCCCCGGCTGAGTCGAAGCCTGATCTCCCCGCCTTGCAGGCCGCCGCCCGTGAGGCCGAGGCCAAGCTGCCCACACCGGAATTGCAGTCACAGACTTACTTCGACCTTTCTCCCGTTCAGCGCGAACGCTGGCAGAAGTTCCTGCCCCGGACGCTGCTCAAGCTGACCCGCCGCGAGCGCGTGCAAGTCGTGGTGCTCGGAGACGCGATCCTCGATGGTGTCAAAGTTGAAAAAGGCATCGACCCGCTGCTCAAAAGTTTCGCGGGCGAGTTCGCCAGGGCGCTGGCGAACCAGTTTTATTACACGGGCGGCGTCCGCGTGCTTCGTCCAGGCTCCAAACTGCGCAGCAAGGAGGACATGGTGCTGGGGCCGGAGATTCTGCTGCAACCGGTGCGGACATCCAGCATTGTGTCCGCCGCCTCCGCGCTGGCGACGACGGGTTTCCAGGGCAGTCCGGACCTCGTCCTGCTGGCATACGGATTGCAGGATGGAATCGCGGGCACTCCGACCGCGGATGTGGCCGCCGCAATGCGCAGCCTGCTGGACACCGCACGCAGGCATCATCTGGAAATCATCGTGGGCGGCCCTGTGCCGCAGGCCTCCGATCCCGAGGAAAAAAGCCTGGCTCTCACCTGCGGCCCCGGCAGCGTGATGCGTGATTTTTGCGAGAAGGAGAGCCTCATTTTCTCGGACCTGGGGGACTTTTCCCGTCTGCTCTCGCCGCCTGCGGGCACCAGCGAAGCGCATCTTCTCTTCCCGGCATTGATGCAGCAGTATCAGAGCCGCCTCAACACCCTCCCCGCCGGGGAGGTGGCGACACCTTCAACCGAGATGCACACGGTCATGGGAGGCATCCTTTATGAAGATGTGATGAATGGCGCGCCCGCAGTCGCGTGGAAGGTGAGTGACGCGAGCACGACCTTGGAAGGGCAGGGGAAACTGAGACTCGAATTCCAGATGTCCAGCACATCGCGCGAGTCACAAACGCTGATCGTTCTGCCGCTGGTGCCGCCTGGATTGAAGCTCAATGAAGTGGATTCGCAGATCATCCTCGCTGCCGGCGCGAAGCAGGGGGTGGCCGTCGGCTACACGATCACGGACACGCTTCGGCTTCCCCTGAGTGATGGCAAAATGCGGCTGCCCGTGCTCGTGATCACCGCCGGAGGGTCGCGCATCGTGGACGTTGTGGCTCCCTTGAAACCCTTCGATGTCTCCTGGAGCACCCGCGTGGCTTTCAACGCGGAATCGGAGTTCAAACCCGGCTTGGAAATCGAAAACAGCACAAACTCGGCTCTTTCGCTCTCATGGGAGTCCGCCTGGGCGGGCAAAAAACAGGAAGGCAAGGTGTCGCTGGAGGCGAATGGCTCGGAGACGCTCCCGCTGTCCCTCCTGCTGCCTGCGGATGCGGGCGCTCCTTTCCGCCAGCGACTGCCGCTGAATTTTGCGCTGAGTGCGAACGGCGCGAGGCAGATTTTTGACCGCCACATCGAGATCACACGGAATTTTGGGCTGAAGGAGGCCGTGCCGCTGACCGCTGCCGATGGACAGGCCAGCGCCGTCACCTTGCGCGCGGACGCGGACAGCATGAAGTTGTTTCTGACGCTCGATCTCGCAGGAGTTGATCTTGCCGACGCGGCAGCCGGCGACGCTTACGAATTGCTGCTGAATCTAGATGCCCGCAGCTATGGCGAGCGATTGACCCCAGGTGCGACGGCGGCGCTGCGCATCACCGGGAAGGCTGGCGATGGCGCGGCAACGGTCGGCCCTGTCGCACCGTGGGCCTTCGGCAGCGGCTACGCGGCGGAGTTTGATCCGGCGGAGATTCAAGCGGCGCTCAGCAGTTCCGCGAACGGCGGACGCAGGCTCACGATCACGCTGCCGAGGAGCTATCTCTACCGCCACGAATGGGCGCTGGGAAATGGCAACAGCCAGCTCGGCATCAACCTGCGCCTCCGCGGAGGCGGGCGCGAGTATTTTCTGACACGCGGCACGCGACAAGGAGACGACGCGGAAAGCCTGTCCATCCTGGAACTCACCGACAAACCGACCCGCCGCTGGACCGTGCGCGTGGAATAATAACACCCGGTCATGGCCGAAGAACGAGCGAGCAAAAAATTATGGGACCGCGCCGCGTGGAAGGACGCAGGCTTCTTCCTGAGCTATCTGCGCCCGCACTTCAATGTGTTCATCCCCGCGCTCATCGCGCTGGCCGTCACCGGCGGCATGACGGTGTATTTCATCAAGGAGCTGGCCGCCGTGGCCGGCAAGGGGCTGGGCGGCGCCAAAGGGCCGGAATGGCTGGTGGAACTGGACCGTAGCGTGTGGTTCCTGGTGTGCATCGTGGCCGCGCAGGCCGTGATCGCATTCTTCCGCATCATGCTTTTTGCCAAGGCGTCCGAACGTGCGCTGGCGGCCCTGCGGCTCGACACCTTCAGCCGCATCATTCGCCTGCCGATGGCCACGCTCAATCAACGACGCGTCGGCGAGCTGGCCTCCCGCCTGGCCAACGATGTCGAGGCCATGCGCGAGACGCTGGTGGTGACGATTCCGATGCTCATCCGCCACACGGTGATGCTGACACTGTGTCTCGCCCTCATTTTGAACATGTCAGTGAAGCTCTCGCTGTTCATGGTGGGCACGATCCCGCTGGTGATCGTACTGGTCGCGATCTTTGGATCCCGCATCCGCAAACTGACCCGAAAGGCGCAGGACAATCTCGCCGCTTCCCAGGTCGTGGTGGATGAGAGCCTGCAGAGCATCGTCAGCGTGAAAGCCTTCCGCAACGAAGCGCATGAAATGGCCCGCTATGACAGGAATCTCGGCGAATACCTGCGCACCGTGATCCGGGCGGCTGTTCCCCGCGCCTCCTTCATCGCCTTCGTCATCTTTGCCTTCAGCGTCGCCCTGATCTGCGTGACATGGTTCGCCATGCGCATGCTGAACTTCGGCGAGATCGGGCGTGAGGAGCTGACGCAGTTCGCCGGCCTCAGCGGCATGATCGCATCCTCGTTCATGCAGTTTCCCGAGCTGATCGCCCAGCTCCAGCGCTCTCTCGGCGCCACGGAACGCGTGCGCGAGATTCTGCGGGAGCAAACCGAGGCCGAGGACGGCGAACAAAACGCCAGGACACGCTTTCGCGGCGAGATCGAAATGCGCGGCCTCAACTTCGCCTATCCCACGCGTCCTGACGCGGTCGTGCTGCGTGACTTCACCCTCTGCGCCAAGGCAGGGCAGCGCATCGCGCTCGTCGGGCCGAGCGGCTCCGGCAAGTCCACCTGCATCTCGCTGCTGTTTCGTTTTTATGATCCCAACAACGGTGAAATCCGTATCGACGGCCAGCCGGTTCGTGACATGACACTGACCACCCTGCGGCGCAATCTGGCCCTCGTTCCGCAGGAGGTGCTGCTGTTTGGCGGCAGCATCCAGGAAAACATCGCCTACGGAAAACCTGACGCCACCGAGGAGGAAATCATCAGCGCCGCCAGGAAAGCGAACGCGCATGACTTCATCACCGGCCTCACCGGCGGTTACCAGACGCTTGTCGGCGATCGTGGCACACAGCTTTCCGGCGGCCAGCGCCAGCGCATCGCCATCGCACGTGCCATCCTGGCCGATCCGGCCATTTTGATCCTCGATGAGGCCACCAGCAGCCTCGATGCCGAAAGCGAACGCCTGGTGCAGGACGCGCTCGACAAGCTGATGGAAAACCGCACCAGCATCATTATCGCCCACCGCCTCAGCACCGTGCGCCGCTGTGATCAGATTCTCGTCATGTCCGGCGGTTCCATTCTTGAACGTGGCACACACGATGAGCTCGTGGCGAAGCCCGGCGGTTTGTACGGCTCGCTGGCGAAGCTGCAGTTGGAGTAGGGTATGTTGTTCACGCTTTGTCGTGACGGCTTTCGCACGCTAAGGAAGCGCTGAAAAAAACCACAGAGGCACGATGGACGCAGGGAAGAACTGTTGGGAATCAACCTCTGCGCTCATCGTGCCACTGCGGTTGATGAATTGTTCAGTGTTTCACTGAAGCGTGAGCAACGTACTCCCAGACATTCGCCACAAGAGGGCTCTGGGGGATCTTCAAGCACGGACTAGCTGCGGAACACCATTGCCGGCTCCAGACGGCTCACGCGCCAGATGCCCATCAGCGCCGACAGCATGCAGATGCCCAGAACCACGCCGAGAACGACAAATGGAACGAAGCCAGGCATGTAGAAGGGAGGCTGCTCGTTTTTCATGGCACCAAACGCAAACCCCGCCGTTCCCAGCAGGCCGATGCCGTAGCCAATGATCCCCGCCGTGAATGCCTGCACGATCAGCATCACGCACAGTCTGCCGTTCGAGGCGCCCATCGCCTTCAAGGCGCCCAGATGCCGCATGTTCTCCAGCACGAACGAGTAAAACGTCTGGCAGCTCACCGCCATGCCCACCAGCAGGCCGATGATCACCGTGGTGCCGAAGGAAACCGGGATGCCGGTGTTCCGCGCATACCACCAGACGGTCGAGACATTGAAGTTCGAGGAGGGTCTCTCCGGAGATTGATCCATGAACTCGCCAAAGCCGGCCTCGCGGTTGATGAATGCCTTCAAACCGGTCTCCCGCCGGATGTCCGCGATGGCCTGTTCCATGCTCACTCCGTCATGTGGAGCACAGATCACCGCCTGGAGCATCTTGCGCTGCGGCGGGACGTATTGCAGAGCGCGTTCGTACGTCGTCCAGACGTAGGGGCCGCCCGTGAAGGAGTTCATGGCATCCGCGATGCCCACCACGCGCGCCTCCTGGTCGTTGAGCTCGAAGACATCGTTCAGCCGGACCTTGTCGCCGCGCTTTTTCGCCAGCCGCTGCACGCCCAGGTCGTCGATGATCACCGAGTGTGGAAGGCGCAGTTTCATCAGATCTCCTTGCAGCATCTTTGCGGGCGCGCCTGCCAGGGTGCTGGCGTCAATGCCGATAAGCTGGATGACTTTGAAACTGCCGTTCTCCAGCCGCACGCGCTGGATGCCGGAATAGATCGGTGCGGCCCAGGCCACGCTGCTGACGCTGCGCACGCGCGCCACGTCGGTGTCCAGGAGCGGATTGGTCTCGTTCACCTGCTCCACCTTCTCCTCGACCACCCAGATGGGAGCGGGAACGTTGCGCAGTGTCGCCCTGGTCCAGCTCATCAAGCCGCAGAACACCGCCGTCTGCTGAGCCATCAAAAATGTCGCCACGGTCAGTCCTGCGACGAGCATCAGGTACTTCGCCGTGTCGCCAAACAACATTTTGAGGGCGATTCGGAGCATCGTGGCATTGGGTATGCACGTTGCGCGCCTTCAACGCGCACAATCAGCGTTTTCCGCCCAACAGGCCTCCGAGGCCGCCGCTGATGAGACTGGTCAGCACACTCTGGATTTGCTGGCCGCCTGGATTGTTATCTTCGATCCGTCCCTGCGGCGTGAGCTTGTCGATCACCTGCGGGAGAAACTGGGCGAGCAACGGCAGGATGGTCTGCGTCTGCATGCCGAGCTTGCCCGCAAGCTGCTGGATCACGTCCGCACCCACGGCGCTCTGGACCTCATCGGCTTGTACCGCCTTGTTTTCGCCGGTGCCGACCCAGGAGCTGAATTGTTCGCCGAGTCCCGCGCTTTGAAACTTGCCCATCAAGCCCTGCAAGCCGCCCGTATCACTGAGCAGGCCGGAAAGCATGGCTGCCGGGTCTTGTTTGTCGGAGCCGCCAAGCAGACCGCCCAGCGCGTTTTTGGCGAGTGAATCAAAGAGTCCCATAGGTGTGCGGATTGTGAGGAAGTGGAGGTGGAAGTCAAGGCCGCTTCGTCGTCAAATGGTCGAGGCATGGTCAAGCGAGGCGGCCGCCCCGGCTTTGGCCGCCTTGACAATCCCCAACGGGCGAAGCCTTGACCAAGTTTTATCACCCGCTAACCTCCGCGCCCCCGAACCCTCAAAAAAACATTCCCATGAGCCAAACCCACGAATTCCAGGCCGAAGTCAAACAAGTCCTCGATATCGTCATCCACTCGCTCTACACCGACCGCGAGATCTTCCTCCGCGAGCTCGTCTCCAACGCTGCGGACGCGATGGAGAAGATGCGCCTCACGCAGCTCACGGAGAAGGATGTCTTTGATGCCAATGCGGAGCTGCAAATCAGCATCACGACCGATGAAACGGCGAAAACCATCACCATCGCCGACGTGGGCATCGGCATGACGCGGGTGGAACTCGTCGAGAACCTCGGTACCATCGCCCACAGCGGCTCGAAGGCCTTCGCCGCCGCGTTGAAGAACGCCGGCAAGCAAAACGACGCCACGCTCATCGGCCAGTTCGGCGTCGGCTTCTACTCCGCCTTCATGGTGGCGGACAAAGTGCAGGTCTATACCCACTCGTGGAAAAACGACGGCGAGCACCTCCTGTGGACCAGCGACGGCCAGAGCAGCTACAGCATTGATGAAGCACCGGATCAGAACCGCGGTTGCAAGATCGTGCTGCATCTCAAAGAGGACGCCGCCGACTTCTGCAAGGCCAGCACCGTGCGCCAGATCATCGAGAAGCATTCGAACTTCGTCAGCTTCCCGCTCCTGCTCAATGGCGAGCGCGTCAACACCGTCGAGGCGCTGTGGCTTAAGTCGAAGGACAGCATCACCGACGAGCAATACAACGAGTTCTACAAGTTCACCGCGCACGCTTTCGACGATCCCAGCTACCGCATGCACTTCCAGGCGGACAGCCCCATCGTCATCAATGCGCTGATCTTCACGCCGTCGCAAAACATGGAGTCTTTTGGCATGGGCCAGATGGAGCCCGGTGTGTCGCTCTACTGCAAAAAGGTCCTCATCGACCCGAAACCGAAGAAGCTGCTGCCGGAATGGATGCGCTTCGTCCGCGGCGTGATCGACAGCGAGGACCTGCCTCTGAACATTTCCCGCGAGAGCATGCAGGACAGCGCCCTCGTGCGCAAAATCGGCGATGTGGTGGTGAAGCGTCTCCTCAAACAGCTCGATAAAGAGGCAGGTGACGACGCCAAGAAGTGGGATGGCTTCTACAAGGACTTCAGCCGCTTCTTCAAGGAAGGCGTCGCCACCGATCACACGCACCGCGAGGCCATCGCGAAGCTGCTGCGCTTTGAATCCAGCATGACCCAGCCCGGCGAGAGCATCGGCCTGGCCGATTATGTGAAGCGCATGACCAGCGACCAGAAGGCCATTTACTACCAAGTGGCCCCGAGCCGCGATGCCATCGAAACCGGCCCGTATCTCGAAGCCTTCAAGGCCAAGGGCATCGAGGTGCTCTACATGTTCGAGACCATCGACGAATACGTCGTTTCCAGCCTCAGCAAGTTCGACGGCAAGGACCTCAAGGCTGTCAACGCCGACGACATCGACCTCGGCGACAGCGACGCCGAAGGCGAAGCCCTCCCCGAAGCCGAAACGACCACGCTGTGTGACTGGATCAAGGAACGCCTCACCGCCGCCGTCGATACCGTCCGCCCCGGCAAGCGCCTCGTCGGCTCACCTGCGCTCGTTTTGACTCCGGAAGGCGAAATGACCCCGCAGATGCGCCAGATGATGAAGGCCCTCGGCAAAGACGGCGGCATGCCCGGCCCGAAGGTCGTCTTCGAGATCAATCCGCGTCACCAACTCGTCAAAGGCCTCTCCAAGCTCCACAAGAGCGATCCCGACACCGCCGGCCTCATCACCGAGCAGATCCTCGACAACGCCTTGCTCAGCGCCGGCCTCCTCGACGAGCCCCAGCGCATCATCCAGCGCACGCAGAAGCTGATGGAGAAGCTGGCGTCGTAATCACGTCCCTGACGAATCTTCCGCGAAGCAAACCAGCGCTTGCGTTCGCTTCGCGTGCTCGCCTTCATGGAGCGCATGATCGCCTTCCTGCGTGGAAACCTTGCCGAAGCCCTGCCTCATCGTGTGACGATTGATGTCCACGGCGTCGGTTATGTGGCGCTCATTCCGCTGACGACCTTCGACAAGCTGCCGCAGATCGGTTCGGAAGTGCAGTTGCTCACGCATTACCACGTCACGGAGCGGGATCACACGTTGTTCGGCTTCATGGGCACGGATGAACGTGATTTGTTCCGCCTGCTGATGGACCGTGTGTCCGGCATCGGGCCGAAGATGGCGCTCAGCGTGCTCAGTGGCATGCCGGTGGCCGCGTTCAAGGACGCGGTGATTGCCGGGGACCTTAAGGCGCTCTCGCGCATCAAAGGCGTGGGTGGCAAGACTGCGGAGCGCATCGTTTTGGAGCTGAAGGACAAAGTCGGCGTCGTCGATGCCTGGCAGGCCGCGCGCACCGCGAAGGGCGCGCACGATCCGAAGCAGGAGGCACAAAGCGACGCCGTGCTGGCGCTCATCGCTCTCGGTTACAAGCAGAGCGAGGCGCAGAAGGCCGTGAACGAGGCGGCGAAGCAGCCCGGCTTCGACACGGCGGACAAATTGATCCGTGAGGCGTTGCGGAGCATGGGGTGAGTGTGACAAGGCTGCCAGCCTGTGCATTCGAGCCGCTTTGTCCCGGCGAAGTTGCCAAATGCCAAACCCACAGGCGGGCAGCCCGTGTCACGTCACGCTCCGTCACTTCAGACTCTTGATGTAGAGAATCAGGCTCTCGATCTGCGAGTCGTTGAGGATGCCGGCATAGATGGGCATGCCGGTGTCGAATTTTTCGAAGCCCTTCACCACCTTGGCGCTCGGATTGAGGATGGATTCGCGCAGGTAGGCGTCGTCGGCCTTGAACTTGCCCTTTTCGCCTTTGGCGATGTCGCGTTCGCTGCCGAACAGCCCCTTCCAGCTTGGCCCCACCTTGCCGACGAGCGTGCCATCCGTGCTGTGGCAGGCCATGCAGCCGAACATTTGATAAAGTCGCTCGCCTTCCTCCGCGGTGGCCTTCACGGCGGCCACGGTGACGGCTTTGCGTGGCGTGAGATCGACTTTGAGGCCCTCTTCGAACCCTTCCTTCTTCGGATCAAAGGCCATCAATTCCCACGGCGAGAAATAGGCGGTGTTTTCGGCTTTCGAGCCGTCTTCGCTCTTCAAGCCCCAGCCGATGCGCATCTGATGCACGCCGCCCTTCATGTCGGGCAGGCCGACCAGCACGCTCATGCCGTCCTTGCTCAAGTAGGCGCTGCTGGCGTTCATCCATTCCTGGCCGGTGCTGCCGTCGAGCTTCAGATGCGGCGAGCCGTAATCGAAGGTGCGTTTGTAGTTCCAGCGCTCGGCACTGTAGCTGGTGGGATCGGTGGCGAGTTTGGCATCCAGCTTCGTGTTGAAGCGCAGCAGTAGGCCCATGTCCGTCGGTGTGACTTCCTTGAGCAACACACGTGGCTTGTCCGTGTAGCGCACGCGGGCGAGACCGCTCAATCGTTTCACCACCGTGCCCCAGACTTGGAAACCGACGACGTAGAGCTGACCGTCCGCCGGATTCACCACGGCGTTCAGCGTGGGGAAGTCAAAGTCGCGCGAGAAGCTCACCACCGCAGCCTGCGGACGTGCAAAACGCGAGTTCATGAGCACGCGGAAGAGTTCCGGCCGGTTGTAGCCGATGTGGATGAGTTCGTCATTCACCGGTCCCATCTTTGCACCGACGAGCCACGTTTGAGTGACGCCGCTGGGATTCACCGGATGCGGCAGCCACGTCAACGGCTCGGTGATCGTCTCGGGATACTGCTCCCTGGGCGCAATCGTCGGCAGATGGCCGTAGAAGTGATGGTCACTGATGATGTGCAGCGGTGTGGACGGCACGTAGTTGCCCTGCTGATCGCTCGCGGTGACGAGCCCCGTCTGTGGATGCACGCCGATGAACGGCTGGCGCAGACCGTAGCCGATCACATCGATCTTTTTGCCGTCAGGCGCCACTTTGATGACGGTGCCGTTGTGTTTGCCGAACGTCGTGCCCTCCTGGCCGCCCTTTGAGATGTAGAGCGAGCCATCCGGTCCTAGCTTCATCGAATTCGGAAACTCTCGCGTCTCCGCCGTTTGGCCGAAGAGATTGCAGAACATCTCATAGCGGTCGCATTCCTGGTCGCCGTTCGTGTCCACCAGCTTCCAGATGCCGTTGCGGTCGAAGACGAGGATCTCACCGCCACGAACCACGATGCTCATCGGTTCATGCAAGCCACTGGCGAAGCGTTTCCACGTCACGTTTTGCATATCGTCCTTCAAGCCGGAGATCAGCCACACATCGCCATCAAAGGTCACGCCCACCGCGTTTCCGTGATCATTGATAAACGCGATGTCCGCGAGCCGAACGTTGCGCTTCCACGGATTCGGCACGGGCAGGGGGATGTCGTCGATGACGTAGGCGTCGGGTTTGGCGGAGAGCGTCGCTTTGGTGGTGGCGGTTTGGGACCAGAAGGTGACAGGCATTTCCCGAGCATCTTTGTCATCGATTACCTTTGAACCTCCTGCAGCCATGATTTGAAACGTTTGGGCTTCGTTAGTCGGCGGGATGTGAGTAAAGAGGACTCCGTTCTTGTCTCGGCGAAGCTTGACCCCATCACTGCCAATGCCACTCACGTCCAAGACCAAGTCATGGTCTGGCGCGCCTCTGGTTCCGAGATGGATGGCTTCAAACTGATTCTCCGTCAGCTTCGCATCTGCTTCTGCAAAGGCACCCGGATGGCCGATAACCATCACAAACGACTCTCGATGCGGAGCTACCTCGCATTCGATGACAGAGCCAGAACCTGGCAGAACTCTTTGAGTAACCTGCACACCATTTATCTCGAACGTTGTTTCCACCCACCCACCCTTGAATACCACACTGCGAAGGACGTTACTGGAAGTTGGCCCTCTCCCCACCTCATCTTTGCTCGGTGTCGGCTCACGTGGATCGGTGAAGCTCGGTTTGTCGCCGATCTGCCAGCCCGGATAGATGCCATTGGCGAGCCAGATCTTGCCAACCGGCTTCGGCAGGAAATCCTGCCCGTCCTTGGTCTTTTGACCGGCGATGTGATACGAACCCGGTGCGAGCGCTTCAGGCGTGACGGGTGGTTTGCCTTCCTCGCCTTCCCAAATGCAGGCGATGCGGAGGAGATCGGTGTCAAAACAGGCCCAGAGATTGTGACCGAGGTTCAGGATGAGGCCGCGGGGTGTGAGATTGTCCTTCGGAAAGCCTTCGCCGACATCGCGGGCGTCGAACACGCTGCTGAAGAACGGAAAATCCTTTTCGACAAAGTCTCCCCACGGCGAAGGCGTGGCGGGAGCATCATCTTTTTCGGCGAGAGCTGAAATGGCGAGGGCAAGGAACGCAAAGAGCGCGCGGAACTTCATGGCGAGACAGAACAGGAGAGGCGGCTGCAATCTGTCAATGAGGAAGCCCAAAACGAGCTGCGCGCGCAAAGGAGCACGGTTGCGTGGCGTTCTTGGCAGACCTACCATGAAAACATTCGCCGTTTTGCTCTGCTTCGCGTCGTCGCTGTTCGCCCAGGACGCGCTCAAATCGTCACTCGTGTTCCATGCCTCGTTTGATTCGTCATTGAACGCGGATTTCAGCAAGGGTGACAAGACGGCTTTCACCAAGCAGGGCAAGGAACTCGTGCCATGCGTGCCGAATGACGATGTGAAACTCGTCGCCAGCGGTGGGAAGTTCGGCGGTTGCATTCATTTTCCGAAGAAGGGAGCCACGCGTCCGCAGTTCAGCGGTGTGAACGTGCTGGGCTACAACGACAAGTCGTGGAGCGCGACGGTTTCCATCTGGCTGCGACTGACACCCGACGAGGATCTGGAGCCCGGCTACTGCGATCCGGTGCAGATCACCGGCGATGACACGAAAAAGGGCTACATCTTCCTCGAATTCTCGAAGGACGAGACGCCGCGCTTCTTCCGTTATGCGATCCGGCCGCTGTTTCACATCTGGAATCCGACGAACGTGCAGTGGGGTGACATTCCGTTCGAGAAACGGCCGATGGTGCAGGTGGCGAAGCCGCCGTTCTCACGCAACACCTGGACGCATGTGGCCTTCACACTGGCGAGCGTGAACAACAAGGCCGCAAAACCGAGCGGCAGTCTTTATCTCGGCGGCAAGCTGCAAGGCCACATCGAAAACTGGGATCTGAGCTTTGCCTGGGATCCGGCGAGCGTGGCAATCGTGCTCGGCGCGTCGTATGTTGGCCATCAGGATGATCTGGCGGTGTTTGACCGTGCGCTGAACGATCAGGAGATTGAAACGCTTTTCAAACTGGAGGGCGGGATTCAAAGCCTGCGTTGAGGAGAGAGGATTACCCCACCAGATACAAACTGAGACAGCGCCAATTAACTACCAACAATCAATGTAATATCAATTTACGTCCAGATTGTGCGCTCTCATAAGCAGTGTCCACAATCCTCTGCCCGGTGCGTGAGATGTCGAGACGCAGCGGGCCAATAAGAGGTGCTCCTGTTTCGAGATGGTGAATGACATGCTCAATGGGGTTGCGGTTGGGAGCCGTGATCTTATCCACGGCCACATCAAAACCTTCCGGCCGCGCCCGCGTCTGCACGCGGATGAACGGCTCATAATCATAACATGAGATGGTGCCGTCGGCACCTTTGAGCACAAATCCGCACTTTGGCTGCGGCTGGTGCGTCCAGGGGTCGCTGAATGTTCCCCAGCGCGTCTCGGTTTTGCTCATGCCGCAGTCGTAACGGATGGCGGTTATGCTGTGCTCATCGACTTCCAGCCCTGGCGTGGCGGACCAGGCGCAGGTCACTTCGAGCGGAATTTTCCCGCCGAGATGCCAGGTGCCTAGCGTGGCGCCGTAGCCCATGTAATCGAGCAGCGATCCCCCGCCCTGCGCCTTGCTGTAAAACCAGCTCGCGGCTTTCTCGGCGGCATCAGGCTCGTGTTCGGTCTTGTCAGCACCGTGATAGAGCGGGCCACGGTTGCCACCGTGATGATGAAACTCGCGGACTTCACCGATGACTCCTTCCTGGATCAGACGATGCGCCGTTTGCTGTCCGGCATCCCAGACCAGCGGCCAGTTCACGGTGAGCAGCTTTCCGTGCGGCTTCATGGCGGCAATCATCGCATCCGCCTCGGCCAGGGAGCCGGCGAAGGGTTTCTCCATGATGATGTGCACGCCGAACGGGGCGACTTTTTCGACCCACTCGCCATGCCTGGAGGCCGCCGGGCAGAGAATCACGATGTCGGGCTTGGTGAGTTCCAGGCAGGCGCGATAGTCGGTGAAGACCTGCGCATCTCCCAGGCCGAAATTTCGGCGCGCTCCGGCCATGCGTTCCGGCTGTTCATCACTGATGCCGATGAGATCCGCATCCGGGTGTTCAAAAACCTGCCTCAGCAGGTCTCCCATGTGAAAATGATCGAAATTGATGCCCGCGACGCGCCATTTTTTGCTCATGACGCGCACCGAAGCCGCGAAGATGTGGAAAGACAATCCGATAATTCAGCATTGCCTCGATGCTGGTTGGGTGATGTCCTGCTTGTCGTGCAGGAGCCGGGCGAGTCCGAATGCCCGGTTGAATTTTTCATCATAGGGGCGAAAAAACCGCCTGAACCGATTGTCTGCCAACGAATACCGCGATACAGCCGGCCGCTTGCTTCTCGGCTGGGCCATGCTGCTGGCTTCTCTGATAATCCTGTCCTGGCGCATCCATCTGCATCCAGAGGAATACGACTGGCTGGAATACCCCACCGCCCTCGGAGACACGCGATACTACATCTCCCTCGGCAAAGATGACCGTTACGAGCCGAACCTGCGCTTCACCGGCCATGAAAGCGGACTCTACCGCCGTGCGATCGAGCCTCAAACCCTTGATGACGTCACGATGCTGAAAGTCGCACTCGACACGACAGGCAGGCACCACGTTTACCAGCGAGCGACGGACTTTGGCGATGCCAAGGGCTCCTTTTACCTCAAAAGCAGCGAGAATCGTTACATCGAGTTCGGCGCACGGAAACACTACCCACCCTTCGTGCCGCTGGTGCGGTGATTTTCGGCGCAAAACCGGCGTGCAGAATGCCCTTGGCACCCCGGCAAATCTCCCTTTACTCCGCGCCCCGAACTCTCCTCCCTCCCACATGCCCATCGCCCGCGCCCTGCTTTCCGTCTCCGACAAAACCGGCCTCCTTGACTTTGCCAAAGGACTCGCGGCGCTCAACGTGGAGCTGCTTTCCACCGGCGGCACGGCCAGGCATCTCAAAGACGGCGGACTGAAGGTCATTGATGTCTCGGAACACACCGGCTTTCCGGAAATGTTCGACGGGCGCGTCAAAACCCTGCACCCGAAAATCCACGGCGGCCTCCTCCAGCGCCGCGACAACGAGGAGGACAAGAAGAACGCCAAAAAACACGACATTCCCGTCATCGACCTCGTGGTGGTCAACCTTTATCCTTTTGAACAGACCGTGGCCAAAAAAGATGTCACGCTGGAGGAGGCGATTGAGAACATCGACATCGGCGGCCCGTCCATGCTGCGCTCGGCGGCCAAGAACCACCGCTGGGTCACCGTCATCACCGATCCCGCCGACTACACGACCGTCCTCAACGAGTTGAAGGAAAACGCCGGTGACACCACCCTGGCCACGCGCGAGCGGCTGGCCTGCAAGGTCTTCCAGCGCACGGGCAGCTATGACAACGCCATCGCCGCGTTCTTGAACAAGGAGCAGGTCACTCAAAAAACCTTCAGCCTCTCCCTGCCTCTCCACGCCGAACTGCGCTACGGCGACAATCCGCATCAAAAGACCTCCCTCTACGGCAGTTTCGGCGACTACTTCGTCAAGCTCCACGGCAAGGATCTCAGTTACACCAACGTCCTCGACATTGAGTCGGCCGCGCGCATCGCCCTGGAGTTCCGCCGCCCCACTGTCGCCATCCTCAAGCACACAAACCCCTGCGGCGTCGGCTGCGCCGATGAGGATCTGCGTGAAGCCTGGCAAAAAGCCTTTGAGACGGACAAGCAGGCCCCCTTTGGCGGCGTCATCGTCGTGAATCGCTCGATGACACTCGGCCTGGCCCGCATCATCTCCGAAATATTCACTGACGTCATCATCGCCCCCGACTTTGATGCCGACGCCCGCGCCCTTTTGCAGAAGAAAAAGAACCTGCGCCTCATCCAGATGCTCCCCGGCGTCGCCGAGGCGCTTGCCGAGCCTGTCATCCGCTCCGCGCCGGGCGGCGTCATGGTCATGGAGGCCGACTTTCGCGCCCTTGGCCTCGATGATCTCGAAACGAAGGTCAAAACCATCCGCCCGCCCACTCGTGAGGAACTCGAGGCCATGCGTTTCGGCTGGCGCGTCGTGAAGCATGTCAAATCCAACGCCATCGTCTTCGCCACGCATGACCGCACCCTCGCCATCGGCGCAGGACAGATGAGTCGTGTCGATTCCTGCCGCATCGCCGTGTGGAAGGCGAAGGAGGCCGGCCTGTCGCTCAAAGGCAGCATCGTCGCCTCCGACGCCATGTTTCCCTTCCCCGACGGCCTCATCACTGCCGCCGAAGCCGGCGCCACCGCCGCCATCCAGCCTGGCGGCTCCGTGAAGGACGCGGATGTCATCACCGCTGCTGACGAGCGGAAGATGGCCATGTGCTTCACCGGCCACCGTCATTTCCTGCATTGACCGGGAATTTCGCGTGACGGAGAAGATCGCCGCTGACGAGGTGAAGACGGTTCACGCCGCCAGCTCGTAGTGCGGACCGGTCACCTTGCCTCGCAGGCGTTCGGCCTTGGCTCCGGCCTCGTCGCGCTCGATCACGCCGTCGCGCAGACGGATGATGCGAGTGCAGCGCCCGACCATGCGCTCGTCATGCGTGACAAACACGAGTGTCTTGCCCTGCTCGTTGAGCTCGTCAAAGAGGTCGAGGATTTCCTTGCCGGATTTGGAGTCGAGATTGCCCGTGGCCTCGTCGGCGAGGATGACAAGCGGATTGTTCGACAGCGCCCGGGCGATGGCGACGCGCTGCTGCTGCCCGCCGGAGAGTTCGTTGGGCTTGTGATACAGACGATGCTCCAGGCCGACCTGCGTGGCGAGGCGGGTGCCGGTCTCGATCATATCGGCGTCCTTCGCGCCGCCGTAATACATGGGCACGGCGATGTTTTCGATGACGCTGAGCTGCTGGATGAGATTGTAGCTCTGGAAGATGAAGCCGAGGTTGCGGTTGCGCGCCTCGGAGAGGTCGTCATCCTCAAGCTGGGCGACGTTCTGACCGCCGAGGAAGTAATCG
>JAEUHJ010000169.1 GCA_016795375.1 Verrucomicrobiaceae bacterium
GCCGCGACCATCTGGATGCGTTTGCGGAAGACGTCCTGGCTCTTCTCATTCGAAATGAGATCGAGGTAGCGCTGGCGGTATTTGATCTCCTTGTCGGTGACGCCGTGCCACTTGTCCGGCAGCGGACGCAGCGCCTTGGACAGTGGCGTGATCTTCTTGATGTGGATCGACTTCTCGCCGCGCTTCGTGATGAAGGCGAAACCCTCCACGCCGACAAAATCACCGATGTCCACGAGCTGGATGAACTGCGCGTAGGCTTCGTCGCCGACATCGCCCTTGCTCAAATAGCACTGCATGCGTCCGCTGATGTCGCCGAGGTCGAAGAACGTCGCCTTGCCCATCTCGCGGCGGCTCAAAATGCGGCCCGCCACGCTCACGGTGAGATTTTCCTCAAAGTTCGCCTTCAACGCGCCCGGTTGGTGCGTCGTGTCAAAACGGCAGCCGAACGGGTTCACGCCCGCCTTCACCAGTCCGTCGAGCTTTTCGCGGCGAATGGTGAGGAGTTCGGACTCGGAATGTTCGGGGGCTGGCGTCGGTTGCATGGTCTGGCGGATAAGTGGGCCGTGTCTTTAGCCGTTTCCACGGCCTTTGCCACCGTCGAATTAGCTCATTCACTTTGCCCCGTAAAACGGGAAGAGCTGCTTGATCTCCTCCATCGTCGGACGGCGGCCATATTCGCAAATCTCGAAGGTTTCGGCGTATTTCACCGCCTTGCCACGCTCGGGTCCGTAAAACTGGATCAGCAAGTCGCGATATTTATCGGCCTCGCTGCCCTGACGCGCGCCCCAGCGGCGTTTCAGCCACGCACGCCGCCCGGCCTCGTCGCTGGCGGGCGGCACGCTCTTCACATGCTCCTCCGAGCCATTGGCGCCGCCTTCATAGTGCTGAGAGGCCAGTTCATGGATGCCATCGAGCTTTTGCTCGAACGAATCGTCCACGCTCACCGCGATGTCCGGTGTGAAGGGATACGGTTTCTGAAATCCATCGCTCGAATACAGGAACACCGGGTTCTTCTTCAGTGGAGGCACGTCCGGCACGATGAACGGCACCGTGACCATGAACGCCGCGTCCTGCAACAGCACGCCGACATAGCGATGGTCCGGGTGATAATCCCACGGCCGGTGCGCGATCACGATGTCCGCCTTCCACTCGCGGATGATCCGCGTGATGAGCTTGCGGTTCTCCAGCGTCGGCATCAGCTCGCCATCGTGAATGTCGAGCACCTGCGAGGTCACGCCGAGCTTCTTCGCGCACGCCGCCACTTCCGCGGCCCTGCGTAACGCCAGCGGCCCGCCCGCCTCCTTCCAGTGGCCGATGTCGCCGTTCGTCACCGAAACGAGCTTCACATGATGTCCCAGCCTCGCCCATTTCACCGCCGTGCCCGCCGTTTTGTACTCCGCATCATCAGGATGTGCTCCGAAGACGATGATGCGCAGCTTGCCATCACCTTTTTCCTCCGCGTGAAGCGTGAAAGCGGCGAGACAAACGACGAGTGCGAGCAGGGGACGGATCATGGCGGCAGGATAACGCCGTCACGATCCCGACTCTCTCGCAGCTCATTCCTCAGCCTTCGGCTCCGGCAGCAGCAGGCCGATGAGGAAGCTCAGGATCACGATCACGGTGGCGACTATGCCCGCGGCCTTGGCCACGTGCATGGGCAGCATCGGTCCGGCGCCTGCGAGCATCGGGGCGACGAGATTCGTCGTCACGAAGGCCATGCTGGTGCCGATCATGCGCCCGCCGACGTTCGTGGCGAAGCTGCCGCCGGTGCCGCGCAGGTGCAGCGGGAACACCTTGGGCAGGTATTCACCGAAGTAGCTGAACTGCGCCACGGTCAGCAGGCCGCAGAACGCATAGGCCCACAGGAAGGTGTTTCCGCCTTGATGGAAGAAGTAGAAGTAAGTCACCGGCAGGATGATGAGCGCGGGAACTTGGAACACTTTGAGCAGCGCCACACGGCTGATGCCCCAGATCAGCAGCAACGCGAGCGAGATACGGCCCACGAGCCCGCCCATTTCCTGGTGGAACTGCACGGTGTCCGCCATCTTCTTGATCTCCTCATTGAGCGGCCGCTGCTGGCCGAAGTTCTCTTTGATCTTCGCCACGACATCTTTGCGCGTGGGATCATCGGCGGACAACGCGTTGAGCTGCTTGTTGAGTTCCTCTCCCTGCTTGCGCAGCGGAGCCAGCGACTTCGCCTGCTCTCTCAGTTCAGGAAGTCCTGGTGTCACACGGGCCACGGTGACCTGCAACGCGCCGAACGCGATGCCGTAGGCGCAAGCGGAGAGCGCGGCGGTCACCAAGGTCACGCGGCGCAGTTCCGGCGCGAACAACGCGCCAAAGCTCGGCCGTTTAAGCGTGCCCGCGGCCTTCTTTTCCCGCCACACCTGCGATTCCGGCACGAACGGCAGCAGCAGCGCGATCGGAATCGCCGGCAGGATGCCCGTCATCAACAGATAGCGCCAGGAGGAGGGATCGCTGGAGCCAAGACCGGCTGGCAGGCCGATATGCGGCAGATCCATGCCGTGTTTGCTGATCCAGACGCTGACCAGCGTCACCAGCACACCGCCGAGCGAGGCAAAGGCCTGCGTGATGCCCAG
>JAEUHJ010000211.1 GCA_016795375.1 Verrucomicrobiaceae bacterium
GAGCGGCTGTGGCGCAGCATCAAGCACGAGGACATCTACCTGCACGAATATGCGAGTGTGGCGGAGCTGGAGCGTGGCGTGGACCGGTGGATGAGGCACTACAACGAGTGGCGACCGCATCAGGCCCTTGGCAACGAGACACCAGCGATGAAGTATCGTCCCAAGAAACCACGCAAAATCATGGAGAAGGAGGCGCTGGAAATGGCCGCCTGACCACCTGCCCCTCGGCGGCGACCGCATTTTGAGCTGTTGTGAACAACTCGGCTCACTCCGCTCGCCTCCTTGTTCACAACAGCTCAAAATGCGGTGCAAAGCCCTTGCGCAGCCGTCCCCAGAGAACGAAACCAATCCCATCCCCGGCATGACTGCCATCGCTTAATTTCCAGCAACCCTGGCCCGACGCCGGGGTCCACCTCATATATCTGTCAGTTCACATCAGCAGTAAGAACTGATCACGTTCGGGAGACACAGGTGTTCGAAGCGCATCATCAGATGCCATGAAACGCAAGAGACTCATCGCAGAGCATGTGAACTCAAGGCGGCTAGATTGTGAAACAGCGAGTAACTTCTTTCATTTGCCAAAGCGGCGCGAGGGGGCAATGCGAGGAACCTGCCGCGAAGCGTAGGTCGTCTATTCAATGGTGTGGCGACGATGCCAACCCGTCGCAGAGCATGGTCGCCGCTTCCGCGAGTGGAACAATAGTGGCCCGTCCGCCTGAGTCATCAGGCGGGATGGTGAACCCTTCGCAAAAATCCTTGATTCATGTCAGTGATGTTGAGGAATGTGAACCGCCTTCTCCATCACATAGTCATCCATGACGAAGCCGCTGCCGATGTCACTGCAGACGTCCTCGGTGAAGTGGAAGCCGTGGCGGAGGTAGGCGCGGATGGCGGCGGCGTTGCGTTTGTTGACGCGGAGGCGCAGCTTTTTGCAGCGCAGGTCACGGGCGCGTTCCTCGGCCCAGCGCAGCGTGAGACCGCCGAGACCGAGGCCGTGCACCTCGGGCAGGAGGTAGAGCTTGTTGATGAAGAGCACGGGCTCCATGGCGAGCTTTTCAAACGAGATGTAGCCGACGGGGCCGCAACCTTCGGCCTCGACGAGCGCATACCACACGTCCCGCGCCTGCATCTCGTGCGCCATGTTGGAGGGCTGATACCAGATGGAGAGCATGTAGCGGATCTGCGCGTCGCTGATGATGCCTGGGTAGTAGGAGAGCCAGATCGCCTGCGCGAGCTTCTGCACCACTGGCAGTTCATTGGCGGCGATGCGGCGGATGCGAGCCGCGGGCGGCTGTTTCACGCCTTGAATCGTTTTCAAGGTCTGCTGCCACACTTCCAGATCGTTCGCAGGCGAGAGCTTCAGGAGCTGCGAGCCGATCTGATCCTGCGTGGGCTTCACGATCTGCTCCTCGCGGACTTGTTTCTCGTCGGCGGGGAACTCGGCCTCTGGCAGGACGGTTTTCGCCAGATACCAGCAGGCCCAGGCACGCCAGGTGCGCAGCTCCTTGTTCGGCTCAACCATGCGCGTTGCGAGATGCTGCCAGTGGCGGCGCGGATTGCCGATGAACTGGCCCTCCACGCGGTTCTGCATGATCCACACGAGCGCCTGATACGGCAGCGGCCATTTGGCGAGGATCGGTTCACCCGCTTTCAGCGGCAGCGAAAGCGCGCGGTTGATGAGAAGGATGCTTTTGGCCGGAAAACCCTCGCTCCAAAGGCTCTGCGCATAATGCAGCGCCGTTTCATAAAACAGCGGTCCGCGCTCGTGGTTCAGCGCCTTGACATCCGTGTGATCGTAGTGACGGTTCTCCTCCGGAAGCAGCGGGCAGGGCGGATTGATCCACGCGGTGTGTCGCATGATCAGTCGGCGCTCACGGTGCGGGGCACCTTCGGGCAGAGCAGCGAGGCAGCGGCAGTCTCCGGATCGTCTTTGAGGAAAAAGGAGAGCCTTCCGCGGCGATCACAGACCCACACCTCCTTTGCACCGGCCTCAAAGTAAAGGCGGCGCTTCTCCTCGATCTCACCACGCTTGTTGCCGGGCGAAACGACCTCAACGCAGATTTCCGGCGCGCCTTTGAGCGCCACACGTCCACCGACCTGCACCAGACGCTTCTTCGAGAGCCACACCACGTCGGCGACCTTGATGCCATCGCTCGTGGAGATAGGACATTCGACGGTGACTTTGCCTGTTGGAGCATGCTGGCCCAGCAATTCAACGAGATCAGCTTGTTTGCCACCATGGGAGAATTCGGCATAGCACATCATAATCGGATTTCCGTAACGGTCGGTTTCCACCTTGCCGGGCCAGTTGCGGATCATCGGATCGCGTCCGATCTCCTCCCAGCGGTCGATGTTGAAGACCGTCTGGTTTTTGATCTTGGGGATGGAAAGCAGGGCGCTCATGGCTTCACGACGGAGTGTGGCACATCAGGCGTCCTGCTTCAACTCCCACGCCTTCGCACGCGACAGCGCACGATTCCAGCCATGCGTGATCTTCGCGCGGGCGGCGGATTTCATCGCAGGTTTGAAGGTGCGATCCATCTGCCAGTGCTGGGCGATGTCGGCCTGGTTCTTCCAGAAGCCGACAGCGAGCCCGGCGAGGCACGCGGCACCGAGCGCGGTGGTTTCGTTCACTTTCGGACGCACCACGGGCACACCGAGCAGATCACACTGCAACTGCATGAGGAGATTGTTCAAACTGGCACCACCATCGACGCGAAGTTCCTTCAATTTGATGCCGGAATCGGCCTGCATGGCCTTCAAGATGTCCATGACCTGCAAGGCGATGCCTTCCAGCGCCGCGCGCGCGATGTGGGCCGCCGTGGTACCGCGGGTCATGCCGACGAGCGTGCCGCGCGCATACGCATCCCAATGTGGAGCACCGAGGCCGGCGAAAGCGGGCACAAGATACACATCACCGGTGTCAGGAACGCTCGCGGCGAGTGCCTCGACCTCGGGCGCGGTCTTGATGATGCCCAAACCGTCGCGCAGCCATTGAATCGCGGCTCCGGCGATGAACACGCTGCCTTCCAGCGCATACTCGGTGCGTCCGCCGATGCGCCAGGCCACGGTGGTGAGCAGCTTGTTCTTCGAGGCGATCGGTTTGGTGCCGGTATTCATCAGCATGAAGCAGCCGGTGCCATAGGTGTTTTTCACCATGCCCGGTTTCGTGCAGACCTGGCCGAACAGCGCGGCCTGCTGGTCGCCCGCGATGCCCGCAACCGGTGTGGAACCGCCAAGCAACGAGGTTTCGCCAAACATGCCGCTCGAATCCTTCACCTCCGGCAGCATGGAGCGCGGCACGCCGAATATTTTCAGCAGCTCGTCGTCCCAATCACCTTTGCGGATGTCGTAGAGCATCGTGCGCGAAGCGTTGCTGACATCCGTGGCATGCACCTTGCCGCCTGTGAGATTCCACAGCAGCCAGGTGTCGATGGTGCCGAAGGCGAGCCCGCCCTTCGCGGCGCGGGCCTTCAATCCCTTCACATTCTGCAACATCCACTGCACCTTCGTGGCGGAGAAGTAGGCATCGACGACGAGGCCAGTCTTCTTTTGAATCACTCGGTCGACTTTCCGCGCGCGGAGTTTGTCGCAGATCGCAGCCGTGCGGCGGTCCTGCCAGACGATGGCATTGCAGACGGGCTTCCCAGACGCACGATCCCACACGACGGTCGTCTCGCGCTGGTTCGTGATGCCGATGGCAGCGATGTCCCCGGCTTGTGCCCGTGCTTTGTGCAGCACTTCCGCCGCCACCCCGGCCTGCGTGGCCCAGATTTCCTGCGCGTCGTGCTCCACCCAGCCGGGCTTGGGGAAAATCTGCCGGAATTCCTTCTGCGCCACGGCCACGATGCCGCCGTCGTGATTGAAAAGAATGGCGCGTGAGCTGGTGGTGCCCTGATCGAGTGCGAGGATGTATTTCATGATTAACCATGATGTTCACAAGAGCACGCAGCGGAGTCAATGCCTTACAAACAGCAGGCGAACATGTAGATGGCCTTCGGGGGCAAAAATGAATACTATCGGTCCGAAACCGACCAAGCAAAGCCATGCAAACCACAGCTGAAACCGTCGCGCCTGCCGCTTCGCAGGCCCGCTCCAAGAAAAATCCTGTTCTCATCACCCTCGCCGTCATCCTGGGCTGCGCGGGCATCGCCGCCGCCGCTGGCGGCCTCTGGGTCAAGCACACGTTCTATCCCTCGGCGATCACCCCCGTGAGCCTCACCGCCTCCGAGCAGGCGGCCTTTGACGGCAAGCTGCAGGCGCTCAACAATCCCGCCGCCGCCGAGGAGACCAGCCGCACGCTCGTCATCAATGAACGCGAAGTGAACGCCTACCTGGCGCGGAACGAGCTTGGCGAAAATGTGCAGGTGAAGTTTGGCGAGGGCAATGTCTCCGCCGCGATCATCCTGACCGCGCCGGAGGACTTCCCTGTCTTCCCCAATCAAAAAATCCGCCTGCGCTTCACCTTCGGCACCAGTTTGTCAGCGGAGCACAAGCTGTCGCTGAAGCTCGATGACCTGAGCCTCGGCGGCATCTCGCTGCCGAACAGTTGGATCGGCGACATCAAGGGCGTCGATCTCGTCGCGCAAAACGTCGAGACCGATCCCGCGCTGCAAAAATTCCTCGCCGGCATCCAGTCGATGGAGATCCACAACGGCACGCTGCGCCTCGTGCTGAACAAGTAAGCCGCGAAACGCTCACGCTGCCGCCGTCTTGAGCGGCAGCGTGAAACAAAACACCCCGCCGCATCCGGCCACCTCCCTCGGCCAGATGCGGCCGCCGTGGTCCTCGACGATGTTTTTGCAGATGGAGAGGCCGAGCCCGGTGCCCGAGGGCTTTCCATCAGTGAAGAAGGGCGTGAAGAGCTTCTGCACGATGCCCGGTTTGAAACCGGGACCGGTGTCCTCCACCTCCGCATGGATTTCAGCCGGCGTTTGCTGAAAGCGCACCATGATGCGGCCGCCGTCCGGCATGAAATCGGCGGCGTTGTTGAAGAGATTGAAGAAGACGTGGTCGAGGCGGCGGGTGTTGAGCGGCAGGACGACGTCCGGCACCGAGGTCTGCACCTCGACGGTGACTTTTTTGTTCTCCAGCTCGTCGCGGGTCTGGTCGATGACCTCGGCGAAGTAGGCGGCGAAATTCACCGGCTCCAGCGCATGCTGGGTGGAACCTTCACTGACGCGCAAGAGCTCGTTGAGCATGTGCGTGAGCCGCTGCACCTGCTGGTGGATGCGTTTTTTCGCCTGCGCCCGCAATTCCGGGCTGGCGCGCCCGGAGGCGGCGGCGTCGGCGGCCAGGGCGATGACGCTGAGCGGGTTTTTCAGATCATGCACGATGGAACGCGCGAAGCGGCCCATGAGCGAAAGGCGCTCCGCCTCGATCATCTCCTGCACGAAGTGGCTGTTCGTCTCGCGCATGCGGTGGCTGAAGGCATGCAGCAGCGCGAAGACGAGCGGCGGCGACCGCTCCATGAGATCCACGACCTGCCCGCGCGAGACAAACATCAGACGCGAGTCCCGCATGGCCGTCGCCGAGGCGGAGCGCGGCGCGTTGTTGATGATGGCCATCTCGCCGAAAAAGTCGCCCGTCGCGAATTCGCGCAGCGCATGCTTGTTCGACTGGCTGACGAAGGCGGAGATGCGCACGAGACCGTCGAGGATGGCGTAAAGGCCGTCGCCCGGATCGCCTTCCTCAAAGATGACCTCCCCGGCCTTGTACTCACGAATCCCTGGCCCGACCTGCTGCTGCCTCAGCTCGGACTCCAGGATGCTGACAAAAGTGGCTCTGGGCTCGGCGGCGCTCATTAGTTGCGTTACCCTTGTTGCAGTTCAGAACATGCGCTCCGTGACGGTGATGACATCTCCCGGAATGATGATGACCGGCGGATGGCCGGGCTGGGAGGCCAGCTTTTTCAAATCCACCGCATAAACCTGGCCGCCACGTTTCAACAGCACCCGCGACTGCCGCGCCAGCCGGGTATAGCCTCCGGCAAGGGCGACGGCCTCCTCGATCGTGAGACGCGGCGGCACGCCGCGCGGGAAGTTGTAGCGCCCGGGCTGCGTGACCTGGCCGAGCACCGAATATGCCAGCGTGGCATATTCGATGACGAGCACCTGGGCGCGTGCCTTGACGAGGATCTTGTTGCTCACGGCATGAGAGCTGAGTTTTGCCGCCAGTTGGGAAGGGCTGAGACCCGCGGCATGCAGTTCCGCGTTTCCATCCGGGGAGAGCGTGGGCACATTGATCATGCCATTCCAGTCCACACGCACCTGCTGGGCCAGATCAGCCTCACCGGCGAAGGAGATGCCGAGCAAATCCCCCGGCTGGATGGCGTAATGCCCTGAAAAATGCGGCGGCGGTGGCGGAAAAGGAAGCCGCGATGTGGCGCGATAGGACGCGCACGAGGAAAGGAGCAGACAGAAACCGAAGGCCAGCAAGCAGGACGTGGACAGGCGTTTCATGGCACCGTCGTATCGGATTCACTCCGTAGTGTCAATAGAAAGGATTGTGAAAAGTCTTGACGCTGTTCTCAGCCATCCTGTTAATGAATCGTGGAAATTCGCGCGGCATTTCTGTTTTCCATCGCCCTGGCCGTCCTGCTCCCCGGCGGCGTCGCCGCGCAATTGACTGAATTGCCAAAAAACACGCCTCTGCCGTCGATGCTGTTGCCGAAAATCGACAACGCTCCGGTTTCGCTCCTGCCTGCCAATCCCTCCCCCCCGGCATTCTCTGATTTTTTGCCGCTGCCACCAGCCGGCGAGGCCGTGGCAGTCACGCGATCTAGTTCGACACGCAAGTCGGCGAATCCTGACGCGGATCTCACGGTACATCTGCGTCGCTGGCAGACAGTGGCATCCTCCGCCGGGTCGCAGCCTTATACCTGGGGAGTCCTGGGGGACGCCGCCGCCCACGTCGCCCTCGGCGTGCAGTCCGCGCTCTTTTTCACGGACAACATCTACTTCCAGACGCCCAACCGCGCGCGTGAGGAGACGATGTTTGAAATCTCCCCGGTCATCAAACTCGATTTCGGCGACCCACAGGCATGGCTCAACAGCATGCCCACGAAACAATCCGAATACTATGCCAGCCTGCTCTATGTGCCGACCTTCTATTATCACCTTGGCGAGGAGGTGGACGACTACGCGCAGCATTTTCTCGGCGAAGCCGGACGCATGAACGAAATCTCCCGCGTCGTGCTGCGGCTGGAATATGACGAGCGCCTGCTCATCTCCTCTGAAAACACCTCCCCGGAGGAAAACTACACGCTGCTGGACGCCTCCGCGCTGGTGGAGCGCCGTTTCGCCACACGCTTCACGCTGCGGGGAAAATTCGGCTACAAGCAGGTGGAGGTGCTGCCCGCCACCGCGAACCGCAGCACCCTCACCGGCGAAATCGGCGCGGTTCTGGAAATCTCGCCAAAAACAAAGGCCGGCATCGGAGCCGAGATCGGCCACGTCATGTTCGAGCAGGACGCGCTCGGCACGCAGGACTACCAACAGGCATTTTTCACCATCGACTGGCGCCCGACGCCAAAGATCGGACTCACCACACGCACCGGCCTGGAGTGGCGTCAGTTCAACCGCCTGCCGCCGAGGCCGGTGAAGACCAGCATCGTCACGCAAACCGGTTTTTTCTGGCAGCCATCGGACAAAACCCGTTTCAACCTGTCCCTGCGCGTGGCGAACCAGCCCTCCGTGCTCGCGCAGGGATCTCTGTTCCGCGAAATCCGCTTCGGGCCGGACTTCACGCATGATTTCACCCCGCATTTTTATTCCGCCGGCGAGTTCCTCATGGCGCGCAGACGTTACGACACCGGCCGGCTCGACTGGGAGCCGATGGGACGCCTGGCCCTCGGCTGGCGGGAGGATCCCGACAAGGCCCACAACCGCCTCAACGTCGAGTTCTTCTTCCAGTGGCACCGGCGCGAGCGCAGCGACCTCGCCAACGCCGACGTGCAGCGTTCGCAGGTGGGCGTGCAGGTCACCAAATTCTTCTGAAACACGCCGCCATGCCCGATGATCCACCAGTTTCCGGCCCGGAGCGCTTCCTGCGGACGGATCATCTGCAAAAGGATCTGAAAGGCCGGGCGGTGCGTGGTGGATTGATCACGATGCTGGCACAGGTGGGCAAATTTGCCTTCCAGCTCGTCAACATGGTCGTC
Organism: Verrucomicrobiaceae bacterium; assembly: GCA_016795375.1. GTDB lineage: Bacteria > Verrucomicrobiota > Verrucomicrobiia > Verrucomicrobiales > Verrucomicrobiaceae > Prosthecobacter. The sequence continues at coordinate 8,162 of JAEUHJ010000211.1, forward strand.
CTGGCACGGCTGCTCTCGCCGGATGACTTCGGTCTTGTCGGCATGGTGACCAGCCTCGTGGGTTTCCTCACCATCTTCAAAGACCTCGGCCTCTCCGCCGCGACGATTCAGCGCCCGGAGATCACGCATGCGCAGGTCAGCACCTTGTTTTGGGTGAACACCGGCTTCGGTTTGCTGCTCGCAGGTCTGACACTCGCCGCCGCGCCGCTCGTGACCTCGTTTTATCATGAGCCGCGTCTGCACATCGTCACCTGCACGCTGGCGGCGGGTTTCGTCATCTCCGGCCTCTCTGTTCAACATCAGGCGCTGCTGCGCCGGCAGATGCAGTTCGGCACGATCATGAAAATCGACCTGCTCGCGCTCGGCTGCGGCACCACGGTGGCGGTGGTCACCGGATGGCTCGGTCACGGCTACTGGGCGCTCGTGTGGCTGCAATTGGTGCTCATGACCGTGACGACGCTCGCTTCATGGATCGCCTGCGGCTGGCGGCCCGGCGGCTGGCATCGCAATTGCGGCGTGGGGGAGATGCTCGGCCTGGGCGGCTGGCTCGCGGCCTTCCGCATGGTGAGCTACTGGATTCAAAACATCGACAACGTGCTCATCGGCCGCTTCTGGGGCACGCAGTCGCTCGGCTATTACATGCGCGCCTACCAGTTGCTCGTGATGCCGCTCTCACAGATCAACCTGCCCATCGGCGAGGTCACCATCCCCGCCCTCAGCCGCATGACCACCGAGTTGGAGCGCTATCGCGATGCGTATGGCAAGGTGCTGCAGATGGTGCTGCTGCTCACGCTGCCCGTCATCGTCGTCACCGTCGGCGCGGCGGACTGGGTGATTGAAGTCGTGCTCGGGAGGCAATGGATCGCCGCCGCGGACATCTTCATGTGGCTTGGCATCATGGCTTTCTCAGAGCCGGTGCGTTACACCAGCGGCTATCTGTTCATCTCGCAGGGCAGGACAAAGGAGATGTTCATCGCGGAGCTCGTCTCCAGCCTCTTCCTCGTCGCCGCCATCGCCGTCGGCGTCGTTCACAGCACGAAGATGGTCGCCATCTGCTTCGCCGTCTCGAGCCTGGTCATCCGCACGCCGATCGTGCTTTATTATGTCGGTCGTTCTGGTCCGGTGACGACCGGCTACATCTACAAGACAGCCATTCCGCTCATTCTCGCCTCGTTGGTGGCGCTGGCAGCCCTGATCGGCTTCCGTCACTCGACGTATGCCTCGCTGCCGTGGGTGAATCCCTTCACCGGCTGCCTGCTGGCCACCGCGATCACCGGCGCGGCCTTCCTGCTCGTGCTTGCGCTTCTTCCCGCCGGCCGCGCCTCGCTCAACAGCGTGCGCGAGCTGCTGCCCATGCTGCGCAATCGCTCCAAGGGAAAAACCGCCTGAACCTTCACCTCCCGACGATGCCATGATCCAGAAAACCCGCCCCACCCGCCTCACACACCTGCTCGCCGCGTTTTTCCTCCGCCTGCGCCACCGCCTGCGCCACGGCCTGCGCAAAGGCGCGAAGCGCATGCTCGACATCACCTGCGGCTCCCTGGTCATCCTCATGCTCTCCCCGCTGCTCATCACCTCCGCGCTCGTCATCATGATCGTCGATGGCCGTCCCGTCACCTTCGCCGGCAAGCGTGTGGGGAAACTCGGCCGCCTTTTCCCGATGCTGAAATTCCGCACCATGCGCCGCGACGCCGAGGCCATCGAAAAGAAAATCCAGGAGCACAAGATCAGCAAGACCGCGCAGCACTTTGTCGATCCCGAGAACGAGTCCGTGCTGAAGCTGCGCAAGGCACTGTTGAAGTTCTCCGACGAGGAGAAGTATCCGAACGACCCGCGCATCCTCCCTTTCGGCAAATTCATGCGCAAATTCTCCATCGACGAGCTGCCGCAGCTCTTCCACATCGTGAACGGCGACATGAGCCTCGTCGGCCCGCGCCCCTTTGCCATGTGGGAGGTGGCGGAGTTCACGCCGCGTGATCTGCTGCGCCACAAGACCAGACCCGGCCTCACCGGCCTCTGGCAGATCAGCAATCGCAGCAAGATCACCCACGACGAGGCGATCGGTCTCGATCTGACGTATGCCGCGAAGCAGGGCTTCTGGCTCGACCTCAAAATCCTCCTCATGACCGTGCCCGTGGCCCTCAAGAACCGCGGCGGCAACTGATCCCCTTCCCCGACCATGAACGCCGACGCCTTCCTTTACGACCTGCCCTCCGTCCTGCTCAACGGCGAGTCCTTCTTCCTCTGGGAGATCGGCCAGCGCCGGGTCATCGACCACTGGATGGACCATCTCTTCCGCAGCAACGCCACGATGACGCTCTGGCTGGAGCACAACGACGAGCCGCTCACCGATTATGTGAGCGGCACCTTCCCGCTCTGCAAACGCGCCGAAGTAAAGGCCGGCCTCCCTGACGCCGCCACCGGCACCTGCACGTTTGTGAACGCCGAAGGCTCCATCCAGCTCCAACGCGGCAGCGCCATCGCGCCCTGCCTGCCGCCTGACCAGCCTGTCACGAAAACCTGGTTTGCGATGGTGCGGAAGTGGCTCGCGGAGCTGCAAAAGTTCGGCACGCAGCTTCCCGAGCTTGAAACCCAGGTCGCGCCCGGCGTCATCGTCGGCCATCATTGCAGCATCTCCAAGGACACGGTGCTGAACGCCCCCTGCTGGATCGGCGCTGGCTGCACCATCAGCGGCGCTGTCATCGGGCCGAATGCCGTCATTGGTGAGGAGTGCGTCGTTGCCGCCGGCAGCGAGATCACCGAGTCCTACGTCCTCAGCCACAGCTACGTCCGCCCGAACCGCCGCCTCGACGGCGTCATCGTCAGCGGCAGAAAAATCTTCGATCACGCAACAGGCCACCCCGCTGTCATGTCAAAGCCCGCCAAATGAGCGATTCCCCCGAACATCAGCCGCCGGAAAACACCCTCAAGCAGCTTGAGGAGGCCGGCGCGCTCTCGCATTTCGCCTCCAGCATCGCGCACGAGGTGTGCAACCCACTCAGCCAGATCGTGCTCGCCACCGACTTCCTCGCCAATCCGCGCCCGCTCTCCGACGACATGCGCAAAAAAATCGTCGGCTACCTCCGCCAGGGAGCCGAGCGCATCGACAAGGCGATGAAAAGCATGCTACGCACCTGCGCGCCCATCGAAACCAGCATGACGCAGGAAAGTGCCAGCGCTCTCCTCGACGACGCCCTTGCCACGCTCACCCTCGATCCCTCCGTCCGTGTCGAAAAACACTACGCCGACGGCCTTCCGCCGCTGCTGGCGGACAAAAAGCACCTCACCGAGGCCATCGCCCACCTCATCGCCAACGCCCTCGACGCCATGCAGCCCGCAGGCGGCACGCTCACGCTCACCACCTCTTTGAAATTTTTTGAAAGCAGCGAGCGCGAGGGCTGGCAGCGACAGTCCTGGTTCCGCGCCGGAGACCATGCCGTGGTCATTGAGATCGCCGACACCGGCCACGGCATCCACAACAGCAAGATGCCCCTCATTTTCGAGGCATTCTACACCACCAAGGCCGCCGGCCACGGAGCGGGACTCGGCCTCACCGTCACCAAAAAGATCGTTGATTTGCATCATGGGCGGTTGGAATTAAGCAACCGGCCCGAGGGCGGGGTGCTCGTCGTCCTGACCTTGAAAACCGCCGCGCACCCCTGACTCCCGACCACCTGCCATGAGCGACACTCCCGACGCCGCGAAGAAGAAAATCCTGCTCATCGACGACGAGCCCTTCATCACGAACCTCATGGCCTTGAACCTCGAGGACACCGGCCGGTTCGAGGTGCGGGAGCAGAACGACTCCCTCCAGGCGCTCGACACCATCATGGACTTCGTGCCCGACCTCATCGTGCTCGACGTCATGATGCCCGACCTCGACGGCGCGGACATCATCTACCGCCTGAAAAACGACGCCCGCCTCAAGCACATCGCCGTCGTCTTCCACACCGCCACCGTGCGTGAGGCGGAGCTCAGCGCCCACGGCGGCATCATCAGCGGCTTCCCCTTCCTGCCCAAACCAGCCACCACCGAGCAGATGATCGCCTTCATCGAGAAGCATCTGCCGAAGTGAGGCGGAGGGTGCGACGCCTCATGGTCACAGCCAGCCGGTCTGGTTGAGGCGGCCGGTGAGTTCCATCTGTTTTTCGAGCTGCGCGGCGTAAAGCTCGGCGCGCCCGGCGTTCGGACGGCAGCGGGTGGATTCGTCGAGGGTGACGAGTTTCGCGCAGAGCTGGTCGTAGCTGACCTTGCCCGTTTGATTGCCGTGAACATAGGCGGCCTGGATCGCGCCGCCGAGCGCCGCGCCTTCGCTGGTGTTGAGCGTGACGACCTCGGCGTTGAAGCAATCGGCGGCGATCTGACGCCACACACCGCTCTTGCTGCCGCCACCGGTGAGGCGGATTTCGGTCGGGTTCATGCCGAGGTCGCGGAAACGCTTCAGACCATACGCAAGACCGAGCGTGGCGCCTTCCACAGCGGCGCGGGCCATGTTCGCGGGCGTCATATTGGTCGGACGCAGGCCGTGGATGACGCCGGTGCCGTTCGGCAGGTTCGGCGTGCGCTCGCCATTGAGGTAGGGCAGGAACACCACGCCTTCCGCGCCGGGCTGCGCGGTTTTCACGGCGATCTCGAGCTGCTTCAAATCCCAGCGGAACATCTCGCGCACCTGCTCGGTGACGACGGTGACGTTCATCGTGCAGACGAGCGGCAGCCACTGGTCGGTGCTGTCGCAAAACGCGGCCACCTCGCCCTGGCCATCGACCACGGGTGAATCCGCGACGCCATACAACGTGCCGCTGGTGCCGAAGCTGGCGGTGACGACGCCGGGCTTGATGTTTCCCGTGCCGATCGCGCCCATCATGTTGTCGCCGCCGCCGGCGCTGACGACGACATCGAAGTTCAGACCCCATTTCACGGCCAAATCCTTGCGGATCGTGCCATGGATCGATTTTGACGAGCCAAGCGGCGGCAGCATCTCACGCACGCGCGGGTCGATGAAGTCACAGATCTCATGCGCCCACTGGCGTGTGTTCACGTTGAGGATGCCCATGCCGGAGGCGTCGCCGTATTCCATGCGCTTCACGCCGGTGAGCCAGAAGTTGATGTAATCGTGCGGCAGCAGGATGGATTTCGTCTTCGCAAAGTTGTCCGGCTCGTTCTGCTTCAGCCACAGCAGCTTCGGGATCGTGTAGCCGGGCAACATGGCGTTGCCCGCGAGGGCGATCAGGCCCGGCTGGCCGCCGAAATGATGCGCGATCTCCGCGCACTGCGCCTGTGTGGAAGTGTCGCACCACAGCTTCGCCGCGCGCACGGGCTGGTCGTCCGCGCCGAGCGCCACGAGGCCATGCTGCTGGCCGCTGACGCCGATCCCGGCGATCCTGGATTTGTCGTGGCCGATCTGCTGGAGACACTGCCGCACGCAGGCGTCCACCGCGTCGATCCACGCCTGCGGATGCTGCTCCAGATGCCCGGACGGCAGTCCTTCGATCAAATCATACGTTGAATGGCCGGAGGCGAGGATTTTGCCAGTGTCGAGGTCGAGGACGATGGCCTTGCTGCTCTGCGTGCCGCTGTCGATGCCGAGGAAATACATGATGGAAAAATGAGTTGGTCAGAAGGTTTGCGGCGGGACCCAGAGCGGGTCAAGTGAGGAGGCTGGCAAGGTTTGGTGGAAAACGGACACCGCTCAACTCAGCGCCGGTTTCGCCTCCGCATACAACCGCGCCACCGACTCCCGGGTCAGCACGATGATCGTGAAGATGCCGAGAAGCGTGCCGAACGGAAAGAACAGGCAGAGGAACCCCGAGACGACGATGGAGAAGGTGCGGTTCACGCGGCGCTGGATGAAGCGCCCGGACATCACAGTGAGGATGACGGCAGCGAGCATGAACACGCCGGCGAGCACATAGAACCACTGGAAGAGCGCGAAGAACTGCTGTGGATCGAAAGGCATCGGCTGGCCGCCCGCCCTGGCACGCTCCATTTCCCTGGTGAATTCCGGGTTGGTGATGACCATGCGCATGATGGCGTAGTGCAGTGGTATGAAGGCGGACATCAACAGCGTGAGACCGACCGTGACATAATGACAGATGACCAGCGTGCGCAGGTGCTCGGCGTCCTTGTTGGGATTGGGCGGTGGTTGCATGGCGGGCGGGATGATTTGCAGGCAGTTTGCGAAATCCTTGAGGCAAATGCAATCCTGGCAGCGGAAAAAGCCATGCTTCCGACTGTTGATGATGTTTTCCGAGGAGGATCAGCAGGGGGTGGTCCGCTTTTCAAAGCCTCGGAACTGCCGGAAAATGATTCTGGCAGGAGGGTTCCCCCTCATCAGAGCGATATCATTGCGTGGCACGCAACGCGTCAAGCCTCACTTCCTCCGCCTCTTTCGCGCGGATTTGTGTCCATGCCCAGGCTTGCGCGGCGGCACATGCCGCTCCTGGTGTTTCCGCTTCTCGGAACTCACCGGCTTCCCGTGCCTGGAGACGAGCTGGAAATCGACCTGCTTCTTGAAGTCGTCCACCTTGTAGATCTGCACGGTTACGTTGTCCCCGAGGCGGATGACGCGGCGGGTGTGACGGCCAATGAGCTGGCTGCTGGCGGGATCGAACATGTAGAAGTCATCAGGAATCGCAGAGAGCGGCACGCCCCCGCTCATGCCGAGATCGGCCACATCGACAAAGAATCCGAAGTTCCTCACGTCAGTGACGAGCGCGGAATACTGCTGTGGTTTTTTCGAGACGAGCTGTGCTTTGAGGAAGGCGTAGAGCTTCACGTCCTTGCTGTCGCGCTCGGCGTCGGCTGAGTTCTTCTCAGTCGCGGTGATGTGATCGGCGATCTGCCTTGCCGAATTTGCATCGAGCTGTGCTTTCTCAAACAAGGCACGATGCACGACCAAATCGGCATACCGGCGGATGGGCGAGGTGAAGTGTGTGTATTTCGTCTTCGCGAGGCCGTAGTGTCCCAACGGCTCCACCGCGTAACGCGCACGCATGAGCGAACGCAGGAAGCCGATCTTCAACGCCGGGCCGATCGGCAGCGTGGCGAGCCGCGAGAGCAACCTCTGCACTTCCGGCCGGTAATTCAGGTTCCCGCACGGCACATGATGACTGAGCACGTCGTCGCGGTAGTCGTTCAGCTTCTTCTCTTTTGGAGATTCATGGATGCGATAGACGCTGGGGCGGTTCAGAGCCATCAGACGTCCCGCGACGGCCTCGTTGGCCAGCAGCATGAACTCCTCGATCAACTGATGCGAAGCGTCGTTCTCCATGCGCTCGATGCGCAGCACACGGCCACGTTCGTCGAGGCGAATCTTGTTCTCCGGGAAATCGAGATCGAGCGAGCCGTTCTTGAAGCGCAGATGCCGCACCTTCTGCGCCAGCGCATGCGCGTCGTGCAGTCTCTCTTCGATCTCTCCCTGCGGCGGTCGTTGCAGTGTCGCAAACGCCTCCTGGTAGGTGAAACGGCGCTTCGAGTGGATCACCGCGGCATAAAACTTCGAGCTGACGACGTGGCCGTCCTTTGACAGAACGAACTCCACGCATTTCGTCAGACGGTCCACGCTTGGCTTGAGCGAGCACAATTCGTTGCTCAGCGCCTCCGGCAGCATCGGAATCACACGATCCACGAGATAGGTCGAATTGCCACGCCTCCTGGCCTCCACATCCAGCGCGCCGCCCGGACGCACATAATGCGACACGTCGGCGATGTGAACCCACAGCCGCCATTGGTCATGGCCGTGTTTCTCGATGCAGATCGCGTCGTCAAAGTCCTTCGCATCATCGGGATCGATGGTGATGACGTTGTGTGACCTGCAATCGACACGTCCGGCGCATTCCTCGGCACCCGGCTGGTTGTCAGGCCGCGATTTGGCGATCGTCTGCGCCTCATGCAGCACGTTTTTCGGAAAACTCAGCGGCAGGTCGTAATGCCGCAGCACGGAGAGCATGTCCACGCCCTCCGCATCCGGTGCGCCGAGCACTTCGACGATCTCGCCCTCTGGCGCGGTTTTTTTGGACTCCCATCGCGTGATCTCCACGACGACTTTGTCTCCCTCGTTGGGTTTGCGGCCCACATCCTTCGGCTCCGGCACATAGACCGCACCCGGCAGACGCGGATCATCCGGTGTGACGCGCAGGAGCTGCTTCGAGCGCTGCAAAGTACCGACAAAACGCGAGCGCTTGCGTTCCAGCACGCGCACCACGCTGCCGCTCAATTCTTGCGGCCCGGGTTTGCGGACTCCCTGTGCGCGCACATCCAGCCGCACCAACACGCGGTCGCCGTGCATGGCGGTGTCCGTGGCGCTCTCCGGGATGCTGATCTCGCCGATGCCCGCCTCATCCGGCTGCACAAAGCCACGCCCGCCGCGCGTGATCTGGATCACGCCGGGAATCAAGTCCGCCTCCTTCGCCACGATGTAGCGATTGCCCTTCGTGCGGATGATCTTGCCATGCTTCTCCAGGCTTTTGAGCAGGCTTTGCAGCACCTGCTGCTGGTTCGGCTTCAGGCCGAGTTGTGAAAGCAGCTCAGGCACATTCGACGGGATGTAGTCCATGCCGCCGAGCAGCTTCATAATTTTCGTCTCCATCCGCCAGCATGGCATCAATGCCGGAAAAAACGAGTCATTCGTCATTCTGACAGCGGCGGCGGCCTGAACTCGCGGTTGAGGGCAAGCCGCAGCCCACTCATCGCATTGTCCAAATCCTCGCGCAGCGCCGCGAGTTCAGGCTCTAGTTTTTCATCCACCGGTGTGCTCATCACGCGCTCAAACCGCTCCGGCAACGGCTGCCCGTCCTCACGCAGCCCACATTGTTCGATCAACTCCCGCACATGCGCCGCCTGCGCGCGAGTTTTGTTGATCAAGGCCGCGGCGTCCTCCTCCGTCGTGCCGCCTGTTTCCAGCAGCCGCAGTTGCTGGCAATGGAACAGGCGGCAGCGCGCCGGACGCTTCTCATAAATCGTGCACCTCAAGCCTTTCAGCGCCGGACAGGGCTGCTCCATGTGATACTCGCTCTCTTTGTGACTGTGACGGATCCGCATGCCCAGCCTCGCCAGCTCGGAAGGGTGATCTCCTGGCTGCATCTTCACGATCTGGAACATCGTGCCGTCACAGCACATGCCGCACGCCGTGCATAGACGTGTGGCGATGTCGGCGAAGGTTTCCATGCTCATGATCACGCACGCGTTGCCGCCGCCAGCTCCAGCACCTGGATCGTGCGTCGCACATTCGTCTCCAGGTCGAGTGGTTGACGTGTCCGCACCGCGCCCACGTCACCGCGCACCCGCCAGTGGTTGATGCACTGGCCGAGGGCAGCGAAATCTCGCGGATCATCGAGAACGTGGCCGTTGACGCCGGAGTCGATCATTTCCGAGGCACCGTTGAAACTGGTGGTGATGGCGGGGATGCCCGCCGCGAGCGCTTCTGAGACAACATTCGAGCAAGGCTCGTAGATTGGCAGGAATGTGAGCACATCGGCCGCGGCGTAAGCGGCCTCGACATCGGCCAGCGGGCCGGTAAAGACGACATTCGGCGGAACCTTGCCACGCATGCGATCGCGGGTGACGACGAGCAACTTGAGCGACGGATCATCGCCGCGTGCCGCCATGAATTGCAGCAGCCAGGGCAGTCCTTTGCGTTCCCAGCCGGAGCCGACGAAGAGCAGCACGAAATCATCGTCCTTCAGGCCAAAACGCTCTCTGGCGGCCTTGCGGTCACCGTTTTGAAAGCGCGCCACATCCACGCCGTTGCGTACGAGGTGGACGCGCTCCTGGGGAAATGCCGGGAAATGCCGTGCGATCTCGTCACGCACCATCTCGGAGTTCACGATGACGTGCCTAGTGTTCGCCGGATCGAAGGTGTGGGCCTCCAACGCCAGCATATTGCGATGGAATGCGCCGATTCCGGTCAACGGCTTCTTCCACCATGGCGCGAACTGTTTGCGCCGCTCCAGCCAGACGCGATGCAGGCCGTCGCCGGCGCGATACACGTCCTGCTCCAGCGTCCGCTCTAGGCTGAACACACAGTCGTATTTCTCCTGCCGCAGCAGGCCCTTCACCATTTCGGCGAAACGCAGTGACCGTTCCGCGCGCGAGCTTTCGACGTGGACGGTGTGAAACTGCACGCCCGGCGCTTGCCCTTGCCATTTTTCGGCAAACAGATGCGTCTCATGTCCTGCCGCTGCCAGGGCCGCTAGCAGCCGCTGCAAATACAGCTCCGCGCCTCCGGTGGCGGAAAACTGGCGGCGTATGAGGGCGAGTTTCATGGGAGGTGACGCATGCGGGACGCTTGCACTACGTCTGCTTCTGCCTCCACTCTTCAAAGCTGGCCTTCGGTGTGCGGAACACGGCACCGCAGCGCGGACAGGTGATCTTGGCCATGCCGTCGGCGAAAATGTGGTCTAGGTCATCCTGCGGCAGACGCATGATGATCGGCATGAGGCGCTCCACCGAGCAGCCGCACTCGAACACATAGCCACGCGTCTCCAACAGGGTGAGGTGCTCGTGTTGGTCGAGGACGGTCACGTCTTCCAAAGTCAGCGCGGAGAGCCAAGCCTCATCACAGTCGGGTTCGGCGGAAATCTGCACAAAATCCTCGTCCGGCAGGCGAAAAAAGCGTGTGGGGCGCTGCTCGCTAGTGGTGTAGAACTGCTCCACCGCATGCAAGATGTCGTTGTCTTGAAACTCGATCATGCTCTGCCGCGCCGGATGATCTGGGCGCGTCGTCTGCGAGATGAATAGCGTCTTGCCGTCCTGGCGCACGTCCTCGGTGAAGATGCGCCCGGTGACGCGGCCCGGGCGCGTGCCGCCGGTGACGAACAAATTCGCCAGCGGCTCCTTCATGTGGATCGTCCACGCGCAGGTTTCATCCTGGGGCCGCGAGCCGAGATGCAGAGCCAGCGCGGCCAGCGCGTCCTTCAGCATCTGGTCGAGCGTCTCGGCATGCTGGATGCCGTGCTGCATGAGATGCAGGTAATAGTCGAGATACAACGGGCTGAAGCGGCCGCGCACGAGCAGGGCGTTGCGCTTCCGCACAAAATAGGAGCGGAGTTCCACGGCGGAGAGGTCCGGACTGAGCATCTGACTCATGACTTGCTTATCTCACTGGGAAAAGCGGCTTGCAAGCGGCGTCACCGCCCGGCCACGCCGCGGAACTTCTGCCGGTAGGCGCTGGGAGTGGCACCCACGACCTCGCGGAAGCGGCGGTTGAAATTGGCGAGGTTGCGATAACCGCAGTCCATGGCGATGTCGGTGATGTTTCCCGCATCCTCCGCCAGCATGCGGCAGGCGCGGCCGATGCGCACCTCGTTTACATATTCCGGCACCGTCTTGCCCGTGCGGGAGTGGAAGAAGCGGCTGAACGCGCCGAGGCTGAGGTGCGCCAGCTTTGCCAGACGCTCACGGTCGATCTCCTCGGTCAGGTGCGTGTGAATGAAGTCCACCACGCGCTCCATGCGGCCCTGGTCGGCGGATTCGAGCTTCGGCTCGTAGCTGGCGCTCGCCAGCGTCTTCAATTCGCTCGAATTCGCCAGCGTGTCGAGGATGCCCAGCAGCTCGATGACACGGGAAAGACCTTCTCCTTGCGCGATGCGCCTCATCCGGGCGGCGACGGCGTCACGTGTGGCCCCGCGCACCTCCAGGCCACGCGCGGCGCGTTGCAGCAGCCGTTTCAAAGGCTCCGCCTCCGGCAGCGTGAAGAAGTCACGACCGAGGAAGGATTCATCAAAGCGCACAATGATCGCATGCACCCGCCGCGCCTTGCCGCCCACGTCTTGATGCCACACATGCGGTAGATTTGAGCCGAGCAGGACGATGTCGCCGTCGGCCAGCGTGCCGATGTTGTCGCCGACGACGCGATGCCCGACACTCTCGATCGCCAGCGTGAGCTGATACTCCGGATGGAAGTGCCAGCGCGTGCCATAGTCCGGCCCACGCACCTCCTCACAGTGGAACGACTCCCACTGACGCTTGGGGACTTTCTCGAAGACGGGCTTCATGGCAGAGGTTTGCGGTGGTTTGCCGTAGTTGGCGGTGGTTTGCGGTTGCCAAACCACTGCAAACGATAGCAAACAATCGCCAGCCACCGCAAACTTCTTCTACTCGTCGTCATCCTTGTCGCCTTCGCCGGCTTTCTTACCACGGAGCATGGCTTCCATGAAGGGGTCGAGCTCGCCGTCCATCACGTCGTCGATGCCGCTGGTCTTTTCACCGGTGCGGAGGTCTTTGACCATCTGGTAGGGCTGGAAGACGTAGCTGCGGATCTGGCTGCCCCAGCCGATGTCGCTCTTCTCGCCATATTGCTTGTTCAGCTCGGCTTTGCGCTTGTCGTCCTCGATCTGGTAGAGCTTTGCCTTGAGCATCGCCATCGCTTTGGCGCGGTTCTTCGGCTGGCTGCGTTCGACCTGACACGCGACGATCACACCACTGGGGATGTGCGTGAGGCGCACAGCGGTTTCGACCTTGTTCACGTTTTGGCCACCTTTGCCGCCAGCCCGGTAGGTGTCCACTTTGAGATCCTCGTCACGAATTTGGATGTCGATGTCCTCCTCGGAATCAGGCGTGACGTCGATGGAAGCGAAGGATGTGTGGCGCTTCTTCGCCGCGTCGAAGGGGGAAATGCGCACGAGGCGGTGCACGCCGCGCTCGGTTTGCAGGAAGCCGAAGGCGTTTTCGCCGATGACTTCGAGCGTCGCGGAACGCGTGCCCACATCGTCGCCAGCTTCATGGTCGATCAGCTCGACCTTGTAGCCTTTGCGCTGGCACCAGCGCTGATACATGCGCATCAGCATGTCCGCCCAGTCGCAGGCCTCCGTGCCGCCCGCGCCGGAATGGATGGTGATGAACGCGTTCCCGCGGTCAAACGGCCCCGCGAGCAGCAGCTCCAGCTCGTAGGCGGAGATGTCAGCAGTGAGCTTTTTGTACTCCTGCTCCACCTCGCGCCAGGTCTCCATGTCGCCGGCCTCCTTGCCCAGTTCGATCAGGCCGTCGAAGTCGTTGACGCGTGATTCGAGGCTGGCCAGGGGGCCTACCTTCTTTTTGATGACATTGGCGCGGTCGATGATCTTCCGCGCCGCGTTCGCGTTGTCCCAGAAGGCGGGGGCGCCCATGCGGTCCTCCAGCATCGCCAGCTCGTCCTGTAATTTCGGGACGTCAAAGATACCTCCGGAGTTCCCCCAGACGGGCCTTCAGGGAGGCGGTGTCGAGGGCTTGGAGGTCGGTGAGGATGGTCTTGCTGGAGGTTTCCATGCGTCGTAAATAGCCGCCGGGCGCGTGAGTTCAACGCCTTTGTCATCATGGAGAAAACAGAGGCCATTCTCATCGGACGCACGCGTTATGCGGAGTCCAGCCTCATCGTGCAGTGGTGCTCGGCGGACATCGGCTTGTTCAAAACGATGGCTAAAGGCGCGCTGCGGCCCAAATCACCGCTCAATGGCGTGCTCGACCTCTTCGTCTCCGCCGAACTGCGTTTCGTGCGCGGCAAGACCGGCGATCTGCACACGCTCGCCGAGGCACGCTGGACAAATCCGCGCCTCGGGCTGCGCGAAAACTACGGCCGTGTGCTCGCGGCGACGTATCTCGTCAAATTGATCGCGCTCGTCGCTGAGACCGGCTCGCCCATTCCCGAAATTCACGAACTGCTCGTCAAGGCGCTCGACTACCTCGCCGCGAAGGATCCCGTGCCCGCGCTGGTCACACGTTTCGAACAGCGCCTCGCCGAAATCCTCGGCATCATCCCCGAAGGTGAGTCCGGCATGGCCGCCGCCGCGATCGAGGACAGCTTTCACCGCAAGCTGCCCGTGCAACGGCGGCAGGCTTTTGACTGGATGGCGCGCGGCAGACAGCCTGGAAAGTGATCTCCAGTTAATTTACCCGCGCCGTTTGTTTGCTCTGGCGCGATGGGTTGACACGACTACCATGCCCGCCCTTTCCCAACCGCACGCATGGTTCGCATCCTCACCCAGCAAGGACAGCTCATCGACTGGAACGACGAGAAATCGCATCCGTTCCCGGACAATCTTGTCTTCCTCGATCTGCTCAATCCGGGCCGTGACGAGGAGCTGGAGTCGGAAAAGTGGCTCGAATACCAGCTCCCCACACGTGAGGAGATGCAAGAGATCGAGGAGTCCAGCCGCCTTTACATGGAAAAAGGCGCGCTCTACATGACCGCCTGGATTCCCGTCGGACTCGACACGCCTGATCCGGACAACACCTCGATCTCCTTCGTCATCGCGCCCGACTGCCTGACCACCGTGCGCTACACCGACCCGATGGCCTTCCGCGTACTCGTGGACCAGGTGCGACGCAAGTGCTCCCTGCCGCTCACCAGCGACGCCGTTTTCCTCCAGTTGCTCGAACTGCTCGTCGCCCGCATCGCCGACGCGCTGCAGGGCATCGAGGGCGACATGAAGAAAATCTGCCGCGACATCTTCACCCACGATCCGCACAAGGCGCACGCCGGCGTCGAAAAGGATCTCAGCGACGTGGTGAAGCTGCTCGGCCGCCGCAGCGCGCTCGTGGCGAATCTGCGCGAGAGCCTCCTGAGCCTCAGCCGCATGCTGCAATACTTCCTCAACAACGCCGCCACCTGGATGCGCGGCGACCTGGCAGCGCAGTTCCGCAGCGTCATGCGCGACATCAAGAGCCTGGATGACTACACCAACCAGCAGACCCAGGAGATGACCTTCCTGCTGGAGTCCACCCTGGGCCTCATCAACATCCAGCAGAACCAGATCATCAAAATCTTCACCGTCGCCAGCGTGCTCTTCATGCCCCCCACTCTCATCGCCAGCATCTACGGCATGAACGTCGGCCTGCCCGCCGCGGACAACGGCTGGGCCTTCGCCCTGGTGATGATCATCATCGTCCTCTCCGCCGTGCTGCCCATCTGGTTCTTCAAACGCAACCGGCTGCTTTGACAGGGAGCCACGCCGACTTTTTTGCTCGGGCGCAGTGGCGCCTTTTCACAGTGACGCAGGCCGGATGTGTCGGGCGGAAATCTAACGCCACCTCGCCCGCAGTTCGCTTCGCCCGACCATCCGGCGCGGGCGTGGGCTTTGTGACACTCGGACGCCCTCCAGCCCGGCCGGATAGTCCGGTGAACTTCCCCTTTGCGTTGGCACAGCTTCATGCGCCGGACACTTCCGGCCTGCGCGTGGAGCGCGCGCTCTCCTCAATGATCCAGCGCCGTCATCGGGAAATCGGCGCTGTTCATGTGCTGCGCGGCCATGAGTTTCTTCATCTTCGCGACGAGATCGGGATTCTCCGCGATGACGTTCCTCGTCTCGGTGGGATCGGTGGTGATGTTGTAGAGTTCCTCGCTCATGGGCTTGCCTTTGCCCTTCGCTTTGCTTTTCGCGTTCGCGGGCCTGGTGGCGAGGTTCATGCGCAGAAGCTTCCAATCCCCCATGAGGAGCATCTGCTGGCCGCCGTAGCCGAGGAACTCACGGTAGAGAAATTCACGCGCAGGCTGCTTTTCACCCAGCAGCGTCGGCGCGAAGCTGATTCCGTCGGTGTGGGCGGGCGTGTGGTCTTTGCCGCCGGCGAGTTCAGCGAGCGTGGGCATCCAGTCCTCGAAACCGGTGACGCGGTCGCTGGTGACGCCGGCCTTGATCTTTCCTTTCCAGCGCACGACGCAGGGTGCGCGGAAGCCGCCTTCGTAGAGCGTGCCTTTGCCGTCGCGCAGGCCCTGGTTGGAGTTGAAGAAGGCGCAGTCGGTGCCGGCGAGGCCCTCATGCGTGCCGCTGAGCGGGCCGTTGTCACTGGTGAAGACGAAGAGGGTGTCGTCGTCGAGTCCGAGCTCGGCGATGAGGGCCATCATCCTGCCGATCTCGGCGTCCATGCGCGTGATCATCGCGGCATACGCGGCCTTCGGTTGGAAATGCGGCAGGTAGCCATTGCCACCGGCATACGGCGGGTCGTCGAATTTGCCGATGTATTCCTGCAACGAGTCATCCGGCACCTGGAGGGCCACATGCGGCACGGTGGTGGGCCAGAAGATGAAAAAGGGCCGGTCCTTGTTCTCGCGTGCGAACTTCAGCGCCTGCTCCGCGATGAGATCGGCGGAGTATTCGCTGCCTTTGAAGCGCTGGTAGCTCTCCGGCTTCGCAGGGTCCTCGCCCGGTTGCAGTTTGTCGTTGGAGAGGAAGGGCGGGTTTTTCAGGTCGATCGCCTTGTCATTGTCCCAAAGGTAGGTGGGGTAGTAGTTGTGTGCCACGCCCTGGCAGTTGTAACCGAACCAGCGGTCAAAGCCCTGCTTCAGCGGCTCGCCGGTGGAACCCGGACCACCAAGACCCCATTTGCCGAAGCCGCCGGTGGTGTAGTTCAGCGACTTGAAAACTTCGGCGAGTGTGACGGCGGCATCAGGAATCGGAAACTGGCCCTCATGCTCCGGCTTGCCCATGCGTGGAAAACCCTTCGCGTTATCGGCCTGGCGGTTGTCACGGATGTAGGTGTGGCCTGGATGCAGGCCGGTCATCAGCACACAGCGTGACGGCGCGCAGACCGCGTTGCCGCTGTAATGCCGGGTGAAGCGCATGCCCTCCGCGGCGATGCGGTCGATGTTCGGCGTGCGGATGATTTTCTGGCCGTAGCAGCCGAGATCGCCGGGGCCGAGGTCGTCGGCGAGGATGAAGATGATGTTCGGCTGGCGGGCGTGGGCGGTGAGAGCGAGCAGGGCGCAGAGCAGGCAGGTCAGGTGCTTCATGGTGGGTAGGGAACGGCTACGGGGGCGGCTTCTTGTTTCGATTTGAGTTTCGGCAGCGTGTCGAGCTTCCACTGCATCCAGCCGGTGAGCAGCAGCAGCACGGCGATGAGCAGGGAGATGAGGTAGAAGCCGGGGCGGGAGAGCAGTCTCATGTGGAGGGCCTGAAGAGAGGAAAGGCTGCGGGAAAAGCGAGTTCCTTTGTGCATGCTGCGTCTTGTCCTCGTCATGAAGTTTCTGCCGCTCTGCACCATCCTTCTGCTCACTGCCGCCACTGCCACCACGCCCGCCTTGGCTCTGACCGGGGAGGAGATTCAGAAGTTCATCGATGATGCGATCAAGGCAGGCGGCGGGGAGGTGGTGATCCCGCCCGGCGTGCATGTGATCGAGCGCGGCCTGAGGGTGAAGGACGGGAAGAAGCTGCGCATCACCGGGCTGGATGCGGAGGAGTGCGTGCTGAAACTGCCACCGGCGGCCCACGCCACCGCCGCCGGCGTGACGGAGGCCGGGGCGACTCAAATCCGCGTGGCTTCACAGCGCGGCATCAACCCCGGCATGCGGCTGAAGATCGAGGCGGATGGGGAGGTGGACGCCTTCACGAAGAGGCCGCGGCCCTACCACCTGGCGAAGGTGAAGGCGGTGGAGAAGGACACGATCCAGCTCGAAGCGCCGCTGAAATTCCCCGTGCCAGACGGCACGATGATCCGGCATGAGGACGCGCCGAACCTCATCGAGATCCGCGGCGCCAGCGAGGACGTCCACATCAGCAAACTGACGCTCGACGGTGGCCGCGCAGAGGGTGATCCGCCGATCCGCGGCCATACGCAGCTCTGCGCGGTCTTCGTGACCGGGGCTTACAACTATGAGAAAGGGCCGACGGGGCCGAAGCCGCGGAAGATCAGCATCACACGCTGCTTCATCCAGAACTGCCACGGGCGGGGCATCGCGTTGTATTCGGTGGAGGGTGCGGAGATCGACGATTGCACGATCCGCGACACGTCGGACGAGGCGATCGACTTCGATCACTTCACGGTCAAATGCGTGGCCACGCACAACCACATCACCCGCAGCCTGACCGGGGTGGAGCTCAATGACGCCACGGCCTGCCTGGTGGCGGGGAACGACTTCCGCGCCTGCGGCACGGGCATCAATCTATGGCGCTGGTGCAAGCTGCCCGGCCTGAACGAGGGGAACATCATCGCGCGGAATGTGTTCGAGGCCACGCGGGGCAATGCCGTGCAGATCGCGGCCGGAACAAAGGGCAACTCCGTCATCCAGAACGAGATCAACGGCAGCGGCAGGAACGGCATCAGCCTTGCCGGTGAAGGCCAGGTCGTGAAGGCGAACCGCATCACCGGCAGCGGCATGAAGGCGGTCGCGGTGCAGGCCGGGAAGCACGAGATCGCGGAGTGAGCCTACTTTTGAGAGAGGCCGAGAAAAGCCGCCGCATCAACGGCGAAGTGCCTCGCAAGCGCCTGCGCCTGAGAAATGGTGAAGGCACGCTCGCCACTGAGCAAACGCGTGATGACGGAACGGTCCACGCCGATGGCGCGTGCCACTGCCGCTGATGGCTGGCCGGATTCCTCGATCAGCATGGTCAGAAACCTGGCGGGTGTGGTCTTGCCAATGGCGGGTGCCTGCGATTCGTCCCATGCCTCCAGCACATCGCAGAGCATTTCCAGGTAGTCACGCTGGTCCCTGGACAGGCGACGTTCATCGACGGCCAGCGCGTCGATCATGGACTCGACTTCGGCGGCCTGGGCGCGGCTGCGGACCGGGCGTGGCAGCAGCAGGGCGCAAAGTGCGGCATAGTCAGCGGGCAGCCCGTCAAACTGGGCAGCGGAGAGGCGGGGACGCGTGGCGGTCTTCATAACTGTTCCTTCCAGGTGTTCTTTGAGTATTCAGCGTGTGTCAGCAGGCGGAGAATGAAGACAAGGCCCGTGCGGTAATGAATGGCGGTGATGAGGCGGAGCTGATTGCCAGCGATGTTGAAAATGGTGACCGTGTTGCCGCTGGTGACCACCACCGCGTCGGCATGCGGAAACGTCCGGCGCACATCCGTCAGGCTGCCCCACCGGCCCTGTTTTGCCACGGCCAGCCAGTTTTCGACGGCTGACATGGAACGTGGATGCCGGGCGGCAAGCCGCCGCAGGTGGGACTGCTTGATGACACGCACACCAATCAATCGCCCTGTGTTGCCAATTCGTCAACAGACTGTTTGATCACGCATACAGCGCCCGTACGAGCCCCTGCACCTTCTCACCCGGCAGGGCGCCGACTTCCATCTGGTTCATGACGTAGGCGAAGGAGATGCCGTGCTCAGGATCGGCGAAGGCGAGGCTGCCGCCGGCACCGGGATGACCGTAGGCGAGTTTGCCGGGGCCGTAGAGCTGGCGCAGCTTGCTGCCGTGGTTCGCGGACTCCACATCCTCATCCAGCGGATCCTGCATCATGCCGGTGGAGAAGGCGACGGGGGTGAGCAGCACGGAGTCGTTCTCCTGCGTGAGTGTGGTCTCGAAACGGCGGGCGACGGACTCGGGAATGAGCTGCGCGCCTCCCCAGCACCCGCGTTGGGCGAGCATGCTGTAAAACTGCGCCAGCCCGCGTGCGCTGCCGACGCCGCCCATGCTGGCGTAGCCACGCGCCCAGGTCTCGCTCTGATTGAAGTCACTCACCGCATTCAGCCCGAAGGGGGAGGTGAAGGTGCGCTGCGTGAGCGTGCCGGCGGTGTTGAACGCCTTGATGAATGGCTGGTCGACGGAGGCGATGCTGATCTTGCCAGGATACACCGGTGAGACGCGCTCCCACTGCGCGCTGGGCAGGCCGATCCAGAAATCGAGCGCCATGGGACTGCCGAAGACTTCGCGGAAGTATTCGCCGAGCGACTCGGCCTCGGTGAGGCGACGCACGACTTCATCGAGCAGGAAGCCGAAGGTGCGCGCGTGATAGCCCTGGCGCGTCCCCGGCTCCCAGAGCGGATGCTGCCGCTCCAACGTCTCAATGACGGCCTCATAGTTGTAAATCGGCGTGCGTTGATCGAGCGCACACAAACCGGCGGTGTGCGTGAGCAAATGGATGAAGGCGAGGTTGGATTTGCCACCGCCGACGAACTCGGGCCACACCTCCGCCACCGGGCAGTCGAGCGGGATGCCCGCCTCCTCAAGCGCAAGCAGGCAGCACACGGCGGCGGGGCCTTTCGTGGCGGACCAGACGGGGGCGAGCGTGTGGTCGTCCCAAGCCTTTGAACGGGCGCGGTCGCAGTGGCCCTGCGCTAGGCTCAAAACCTCGCGCCCATGCTGCCAGATGGAGACCGAGGCGCCCATCTCCCCGCGCGTGCGGAAGTTTTCCTCAAACCAAGTGCGCACGGCCTGGAGGTGCGCGGGGCTGGCGGGCACGCTCATGCGTGGTGGGCCTCCAATTGGGAGCGGAGGCAGTCGAGATCGCGGTCCTTGCGCGCATGCTGCCGCAGCTCGCCATCCATCTCAAACGCGCGGTCGAGGTAAGTCAGCGCCTTGTCATGCAGACCGAGGCGGGCGTGGTAGCAGCCCATGTTGTAATAATACACCGGCTTCGTGCGCAGCGTGGCCGGGCCGCGTGAGAGCACGTCCACCGCCTCGGCGGTGCGGCCGAGCTCATGCAGGCAGAACGCCGCGTGAATGTAGCCGCCGGGCTCTGAAGGCTCCTGCGCGCACAGCTTGGTCGCCAGCGCCAGCGCCTCTCCCCAGCAGTGCCTGCCCATGAGGCACAAGAGCGTGATCTCGGTGACATCCACACGCTCGTGCATCTCCGCCGGCAGCGGAGCCAGCTCCTCCCTGGCCTCGTCAAAGAGGCCCAATTCCACATAGCCCTGGGCGGCGATGATCCTGCGTTCAGCCTCGGTCATATTCGTGCGGTGATGGAATGAGAACGCAAAGCACGCCCCGGAACAAGATTTTTCCATGCCCAAGGTCGCAAAGTTGCAAAAACGGCCGCCCGATGGCCCGCGCACCACTCAATTCAGCAAACATGCAAAGTGCTCCCGGTGGGATTCGAACCCGCAACCAAGGGATTATGAGTCCCCTGCTCTAACCGTTGAGCTACAGGAGCGTGCGCACGGAGTGCGCGGAGTATGCACGACGCTGGAATCGCGGCAAGGGATGATCTTGCCGCGTCACGGAGCGCGCTCCGCCTCGATGTCGAAGAGGAATTCGAAATCTGCGCGTTCCAGCAGGTTGGTGAAGCCGCCTTCGCCGAGAACGTTGCTGACCATGAGGTTCTTCTTGTGCTGAAGCGTCATGATCTTCTCCTCGATGGTGTTCTTCGTCAGCATGCGGTAGGCCATGACGGGCTGCGTCTGGCCGATGCGGTGGGCACGGTCGATGGCCTGGTTCTCCACGGCGGGATTCCACCACGGATCGTAAAGAATGACATAGGACGCAGCGGTGAGGTTGAGGCCGCTGCCGCCGGCCTTGAGCGAAAGCAGGAACACGCTGGCCTTTTCGTCCTCCTGGAAGGCTTTCACGATGCCCGCACGGTCGGTGCTGGCGCCGGTGAGCCAGTGAAAGGGCAGGTTCAGCTCCTCCAGCTTGGTGCGGATGATTTTCAGCATCGTGACGAACTGGCTGAAGAGCAGCACCTTGTGGCCTTCGGCGTGCAGTTCCTGAAGCAGATCGAGCGTGGCGGTGAGCTTGGCGCTTTCTTCGTTCGCAGCCGTGTGGTCGATGAGACCCGGATGACAGCAAATCTGCCGCAGTCGTGTCAACGCCTGCAAGATGGCAAAGCGACGGCGGTTCACCATGTCGAAACCGGAACTGCTGAGCACGAGATGCTGCGCGCGGGCGAGTTCCTCCTTGTAGAGCTCAGCCTGGCGGCCGCTCATCTCGCACAGCATGTTCTCCTCGCTGCGGGAAGGCAGATCACGCGCGACCTGCGATTTCGTGCGGCGCAGCAGGAACGGACGCAAGCGTGCGGCGAGACGTTCGGAGGCGCGCGAGTCCTTGCGGCGGTCGAAGTGACGGTGGAAATACGCACGTTCGCCTAACGCACCGGGCGTGGCGAAGGTCATGAGGCTCCACAAGTCGAGCAGACGATTTTCCAGCGGCGTGCCGGTCAGGACGAGACGGTTGTCGGCACGAAGCTGACGCGCGGCGCGTGCGGTCTGCGAATCGGGGTTCTTGATCTGCTGGCCTTCGTCGAGGATCGCGGCCAGCCAGCGGATGGTGGACAGTTCCTCGATGACGTTGCGCATCTGCGTGTAATTGATGACCAGCACATCGATCTGCGTCTGCACCAGATTGAGATCAAACAGATCGCGGTCATGCAGCACGAGCACGCGCATGTGCGGCGCGGCCTTGTTGAACTCCAGCGCCCACACATCGAGCACGGACTTCGGGCACACGACGAGCACGGGCAGATGCGGGCCGTCAGCTTTTTTGCGCGAACGCAGCCACAACACCCAGGTGATGCTTTGCAGCGTCTTGCCCAGGCCCATGTCATCCGCCAGAATGCCGCCGAAACGGTTCGAGGTGAGGTAGGTGAGAAATTGATAACCTTCGATCTGATATGGGCGCAGCGTTATCTTCAGCTCCTCGGGCACCGGCGGACGCAGATCAATCTTCGCAGCCTCCATGCGCTCGACAATCTTGCCCCATGCCTTCGGATTGACGATCTCCGCCGCTTTTTCCTGGGCAAGCTGACGCCAGTGCAGGCGGTGCGCCTCGTCGCTGTGCTCATCGAGGTCGATGCCGAGGCTGTCGAGCATCTGCATCTGCTCCTCGCTGAGTTCGAGCTTCACACGACGCCACGAACCATCAGCAAAGCGCACAAAATCGCCCTTCGCGGCGATCAGGCGGCGGATGTCAGCCGGCTTGAGGTCCATGCCTTCGATGTCGAACACGAGCTTCAAATCGAGCCAGTCGATGTTGGCGGTCTGCGTGGCCTCAATACGCACGCGGGCGATGAGAGGATCGGCAAGGATGGTTTGCAACCGCTCGTCCGTGTCCAAAGAGACGTTCTCCGGCAGATGCGTGGCCCAGCGGTGGAACAGGTCGGGAAAATCCTTCGCCATGCGCACCCGCCAGCCGTCGGATTCGTGATCCCATGTGCGGCGGAGCTGGTTCAGGAGTTCTTCGGCGTCACGCAGGGCGCGGCGATCACGGCAAACGATGGTATCCTCACTTTCCGCGTTTTTTTTTTCGTCCACGGGCTGCCAGCCGGAGATGCGCAGCCGCTCGCGCACCTGGCCTCCACCATCGACGGCATCGGCCTTGAAGGTCACGAATTCAGCGCCGCTGGACTGCGGCACTTTCATCATGCAGGCGGCGGTGATCTTCACGCGCAGGTTCTCATGGCGCACGCGGCCCTGGATCGATTCCGGCACCGTGATGTCGATCTCGCGCATGAAGGCGATGCCTTCCGGCGTGGCGAGCGCCTCCAGCGGCATGATCACCGGTGTTTCGATGCGTGAATCATCGTGCAACCACGTCGGGCCGTGAAACAACTTGTCCGCGCTCAAATAAAACGTGTCCGCGCCGCGCAAAATGCGCAGTGGCAGCGGCGCGGCTGTGCCATCTGCGGTTTCGAGCTGCAAACCGAGCGTGAGGCCGTCATCGCTGAGTTTGGACGCCCAGCGCAGCGGTTCGGCACCGCGATGGAAGGATGATTCATCCAGTGTGACAAGCAGTTCGTTCAACGCCGGCTGTTGGAACAGCGTGGCGAGCCATTGCGCGTGATGTTTCGTCTCCAGCCGGAAAGAATCGTTCCAATCCTCCCCGCTCTGCGCCAGGCACGAGACGAGGAGCAGTTCCGAAGATCCGGAAGTCACAATGCGGCCGTCGCGATGCTCCCTGCGCAGATTGTCCAGCAGCGCGGCGTCCACCGTGGTGAATGGCGATGGCGTGTCGCCACCGAGGCGGATTTGCAGCTTCGCCTCGTTCACCGTGATGAGCAGGCGGAACTCGCACTGACGCGGCACGCGATGATTCGAGCGGTCCAGATCCTGTCGCGCGTCGATGAATTCACGGATGCGCTTCCGCCAGGTCGGAACCGTGCTGGCGTGACGCCATTCACGCAACGCCTCACGAGTGGCTTCGAGGTCTGCCATCCCGCGCAGAAAGGCGGGCGGCGCGAGCCCTTTGTCCGCGAGGGCGAGCGCGACGTAATTCCAGAACTCACGCAGGTTTTTCGGCGCTTCCGGCCACAGCGCGACGGGCTCGATGCTCTGGATCGCCCACTTCGGATGCAGTCGCACCATGTCCTGGTCGAAAATTTTTCCGGTGAGGCGCACGCGCTCGTAGCGCTTCTCCATCTTGCTGAGATAATTCTCCTCGTCCGGCGTGAGCTGGCGTCCCAGCTTTGAGGTCAGCAGATGTTCGAAGTCCTCCTCCTCCACCGGCGTCTGCGGCAGCGTGCCGCGTGATTCCTTTCGCTGCACCGCCACGAGGCTGGCGCACAGCGCGAGGTTTTCCAGCTCCTCGTCATCATCGACTTCGCTTTCACCATGCCAGCCGCGTTCGCCTCGCAGCCAGCGCACCTGCACGGCGCGTTCGTCCAGACGCACCTCGGCCATCATTTCATCCTCCATCAGCTCCAGGCCCATCACCGCATCGTCATCCACGAGACGCTCCGCCTCCTGGCGTGTGCGCTCATCGTAGGAACGGAGCAGGACGGGTAGATCGGAGACGAGGCTGGACATGCGCGAGACTGAACCGCACGCCGATCAGTGGCGGGCGAACAGGCAAGCTAGCAAGTCAACGCGCATTGAAAAGGGCCGCTGCGGTGTTTTTTCAGCCGGGCGGCCTTCCTGGCAATCTGTTGAAGCCCGGAAACCAGGCTGGGCGTCAGTCTCGTGGCACCTCGGCACCAGCGATGAAAGTCTGCCGCACCTCGAGTTTGCGATTCAGCACGAGGATGTCGGCCTGTTTCCCTTTTTCGAGGCTGCCGCAGGTTTTGGCGATGCCTGTGCGCTCGGCGGGCGTGAGGCTGGCCATGCGGACGGCCTGAGGCAGCGTGGCGGAGGTGTTTTGCCTCATGTGACGCATCATGTGGTCCATGCCCGTGACGGCGCTGGCCAGACCGCCGCCTGGGACGAAGCCGACCGTGCCGTCGCTCTCGAAAAACGGGCCGTCATCCTCGGATCCGAAGCGGTAGCGGCCCGGCGGCATGTCGAGCGCGCGGTTGCTGTCGGTGACGAGGCAGAGCTTCTCCGCGCCCTTCATGCGAAAGGCGAAATCGAGCAGCTCGGGAGAGAGATGCTTGCCGTCGGCGATGACCTCGGTGCTCATGTCGGCGGTGGCCAGCACGAACTGCTCCATCGACGCCTGCATGGGCGTGCCAAAGCGTGAACGCAGCGAGGTGACGCTGCTCATGGCGCACCAGAAGTGGTCAACGTGGCGCATGCCGGCCTTGAAGGCGCGCTCCATCTCC
>JAEUHJ010000193.1 GCA_016795375.1 Verrucomicrobiaceae bacterium
CCCCGACACGAAGGGCAAGACCTGCATCGGCAACTGGATCGAAGGCACCGGCAAGGACGGCAAGCCCAAGCGCTACTACGTTTACAACATCTGCGACCATCAGGAGTGCTACAAGGAGACCAATTCGCAGGGCGTGAGCTACACCACCGGCGTCCCCGCCATGATCGCCGCGCGTCAGCTCCTCACCAATCCGTCCGAATACCGCCAGCCCGGCGTCTGGAATGTCGAGCAGCTCAATCCCGATCCCTTCATGGCCGACCTGAACGCCTACGGCCTGCCGTGGGTCGAGACTTGGCCCACGGAGAAGATGCCGGGCGAGTGAGTAAAGGTCCCCGCGCCTGCCAGCCTGAGCCATCGCAGGAAAGTGACGCCACCTTATCAGCGTTCGGTGCGCTGCACCGCCTTCTTCAGCCACGCGCACTCGTCTTTCCACGGCGTGGCATGGCGCAGTTCCGCCACGGTCATCGGCAGCCGTGCGCTCCAGTTGCTGTCCGCGGCGATGCCGGGCACGTTGAAGCGATCTTCGAGACCAAAGAGATCGGTGAGCATGAAGGCTGCGAAGCGGGCGTTGCTGGTGAGCAGAGCTTCGATCAACGCATGGCGGATATGGCCATCATACTCAGGCCATCCGCCGGCGGAGAAACGCAAGCCTGCAAAATCAGACAGGAACCGTAGCTCCATCTCCGCCACGACGCGGGTGGCATCATCAGCACTGTCCAGATCCCTGCGCCGGTGCTCCCAGTGCGTCCGCATCGGCTCGTGATCATGCGTGGCATAGGTGGTGAAGGCGCAGTTGTCGTAATCGCCCCCCATCACGACACGTCCCTTCCCGTCGTCCTCCCAGTGACAGACTTTGAAACCTGGCACATCCAGGCTGAGCAGATGAGGGCGAACATAATCCGGCACCGTGCCCAGGTCCTCGGCCACAACCTCAGCCCGCCCATCCGCCGCCGCGAGGATCATGCGCAGGTATTTGTCGCCACTCGCCAGGTTGGCGGCCTTGTGCTCAGCAGTGTCATCGTCATTCTCGATGAAACGCGGCAGCCGGCCTCCGGCACGCGCCCTGGCCCCGTCGTCGTCGAGATGGCAGAACTCCGCGTTGCGCGCCGGCCGCCATGGAAAGCTGTAGATGCGGTAAAAACCGAGCACATGGTCGATGCGGAAGATGTCGAAGATTTCCGTGAGCATCCGCGTCCGCTGACGCCACCACTGGAAACCGTCGCGTTCCATCACATCCCATCGATAGAGCGGAATGCCCCAGTTCTGCCCCCAGCGCTGCACGAAATAATCATCCTTGAAGTACGTCTCGGGCGGCGCGCCGCCGCACCACTCCAGATCGAACTGCTCCGGCTGGAAAAACACGTCCGCGCTGCACCATGAGATGCCGAACGGGATGTCCCCCATGAGCCTGATCCCCTTTGCATCCGCATGGGCGCGCAGTCCGCGCCACTGGCTGAAGCACAGCCATTGCACATAGGCGTGGAAAAGGATGCGGTCGTCGATCTCGTCACCCTTCGCATCACGCCAGGCCCGGGCCTTGGCGGCGGTGTTGAGTTCCTCGCGCCAGTTCGTCCAGTCCTCGTGCCCGTGCTCCTCCATGAGCACTTTGAAGAGACAGAAGTCATCGAGCCATGCGGCCTCCCTTTCGCAAAAAGCCTCGAACTCCGCCATGCGCGCCGCTTGCGACTCGATCTGGCTGAATGCACGGCGCAGCAGCATATTTTTCAATCGACGCACCTTCGGATAATTCACCGCCCCCTGGCGCAGCAGATCCGCGCGCAGGACGCCGCAGACGGTGTTAAAAAATTTCTCGTCCAGCTCCGGCACCGCCCCGGGCATGAGTTCCAGCGTCAAGTGATCCAGCGCCACGGAGCTGATCGCATTGTAGGGGCTGCTGTCGCCACCAGTCGCGTTGATGGGTAGGAATTGCAGGAATCCCAGTCCCGTCTCCGCCGCCCAGTCGATGAGCTGGCGCACGGCACCTGTGTCACCGATGCCGAGATCTCCGGCGGAACGAAGGGCGAAGACTGGAATGAGGATGCCGGCACGGCGTGGCTGATTGCTGGACATGATGGATGGGGAGTTCAGAAAACAAGGCGGGTGGCCATGCGGCCCGCGCAGATCAGAAGCATCGTCAACGCGAACCAGTCTCCAAAACGCGCATACACCGTCATCCCGCCTTTCAGCGGCACGCTCACCTCGCCGGGCAGGACACCCTCGACAAATGACCTGCCGGTGTCGGGATCATCCAGGCGCGAGGTGACACGGCCTTGCGGGTCGATGAAACACGTCACGCCCGTGTTCGTGGCGCGCACCATCGGGCGGCGCAGCTCGATGGAGCGGAAGATCGCGTTGGCAAGATGCACCTCGGTCTCGATGCTGTGGAGGAACCAGCCGTCATTGCTGATGCTCACGATCATCTGCGGCGCCTCACGCGAGAATTTCCGCGCCACGCGGCCCACGGTGTCCTCAAAGCAGATGAGCGGGATGATCTGCACCTCCGGCCTCATCAGCCGCAGCGGCTCGGTCTGCGTGCCCGGCGTGAAGTCCCCTGGCAGCACACCGCGCAGAAAGGAAAACGGCGGGATGTCCCGCAGCGGCAGATATTCACCGAAGGGGACGAGATGCACCTTGTGGTGATCCTGCCGGTTCGCCGAGTTGCCCTGAAATAACACAGCGGACACCCGCGCCCTGCCATCGTCCTCCAGGATTTCCGTGCCGCTGAGCAGTGCAAAGTCGCCCGTGTGCAGCAGGTCATCAAAATAGTGTGTGTGCCAGCCTTCGGGAAGCTGGTGAAACTTGTCATTGATGTTCACCGGCAGCGCGCTCTCCGGCCAGATCACGAGATCGGCAGGTGTTTTCCCGTCGCGTGACGCGGCATACATGCGTGTGAACTTGTCCAGCCTCTCATAAGTCTGCTCCGCAAACCGGCCCGACCAGGCATCCACCTGCGCCACGTTCGGCTGTACCACCACCGTGCGCACTTTGATGTTCTCCGCCGGTTTCTCGGTCAGTTTCAGGGCGCCATAACCAGCGGATGCCAGCATCAGAATCAACGCCACCGTGAAGTCGAGCCTGCTCTTGCATGTCCCCTCCCCTCGAAAAAAGAACACCAGCCGCGTGATCATGTTCCAGGCCGCACAGGTTACGAAAACCGGTAGAAACGACAATCCCATCACGCCGACAACGTCCGCCGGCTGGATCAGCACCAGATTGCGCTGCATCGCCACGCCGAGGCCATTCCAGCCGAAGCCGGTGAACACGGTCGTGCTGCGCAGCCACTCACACGCCACCCAGGCGCCTGCGGCGAGAAACGCAGACCACAATGAATGAGTCACACTGACCTGCCAGGTGTCCTGCGTCAGCGTCTTCACACTCGGCCGGGCGAAACGATGCGTGAACCACGCCCACAGGCCGAAATACACCGCGCAATAGCCCGACAGCCCGGTCACCGCTCCAAATCCCATCAGTTCCGGCCCCCATCCGACCCACGAATCATCATACGCGCCGCCGATCACCCTCGACGAATGCCGCACCCACCAGAGATTCGGCAGAAAGAACGCCAGTCCGCAAAGATAGCCGCGCAAGAACGGCCGCGCCTTCACGCCTTCCACATCCCGCCATGCCCACAGCACGGAAAGCAGTGGAAACAGCCACGCCCACACCGCCAGGCCGGAGTTCCAAGCCGGGAACGCGAATACGAGAATGCCACC
This sequence comes from Verrucomicrobiaceae bacterium, assembly GCA_016795375.1. Classification (GTDB taxonomy): domain Bacteria; phylum Verrucomicrobiota; class Verrucomicrobiia; order Verrucomicrobiales; family Verrucomicrobiaceae; genus Prosthecobacter. The sequence goes on from JAEUHJ010000193.1 coordinate 3,714, forward strand.
GCTGCACAGTGGCGCGGCAAACATGAACAGGCGCGTTTTTTTCAAATCAGTCACGGGCGCGGATGATGCTCCGCACCAATGAAACCACAACACCTATCCTCCGTTCCGGTGTCTTCCGGTATCTGCTCCTGTGAAGCGATCAGCACCCCTGCTCCGCCCGATACGCCCGTGCCAGCAGCGTCACCGGCTGCGTGACTTCATGGCAGGAATGTCCGCCGCAGGCTTTCAAACCGTTCACGAGCTGCAAATGACAGCCCGGATTGCTGGTGGCGACGACAGGAGCCTTCGCCAGCTCCAGGTTCTCCAGCTTCCGCTTGAGCAGCTTCTGGCTCTGCTCCGGCTGCGTGATGTTGTAGATGCCCGCGCTGCCGCAGCACCAGTTCGACTCCGGCAGCTCCTTGAACTTCAGCCCGGGGATGCTGGCAAGTACCTGCCGTGGCTGCGACACCACCTTCTGCCCGTGGCAGAGATGGCAGCTCTCATGATAAGTGACTTCATCAATGCCTGCGCCCGCCGCCGGCTTGCGGAAGCCGGTCTGCACCAGCCATTCGTGGACGTCCTTCACTTTCGTGTCCCACACTCTCGCCCGGGCCGCATAAAACGGATCGCCGTGCAGCAGATGACCATAGCCTTTCAAATGCGAGCCGCAGCCGCCGGCATTTGTGATGATCGCGTCCAATGAGTCGAGATCGAGGCTGTCGATCTGCCTGCGCGCCAGCTCGCGCGCCAGCTCCAGCTCGCCATTGTGCGCGTGAAGTGAACCGCAGCAGTGCTGCGAGGCCAGAGTGATCACCTCGCAGCCGTTCGCCAGCAGCACGTCCGCCGTGTCGCGGTTGATGTTCGAGAAGGCGAGATCCTGCACGCAGCCGGTGAGCAGGGCCACACGGTGCTTCGGCTTTCCCGGCGGAGACTCCACCGGCAGGATCAGCTCATGGGAGAATTTTTCCGCGATGCGCGGTGTCTGCGGCTCCAGAGCGGCCAGTGACTTCGGCATGAGGCCGAAGAAGCGCAGCTTGCGCATCAGCACGTCGAGTTTCGTGCTTTGATAAAGCCTCAGCACGCGTCCGACCAGCCGCAGCAGCCACGGGTGCATGAAGATCACGTTCAAGGAGAGCCAGCGCCAGAATCCGCGCTGCATGCCGTCGTTCACCTCCGCCAGCTCCACCTCGGCGCGGGCAGTTTCAAACAGCTCCGCATAGTTCACACCCGCCGGACACGCGGTCTGGCAGGCGAGGCAGCCCAGGCAGTAATACATCTCGTCCGAGAACGCCCGCGTCACCTCCAGCTCGTCATCCGCGATGGCCCGCATCAGCGAGATGCGCCCGCGCGGGCTGTTGCGCTCCAACTTGGTCTCCACATACGTCGGACACGTCGGCAGGCACATGCCGCAGTGCATGCACTGCTGGAGCACGGAGTAATCGAGTTCTTTGAGAAGCTTGGCTTGCGGCATGGTCGGCTCCTCAGTCAAAAATCTTCCCTGGATTCAGCAGCCCTTGCGGATCGAGGGCATGCTTGATGCTGCGCATCAGTTCGTAGCTGCCTTCGCCGAGCTGGCGCTTGAGGAAGCCTTTCTTGGCCAGGCCGACGCCGTGCTCGCCGGTCACAGTTCCGCCGACGCGGATGGTTTCCTCGACGATCTCCTCCAGAGCCACCTCGATGCGATGCATCTCCTCATGGTCGCGCTCGTTGGTGAGGAAGGTCGGATGCAGATTCCCATCTCCCAGATGGCCGAAGGTGCCGATCAGCAGGCGATGACGCTTCGCCACGCCGTCGATGAAGGAGACCATGCGCGCCAGCTCGCTGCGTGGAACGGTCACATCCTCAAGAATCGTCGTGGGGCGGATGCGCGCGAGCGCGGAGAAGGCATTGCGACGCGCGGCGGCGAGTTTCGCGCCCTCCTGTTCATCCGCAGCGGCGCGGACATCACGCGCACCGTTCGCCTTGGCCAGGGCCATCATCTGCGCGGCTTCTTCTTCGACCACGGCGGGATGCCCGTCTGTCTCCATCAGCACCAGCGCCTCCACATCGATGGGCAGGCCGATCTTGGCGTAGTCCTCGACGCATCGCACCGTCATGCGGTCGAGAAATTCCAGCGTGCAGGGGATGATCTTGGCCGCGATGATCGCGGAGATGGTCTCGGCGGCCTTTTCCATCGAGTCGTAGAGCGCGAGCATCGTTTTGCGGCCCTTCGGGCGCGGCAGCACCTTCAGGATGACCTCGGTGATGATGCCGAGCGTGCCTTCGCTGCCGATAAACAGGTCCTTCATCGAGTAACCGGCCACGTCCTTGACGCATTTGTTGCCGAGGAAGGTCTGCGTGCCGTCCGGCAGCACGACTTCCATGCCCATGACGTAGTCGCGTGTGACGCCATACTTCAGGCCGCGCAAACCGCCGGAGTTCTCGGCCACATTGCCGCCGATGGTGGAGATTTTCATCGAGCCTGGGT
>JAEUHJ010000202.1 GCA_016795375.1 Verrucomicrobiaceae bacterium
AGCGAGGTGTCGAGCAGCTTGCGCGGCGTGCCGTCCGGTTTGGATTCATCCCAGATGATGCGACCTGAATAGCCCACCACGGCCGCGACGAGCTCGACGAGCTCACGGATGGTCACATCCGAACCGGAGCCCACATTGACGAGATCCGGAGGATCATCAGCCTGCAAAAGAAACGCGCAGGCGTTCGCCAAGTCATCCACATGCATGAACTCACGGCGTGGCGTGCCCGTCCCCCACGCCTTCACCTCATCCAATCCGTCCATCTTTGCCTCATGGAAGCGTCTGATCAACGCGGGCATCACATGCGAGTTCCGCGGATGGTAGTTGTCACCCGGTCCGTACAGGTTGGTCGGCATGGCAGAGTGGAAAACGACTCCGTATTGCCTGCGGTAATACTCCGCCATCTTCACACCGGCGATTTTGGCGATGGCATAGGCCTCGTTGGTCGGCTCCAAGGCGGATGAAAGCAAGCTGTCCTCCCGGATCGGTTGCGGAGCGAGCTTTGGATAGATGCAGGAACTGCCGAGAAACAACAGCCGCCTCACGCCGCTCACCCACGCGCTGTGGATGCAGTTTGTGGCAATGGCCAGATTCTCATGAATGAATTCCGCCGGGAAGGTGTTGTTCGCGTAGATTCCACCGACCTTTCCCGCGGCGATGATCGCGGCGTCGGGTTTTTCCGTCTCATAAAATGCCGTGACGGCGGCCTGGTCAGACAAATCCAGCTCCTGGCGTGAGCGCAGCACAAGGCTGATGCCAGGAGAGCCTTGAAAACGCCGCACCAGCGCGCTTCCGACCATTCCTTTGTGTCCAGAAATAAACAGTTTCATCGCCCTTTAAATGTTTCCACTCTCGCCTCATGTTCCGCGAGCCGAAGATCAGCATCGACCATGATTTTCACCAGTTCCTTGAACCGCACCTTCGGCTCCCAATCGAGTTGCTTGCGCGCCTTCGCGGGATTGCCAATGAGCAGATCGACCTCCGCCGGACGCTCGTAGCGCGTGTCATGCACGACGTGCTTCTCCCAATCGAGGCCCAACAGGCCGAACGCTTCCTGACAAAACTCGCGCACGCTGTGCGCCTCATTCGTCGCGACGACATAATCGTCCGGCTTCTCCTGCTGGAGCATGAGCCACATCATCTCCACATACTCGCCCGCAAAACCCCAGTCGCGTTTTGCATCGAGGTTGCCGAGGTATAGCTTGTCCTGCAGGCCCATTTTAATGCGGGTGGCGGCCCGCGTGATCTTGCGCGTCACGAAAGTTTCGCCACGGCGCGGGCTCTCGTGGTTGAAGAGGATGCCGTTGGAGGCATGCAATCCGTAGCTTTCGCGATAATTGACCGTGAGCCAGTAGGCGAAGACCTTCGCGCAGCCATAGGGCGACCGCGGCCAGAACGGCGTTTTCTCCGTCTGCGGCACCTCCTGCACCTTGCCGAACATCTCGGACGACGATGCCTGGTAAAAACGCACCTTCTTTTCCAGACCCGATTCGCGGATGGCCTCTAGAATGCGCAGCGTGCCCAAGCCATCGACATCCCCCGTGTACTCGGGGATGTCGAATGACACCTTCACATGCGACTGGGCGCCAAGGTTGTAGATTTCGTCCGGTTGCAGCTCGTAGAGCAACTTCACCATCTGCACCGCGTCCGCCAGGTCGCCAAAGTGCAACACAAGCCGTGCATTGTTCACATGCGGATCCTGGTAGATGTGGTCGATGCGCTCCGTGTTGAAGCTGGAGGAACGTCTGATGATGCCATGCACCTCGTAACCTTTTTTCAGCAACAGCTCCGCCAGGTAGGAACCATCCTGGCCGGTGATGCCGGTGATAAGTGCTTTTTTCATGAAGAATGGCCTCCTGATGTGACAAACCGTCGTTCCAACAACCGCAGTGAGAGCATGATCTCCGCGGCCATGCGCTGGAACGCGTAGAACCATCCCCGCCAGCCATCGAGCAACGTGCCGCGGACAATCAGCGTGAAGAAAAACACCAGCCACGGCGCGATGACGATGAAGCGACGGATACGGTCTTGCGGACTGAGCCGCGTGCGGGCGGCCAGCTTTTCCGCCTCCAGCAGTGCGTACTTGTCCTGGGATGAAAACCAACGGCTGAGCGGCTTGCGATCGTCGTGGTCGATCTTCGTGACGAGATGCGCGACGATGCCGGGGATGCTCAATACCTGCGTGTGGCCATCCGCGATGTAGCGGCAGCGGTCTTTGCGGAACAGCACGGCGCGCGGCGGGTAGAGACAGGCGCGCAGCGGTTTGCCGAAGATCAAATAGCGGAACGAGGCGTAAAAGGCATCGAAGGCCGTGGCTTCTTCCAGCTTGGAAAGCTCCTCTTCAAAACCAGGACAGAGGACGTAGTCGCAGTCGAGGGAAAGAATCCAATTCGTGCCGCAGGCATCGACGCCGTGGTTCCACTGCGTGGTGTGATCGTCGAAAGGGCGCACAAGAAGACGAGTGTTTGGGAACTCGGCGGCAATCGCCGCTGTGGCATCCGTGCTGCCGCTGTCGAGGATGACGACCTCCTTCGCCCAACGCAGGCGCTCCAGGCATCGGCGGAGATTCGGCTCCTCGTTCCAGGTGAGGATGAGCGGGGTGATGTCGTGCAGATTCATCAGGCGTGGCACTCCAGGTAGAGTTCCGACAAGGCCGCGGCCATCGCCCCGGTGCTGAAATGAGCGCGGGCCAGCCTGCCGCCGCACAATCCCATCGCCCTGGCCTCATCGGGGTGATCGAGCAACGAAGACATCGCGACGGCAAGGGCGTGCGGGTCATCCACAGGCACAAGGCGCAGGCACCCGGCGTCCATGCGCCGCATGTCGGCGGCGAGCGCCACCTCGCCGGTGGTCACGCAGGGCAGTCCTGCGGCCATGGCCTCCAGCAGTGCGATGCCGAAGTTTTCCGAGCGCGACGGCAGCACAAAAAGCGTGGCGGCGGCAAAGGCGGAGAGCTTGTCCGCGCCCGACACATGTCCGGCCCAGATCACGCTTTCCTCAATACCCAGGACGGCGGCGCGCACCTTCAGAGTTGCCACATAGCCGGCGTCCCCCTCACCGGCGATGACCAGGACGGAACCATGTGCCAGCCGCGTGAATGCCTCCAGCAGCGCCTCCACATTTTTCTTCGGATCCAGCCGCGAGAGGAACAGCACGACGCGCCTGCCTGCGGTTTGCGGAAACCGTGAGAGGAACAGCTCCGGTGACGGCGGCGAATGCAACGGACCCACGTCAATCCCCAGCGGAATGACCACGGAGCGCGCCTGGATGCCCAATCGGGCGGCCTCATCCGCCTCCTGATGACTGGTGTAATGAATAGCCGCCGCATGATCGAGCACAGGTTTGTCCAGCAGGCGGAAGGACCATTTCTTGAGCCACTGGCGGCGGTTCTCCATGCCCCAGGCGTTCAGCACTCCCAGCGGACGCACCACATACGGCACCTTGCGGAGACGACAGGCCCATCCGGCGGCCAGCGCCGAGAATGAAAACACGGCATGCACATGCACCGCATCGTAGGCTGACACATGACGGAACAGCCAGAGCAACAGCGGCAGGGACATTTTGTGAAACTCGGTCTGCTTGGTGAAATAGAACACGCGGAAGCCCTGCCGCGCCACAGGAGCACCGCACCTCACGTCGCCCCGCCGTTTTCCCGGGCCGTCGTCATCGGTCGTCGCCACATCCACCTGCACGCCGCGTTCCACCAAGGCCCGCGCCATGAGCGGAAGCGCCACGCTGGGCCCGCCGTGGGCCGGAGAAAGGGAGGGAATGACGTGGAGAATCTTCACCCGGAGATTTCAGGAAAATCGAGACGGTTTGACCAGCCTTGACTGGGTTTGACCGTCCCAGGGAGTTCAGCCCTGCTCCAGCCAGCGTTCCAGCACGAAAACGCACCAACGTTGGTACCATGTCGGATTGCGGGCGGGCAGGCTGGCGGTCACCCTGGTGAATTCGCCACCACGGGATCCTTGCAGCCATTTTTCAAAGGGGAAAACGAAGCCGCGTTTCGGCGCGGCGGCCACCTGCGCCGGGATTTCCGGCACCGCCTCCAGCAGCATTTTTTTGCCGGGGCGCAGACGCTGCGACGCCGGGATGCGGGCCGCTTTTTCAAACAGATGGCTGTCCACAAACGGCACGCGCAGCTCCAGGCCATGCGCCATGCTCATCACGTCGCTGTCTTTGAGGAGCTGGTTGCGCATGTAGCGGGTGATTTCCAGCTCGCTCACCTGATCCAACTCGTTGTGCGCTTCCAGCGGGCACGCGTCGAAATCCGCCCGCATCGCCGCCGCCTCCGGGGCGATGCGCGCCGCCAGCAGCCGGGCGATGCGTGGCGAAAACACGCTGCGGAACGCACGATAAGCCCCCACCATGCCGGGCGGCCGCAGCAGCATGCCGCCCAAGCGCCGCGCACGCGGCGACGTGCCCCGGTGCTCCATCTGGGAGCCGATGAAAGGCGCGAGGCCGGGCACGGCATGCAGCATCCGGTTCAGCCGTGCCAGCCTGGGCACCTGGACAAAACTGGGATAGCCGCCGAACAGCTCATCCCCGCCAAGCCCCGAAAGCACCACCTTCACGCCACGCTGCCGGGCAAAACGGGAGACGATGAAGGTGTTGAAGCCGTCGATGCTCGGTTGATCGCCGCATTGGAGGAATTCGGAGAACGCCGCCTCCGCAGCCTCGTCGTCGAGCCGGAACTCATGATGGCGTGTGCCGAAGATGCCAGCCGTCGCCTTCGCCACGGAGGACTCGTCCAGCCGCGCGTCGTCCACGCCGATGGAGAAGGTCTCCAGATCGCGCACGCCGGTTTCACGCGCCAATGCCACCAGCGCGGTGGAGTCGATCCCGCCGCTCAGGAAGATGCCCACGGGCACATCGCTGACGAAATGATGCCGCACCGAGTCCAGCAGGGCATCACGCACCGCACCTGAGGCATCATCCGCCAGCGCCGTGCCTGCCTCGAAGCGCGGCTTCCAGTAGCAGCAGGTCTTCTCGATCTTCCCGCCCTGCCACCGCAACCAGTGGCCGGCCTCCAGACAGCGCGCTCCTTGCAGCAGCGTCAGCGGCTCCGGCACGCTGCCGGTTTCAAAGTAGGCGGTCAAAGCGGCGGGATCGATGCCGGAAGACACCAGCCCGGCACACCGCAAAGCCTTCAGCTCCGAGGCGAACACCAGGCTCCCGTCCGCGCGGCTGCTGTGATAGAGCGGCTTGATGCCGAGCGGGTCCCGCGCCAGGAAGGCGGATCGTTCGCATTCATCCCAGATGCAGAAGGCGAACATGCCGCGCAGCTTTGGCAGCATGGCGGCCCCATGACGTTGGTAGAGGTGCAGCAGCACCTCCGTGTCCGAGTGGGAGCGGAACACCACGCCTTCGCGCTCCAGTTCCTCACGCAGCTCGCGGAAATTGAAAATCTCGCCGTTGAAGGTGATCACCAGCCTGCCATCCGGCGATGTCATGGGCTGGTGTCCGGACGCCGAGAGGTCCAGGATCGACAGACGCGTGTGGACCAGACCTGCCTGGCCCTCCGGGGAAATCCAGAGGCCCGCATCGTCCGGCCCGCGATGTCGCAAATGCCCGTTCAAGGCGTTCAGACGTTCCTCCAACGCCTGGCCCGGCCTCTCACCGATGATTCCCGCTATTCCGCACATGTGTTTTCTGTTTTTCCACGCCACCAGGCGATGGCTCCCGCCACCGCCTTGTCGAATCGCTGAATCCCGGCCTCGACAGTTGCTTCCGTCACCGCCGCGCGCGCGGCCTGCTGCATGCGCTGGAACTCCTCGTCAGGCAGTGTGAGCGCTTTCTCCATGGTCTGCGCCAGAGCGGGCGCGTCGGGATGATCGAGCAGCCAGCCGGCGCGCCCGTCAGAGAGGAACTCCACCGCCGCGCCAGTGCGAGATGTGCCGATCGCCGGCATGCCGGTGGCCAGCGCCTCCACCATGGCGAGCCCCCAGCCGTCATAACGGGACGGGAAGCAGAAAATGCCGCCCTTGGCATAGCATTCCGGCAGTTCCTTCCACGGGTGAAATCCCAGCCAGGTGACCCGGTCGGCGCACGGCTGCAACACTGCACGCATTTCCAGCTCCAGCGGCCCTGAACCCAGCAGCACCAGCCGGGCCTCAGCATGACGTGCCGCCACCCGCGCAAACGCGGCGGCCAGCAGATCGGCCCCCTTACGACGGGAGAGCGCGCCCGAATACAAGAAGGCACGCGGTGCGCCCGGCGCGCGTTGGATCGCGGCGAACCGCTTGAGGTCGGAAAAATACGGGATGTTCTGATAGGAGCGGCCGGCTCCAAATTCCTTTTGATAGCCTTCCAGGCCGAAACGCCCCACCCCCCAGATGGGAACCGTCTCCTTGTGCAGCGGCCGCAACATGAACCAGCGTACCAGCGTGCCGGCCATGCCGGTCTGATGGAAACCGGGGCGCTCCCCCCAGAACACCCAGGGCCGGCCCAGGCGGGAGCGTTCATGGATCGCCCCCAGACTGAACCAGTCGGCATAATAATTAAAAACCACCAGTTCCGCCTGCCGCACCGCCTGCAGCGCCTCCTTGCGCCGGTGCGGCGTCTCGCTCAGGATCAGATGGCCGTGATTGACGGGCGCTGCGACCCACTGCCGTTCTGGATCACTGCTGGTGAGGTAGATCACTTCCAGATGACACTTCCGCGCGCGCGCCAGAGCATTGAAAAATTCCACCTGGTAAGGGGAAGTCAGTTGCGTCACCACCAGGACGTGCAGGACGGCACCACTGGAAGCGCCTGCCACCTGAGCCTGTGCCGGCATCATCCACCGCCTTTCCCCGACGAGCAGGGGTGCCAGATCCTCCGCCAGCAGGCGGCTCACACGCGGATAGCCAAACTGCGCGGCCACCGCCGCGCTCAATGCCACAGGCTGGTTCCACAGCGCCTCCGGCGGCTCTTTGCGCAAGACGCGACGAATGGCACTGGCGATCTCATCCACATTGTAAGGATCCACCAGCAGTCCCAGGCGGCCGTCGTCCAGCGCATCCACCGAACCGTCCCGGTTGCCGGCGACCACGGGTTTCCCTGCTGCCATCGCCTCCAGGAACACAATGCCAAACCCCTCCTTGCTGCTCGGCATCACGAAGGCGTCGCACAGCCGGTAATAGTCCGGCAGCTCCTCCCCCGGCACATGTCCTGCCAGGATCACATGCTCCTGCAAGCCGCGTGCCGTCACCTCGGCGTGCAGCCATGACAGATCGTCACCCGCTCCGGCGATCAGATAACGAAGGCGCGGAAAATCCCGGCATACGACTTCCAGCGCCGCCAGCACCTGGCGGTGGCCTTTGTAACGCTCGGACAAGGCCAGTCGGCTCACTGTCAGCAGCACTGGCTGGTCAGAATCCAGGCCGTGACGGCGCAGCAGGTGCTCCGGTTTCGGCCCTGGCGTGAAACGTCCGGTGTCATAGGTGTTCGGCACCACGCTGACTTTCCCCGCCTCGATCCCGTAGGCGTCGATCACGAACTGGCGGGTGAAGCGGCTCACCGCCAGCAGATGATCCGCCGCGCGTAGCGCGGAGACCCGCGTGCCCTCCCCCAGGTTCCATGCCTCGATCCCGTGCAGCACGCTCATGACCGGCACCCCGCGCACACGGCGCAGGAACAGCAGGGCGGGCAGAAAGTGCAGATGTGTCGCCACCGCGCAGGCGGGCCGCTCCACCAGGCCATGAAACAAGCCGCTGAATACCAGCCTCAGCGTGCGCAGCCAGCCCGGCCAGCGCACGGCGCAATGGAAGCGCACTCCGGCGCGCACCAACGGGTCATCCGCAGCGGGCGCGTCATTTTTGACAAACACCCGCACACGCGCCTGCGGACAAGCCTCACGGACGGCCTGCACATACACCCGCGAGAACGCCTGGATGCCGCCCGTCCCCTCGCGAATACCGGGAACCCAGATGTGGATGGCCGTGCTGGTCATGCCGGGCTGCATCAGGAAAGCGTTCTCATCCGCGCCATGTCCGCGTCCACCATCGCACAGATCATCTGCTCGAAGGTGACCGTCGGACGCCAGCCGGTCTCCTGGGTGATCCTCTCCGCGTTGCCGGTCAGCGGCACCTGCTCCTCCTCGCGGTAAAAATCTGCCGTGCTCTCCACATGCTCCCGCCAGTCCAGGCCGGCATGGGCGAAGGCCGTCTCGCAGATGTCCGCCACGCTGTGCAGGATGCCCGTGGCCACCACAAAATCCCGCGGCTCGTCGTGATTGAGAATGGCGTGCATGGCGCGCACATAGTCCGGGGCGTGGCCCCAGTCACGCCGCGCCTCCACATTGCCAAGCTGCAGCCTCCCACCACCGCCCGTCGCGATGCGTGCCGCCGCCAGCGTGATCTTGCGCGTGACAAACTCCGGCCTGCGGCGGGGGCTTTCGTGATTGTAGAGGATGCCCACGCCGCAGAACATCCCCATGCTCTCGCGGTAGTTCCGCGCCAGATGATAACCGGCCACCTTGCTGATGCCGTAGGCGCTGCGGGGATTCATCGGCGTCTGCTCATCCTGCGGCGCCTTGTCCGGCCGTCCGAACATTTCGCTGGATCCCGCGAAGTAGAAGCGGCACCCCGGCTGGAACTCGTTCAAGGCCGCCAGCAGGTAATGCGTGCTGGCGATGTTGTTCTGGATCGTCTGGTAGCCGTCCGCCAGCCGCTCCCCCACGAAGCTCGATGCCGCCAGATGGTAGCATTCATCAAACGGGATGCTGGAGACCAGGCGGTAGAGTCCGGGGAAGTTGTCCAGATTCACCGCGTGCAGATGGCAGCGCTGGTAAAGCTCCGGCGGCACATCCTGCAGCAGATTGCCGCGGATGTGCTCCAGTCCCGTCTGCCGGGCCAGGCCATGCACCTCGTAACCCAGGCTGAGGAGATACTCGGCCAGATAGAAGCCGTCCTGGCCGGTGATGCCGGTGATGAGAGCACGTTTCATGAAACGAAAGGCGGTTTTTCGCAGGCAGTCCTCATGGCTGGTTTCGCAGAAACAAGCTCAAATTGTCCTGCCGTCTCATATTGAGGCGCTGGTGCTGGAAGCCTGCGGCTTCGACATTGCGGATCAGCGGGGCCGGATCAGCCCGGTCCTCGTGCCACTCCACCATCAGCGCCCGCACGCGGGACAGCCATGACACGTCGTCCGTCAGCAGTTCTGCCTCCGCGCCTTCGATGTCCATCTTCACCACATCCACCCGGCCGTCGGGAAACTGCGCCAGCAGGTCGTCGATGCCGATGACCGGGACCCGGATGCGGCCGACACCGTCGTGCGTGCCCACCACCCTGCCCAGGTTGGATTCGTTTCGCTTCTCGAACCATGCCTCGCCGGATCGCCTGCCCACGGCCGCTTCGATCACGCGACCCGGCAGCGCATTGGCCTGGAAATTGGCCTCGGTCACGCGCGCGTTTTCCGCCACCGGCTCCACCGCCAGGATGTGCGGCTTTCGCGCCTCGGACGCGCGCGCCGCCATCCAGAGCGACCACAGGCCGATGTTCGCCCCCAGATCCAGCAGGGAGCGCGGTGCAAACAGCAGCTCACAGGCATACACCTCCTCAATGAGAACCTCCCGCAGGCTCTGCAGATCACCGCGATTGAAACGATAGTTCACCGTCAACCCTCCGACCTGCACCCGCCGCCCCCGGTTGTATCCCGGCCACCGTCCCCACTTCAGCAGACGGCTGAGCAGGAAATCTGTTCGCATGCGCAAGGCAGACGCTCTGTCCGCTGCGAATGCCGCCGCTTGAGCGCCCTCTTCGAAGGCATGCTTCAATGATTTCCTCATCTCACCTGGCAGGCGGTTCGCACCATACCGCGCCGCCCCACATCGGGCCGACCTTGTCCTGCAATGTTCCCTCCACATCGTGAATCCGGTATTTCCACCGTTTCTGCAACAACTGAAGGGCGCGCAGTTCGGGGGCGTCTTCATCTGCGGCATGAATCTCGAAGTAAATGCCAGGGCGGTGTTGTTCAATGAGCGTCTCCGCCCCTTCCACCACGCCAAGCCCCGAACCCTCGACATCGATTTTGAGGATATCCGGCGGCCTTTCGTGGTGTGCTAAAAAGCCATCGAGTGTCAAGCAGGACACTTGAAAGGTCTCCTCCCATGCCGCCAGTTTCACCATCGCCCCGGCCAGCGTGCCCATGGTATGATGCTGCGCATCGAAACAAAAGGTTCGGGGCTGGTCGTCAGCAGCCACCGCTGCTTCGATCACCTCCACATTGGTGATCTGGTTGAGCTCCAGATTGCGACGCATGATGGCGGCATTCTGTGGCACGGGTTCAAAGCTGCATACCCGGCCGTTGGTTCCGGTCATTCGGGAGAAGAACAACGCCATCTGTCCGCAATTTCCTCCCACATCATAAACCGTCGCCCCGCTACGCAAGTGCGGGCCGAGCGCCTTCCAGTTCATGGTGTCCATGCCCAGCGCATAAGTCGCGCCCATTCCTGGAACGACCACAAAACGCGTGCCGCGCAAAGGCCCCCGGAACACACGCCGCACCGATCCACGGGGATAGAACAAACGAATCCATTGGTTGAGTCTCATGTCTTGAAAACAGCGTTCAGCGCTGGAGTCACGGGGGCAGCCCGGATTCCGCTGCTCCGTGCGTGGAACGGATTTCCCAACCCGGCGGATTTTCGGAATTCAGACTTGACACTTCCGCATCCCCCAAGTTTTCCGGGCGGCGCTTCAGCAGCAGCCAGGAAAGAAGGGCGGCGGTGCTGACCGCGCGCCGGTGCTGCTGATGATGTGCGAGATGCTCCGGGATCATCTGCAAACCGCGCCACAGGCCGCCCGTCCAGCCCCAGCACAGCAGCAGTCCCACGCGTCGCAGGACGCTCCAGGCTCCCGCCGGCCACAACCACGCAGGGAAGCGCAGGAAGGGAAACAGCGCCGTGTTCGCCAGCACGCGGGCATTGATCTCCGCGTCCACCTCCCGTGGCAGCGCATGGTCATGCACCACGCGCAGCAGCGGATCATGCACGATCACACCTCCAAGCGCATGCAGTTGCAGGCCGATGTCCACCTCCTCCATGTTGTAGGCCACGGGCAGCGGCACGAACCCCCGCGTGCGCGCGAACCAGCTCTTGCGGAACACGCAGCCGCAGCCCGAAGGCATCGCGATGCGCTGAAACCTCAGGGAACGCCACTCCTTTTCATGACTGGCCGCGCTGTAGGCTGCCGCGTCGGGAAACCGCGCCGCCAGCCGCGTCACCCGCGCAAAGTAATCGTCGTGTGCGGGAAACGAATCATCATCAAAATTCGCCACCAGCTCGTGACTGGCGGCGCCGACCAGACGGTTGCGCGCGCCTCCGGGGCCCAGCAGCGAATCGCTGGTCAAAATGCGGACATCTGGATTCCACTGCCGCACCGCCTCCACCATCTCCGCGCTGCCGCCGTCCACATGCACCAGGATTTCCGCAGGCGCGGGCCGGCAGTTCTGGATGCGCCGCAGCGTCTCCAGCAGGCGCTCACGACGCCGCCAGGCAGGCACGATGGCCGTCACCGGACATGATTCCACAGCCATCATGAAGCGCTGCCGCCCTCCCGCCCATGCCCGCGCCGTCCGCGTGGCAGAGGGGCGGCTGCCGCCCCTTCCTCCGGCCGCGACCGCCACGGCGGCACCCCGGCCACCACGCCACGCCCCGGAGCGGTGAACCGCCGCCGCACTGCCGGCTCCAGCAGCGGCATCAGCCCGAAACCGGACAGGGCGAAGATGAAGAAGCTGGCCGTGTGGTTGTACACCACGGACATCAGCAGGAACGGCCCGGTGATCAGCACCACCGCCAGGCACATGGCCCGAATCAACCCCGGTGGTGAACTCAAGTAAGAGCGCCAGTTCAGCCACAGCAGCAGCAGACGCAGGCCGTACCAAGCTGCAAAGCCCACGAAGCCCAGCTCCGCCATGATCTGCCCCGGCTCGTTGTCCATCGGCGGCACCCTTTCCTTCATCGGCAAAATACTCAACCTGCGCCGGATGGCGTCCGTGGCGGGATGGGCGGTACCGAGGCCAAAGCCAAAAACCCCGCCTTTTTCGATGGCAAGTTCCAACGCCGCCAGCGGATGATCGACCGTCCGGCTGGAGATGCTGTCACCGGACGATTTGAGGCGCGCCTCCCAGTGCGCCAGGGCATCCGCAAAGAAGTAGGCCGCCCCGCCGGCAGCAAGCACGGCCGACACCATCAGGGTCAGCATGAAGTTGCGGGAAGTCGCCAGACGGCCACTCATGGCCGCCAGCGCCAGGCCTGCGGCCACAAACGCCATGGTCACCACCGAGGCGCGCGACCCGTTCATCAGCGCATTGCCCGCCAGGAGAGGCAGGACGCCAAAGATCAGCAGCCCCTTCCATTTCGCCTCCTTCATCGTCAAGAGTACCAGCACGAGGGCAAAGAAGATGATCACAAAGGTCGTGTGCCCGGTGATGTAGGAAAAGGTGCCCGTCACCCGCGCCCGATCCCCGACACCAAAGCCCACCGCCCCGGTCTCCCCCATGCCGGCAGCGAAGGTGTTGAGCACACTGAAACGGTCTGACTGGTATTGAAGAAAGCCCAGCACACAGATGGGGATGGCCAGCAGCACATACCAGGTGGTCTGGCGCAGCATTTCCTGCGAGTCGCGGAACAGGTAGGGCATCATGAAGGCCAGCGGCACATACATGAAGTAAATCTTGATTCCATACGCGGCCAGCAGGACCGAGCCGATGTTGGAATTCAGGGCGCTGAA
>JAEUHJ010000213.1 GCA_016795375.1 Verrucomicrobiaceae bacterium
GACTCGATGTGAAGCCGCAAAAGCAGCAGATCGACAAGAAAGTGCTCGCCAGCATGGATCCCAAGCAGCGCCGGGAGTATGTCAAAAAAATGCGAGCGGAACAAAAAACCGCCGCCAGAGTGGCGGACGCCGGTGTCAGCCGCGAGGACTTGCAGAAGGTCAAGCAGTCCATGCAGGACGTGATGAAGCCGCTGCGCTACACCACCGCGCAATGGCAGGAGGGCAGGCTGCCCACGCTGCCGCACGATTACCAGTATGCCGATGGCAAGCCCGGCGAAAAAGTCACCGCCAAGGTCATGTTCGGCCACGAGGCGGTTCAGAAAGACGGCCAGACCACGCTGCACTCCTTCGCCGACTGGATGACCGACCCGCAAAATCCGCGCTTCACCACCGTGATCGCCAATCGCATGTGGAAAAAGGTTTTCGGCGTCGGTTTGATCGAACCCGTCGATGAAATGACGGACAGCACCGTCGCCAGCAATCCCGCGCTGATGGACTACCTCTCGCAGCTCATGATCGAAAAGAAATATTCGCTCAAATCCTTCCTCCGCGTGCTTTACAACACGGACACCTACCAGCGCGACGCCACGACGAACGAGGTGCCTCCAGGGGAAACCTATCACTTCACCGGCCCGACGCTCCGCCGCATGAGCGCGGAGCAGATTTGGGACTCCCTCGTCACTCTGAGCAAGGGGAACGTCGATGACGCCGTCGATGAGGAAAACACCCGCCTGCACCAATATCTCGACGATCTGGCGATGTTCCTGAACACCATCAAGGCGAAGGGCGCGGCCGGACTCGTCGAAATCGCCCGCGCCAATGCCGGCAAACTCGCGGCCAACCAGAAGAAGGTCGATGAGATGAAGACAGCGCTCGCCGCAGCAAAGGAAAAAGGCGGCGACACCACCGCCGAGGTCAGGGCGCTCGCCCGCGAGTCGCAGCAGCTCCGCAAGGAAACGGAACGTGACTTTCTCATCGCCCTCGTCGGGGAGGAACGCGCTGCTGATCTGCGCCAGGGCTACAACGCCAAGCAGCCGGAGAAAAACAAACGCCCGCAGATTGACCGCAAGCAGCTCGCCAACATGACCAAGGAGCAGCGGAAAGAATTCATCAAGAACTACCAGAAAGGTGGTGGCAACAGGGATGTGAGCCTGGCCACCCGTGCCAGCGAACAGCCCAGCCCCGCACGTCCCGGCACCTTCCTGCGCACCTTTGGTCAGAGTGACCGCGAACTCATCCAGAACGCCAGCGACGACGCCTCCGTGCCGCAGGCGCTCACGCTGCTCAACGGCCCCGTGGCAGACATCCTCAACAGCCCTGTCTCGAAGCTCCATCAAGACATCGAAAAAGCGCCGGACATGCCCGCGAAGCTCGAAACGCTCTACATCGCCCTCCTTGGCCGCAAACCGAACGCCGATGAAAAAGGCATCCTCGGAGCCGTCGCCCGCGAACGCGGTGACAAGGCCGTTGCCGATGTCACCCACGCGCTGATCACCGGATCACAGTTCCTTTTTGTGCAGTAAGCCGGACACCACCTCTCCACCCCATGAAAGCCTTGCTCAATTCCTGCGACGAGTTCTCCCGTCGCGACTTCGCCAAAAACATCGCCAAAACCTGCCTCGGCGTGTCCGTCATGAGCGCGCTCGCCCCGCGTGGTTTCGCCGCGCCGTTTGCCGACGCATCCAAGGCCAGGCAGGCCGCCACCGCGAAGCGCGTGATCTATTTGTACATGTCAGGCGGCATGACTCACCTCGACACCTTCGGCGTCGTGCCAGGCGCGGACACGATGGGATCAACTAAGGCCATCGCCACGAGCGCGGATGGTGTGCAGATCAGCGAATACCTGCCGGAAACCGCGAAGATGATGCACCGCGGCACGATCATCAATTCGCTCAGCTCCACACAGGGCGCTCACGCGCAAGGCAACTACCTCCAGCACACCAGCTACACCATGCGCGGCGCCACACGGCATCCCACGATGGGCGCGTGGCTGCAAAAATTCCAGGGCAAGGGCAACACCGACCTCCCCGGCTCCGTCATCATCACCAGTGACTCGAAACACCCT
>JAEUHJ010000228.1 GCA_016795375.1 Verrucomicrobiaceae bacterium
TTCAGCGAGCTCTGGAAAAGTGTCGCGCAGGAAGGCGCGGCAACGTGCTTCCTCCCCTGCGGGCAGGGAGCGCTGGGCGGCAGCATTCACCCGCCGGCCCGGACCGTGGTTGGCGACTTTGACGAGTCCATCCCGATTCACGGGAAAGCCGTACCAGCCGGTTTTGCCAATGTCCGCGCCCCAGACCGGAAACTGCGGCGGCGTGAAGGGCCGCGGGTCGTGCGGTTTGAAGTGAAACACAGTTTGCGCGGTGGCCCACATGACGTCCTGC
Organism: Verrucomicrobiaceae bacterium; assembly: GCA_016795375.1. GTDB lineage: Bacteria > Verrucomicrobiota > Verrucomicrobiia > Verrucomicrobiales > Verrucomicrobiaceae > Prosthecobacter. The sequence goes on from JAEUHJ010000228.1 coordinate 272, forward strand.
AGGTGTGGCAGCAGCGCGGGCGTCCAGGCTCCGGCGGCGACGAGCACCAGGTCTGCTTTCCAGGTTTGATGCGCCGACGCGATGCCGGTGCAACGGCCTCCCCCGAACAGCGGGCGCGGCTGCGGCATGTTTTCGATGACCTCGACGCCTGCGCTCCGTGCCTCGGCGGCGAGGCGTGCAATGACACGCCCGCTTTCGACCCAGCCGCCGACGGGATTGAGATAGCCGTCGCGATACAAATCATGATTCCAGGCGGGATGCAGCTCACGAAGCGTATCCGGCGTGGTGCGGCGCAAGCGATGACCGCGCGAGGAGAGAAACTGGCGGCTGTCGTGCTCGAAGCCGCCGGGCCGCAATTCATCGCGCGACATGACGAGGAAACCGCAACCGTGGTACAAGTCCTCGCCCCATTTCGCATTCCATGCGCGCCAGTCTTCGATGCTGCGTTCCCCCATCGCCGTGTGCTGCGCGTCGCAGCCGTAGTCCATGCGCACGACCTTGCTGATGTCGGTGGAGGCGGCGTCAGGATGCGGCAGGGGGCCTTGATCAATCAGCGTGACCTTCCAGCCTCGCGTTCGCAGTTCGAGCGCGGCGGTGAGGCCGAAACAGCCGCCTCCCAGGATGAGGATGGAAGGCGCTGCGTTCATTCGTGCTGGATGGATTCAAACACCGCGCCGCCAAGCAGTCGTTCGCCATCGTAAAGCGCGCAGATTTGACCCGGTGTGAGCGCGCGCTGCGGCTCGCGGTATTCGAGCGTGACACGGTCTTCCCCGAGAGGGGTGAAGACCGCGTCACCCGCCGGGCAGCGGTAGCGCGGCTGCGCCTGCAACAAGCGCTCGTTTTCGAGAGGCTCGCCGGTGCTCGAAACCGAGTGCAGCACCGCCTTGCGCGCCCAGAGCAGCGGCGTGTCGGGATTCTCGATGGCGACGACGAGTTCGTTGCTCTGCTGACGCTTGGCGACGACGACATACGCCTGTTTGTGCAACGGGCTGGCAACGCCATGGCCTTTGCGCTGGCCGAGTGTGTAAAGATGCAGGCCGCGATGCTCGCCAAGCACTTTGCCTTCGAGATTGACGATGGGTCCGGGATTGTCGGACACGAAGGTGCGCAGAAAATCCTCCATCCGTACCTGGCCGATGAAGCAGATGCCCTGGCTGTCTTTTTTCTCCGCCGTTTTGAGGCCGAACTCGCGCGCGAGGTCGCGCAACCGCGGCTTGAGCAGATGGCCGATGGGAAACTGCGCTATACGCACCTGCTCCGGCCGCATCATGGCGAGGAAGTAGGTCTGGTCTTTGTCGGGATCTGCACCCCGAAGAATGTGATCGCCCTCTTTGCGCGCATAATGTCCCGTGGCGATGGCTTCGAAGCCGTGCTCCCGCGCCCAGTCCCACAGCACGCCGAATTTCATCTCGCGGTTGCACATCACGTCCGGATTCGGCGTGATGCCGGCCTGGTAGCCTTCGAGGAGGTATTTCACGACCTTCTCACGGTATTCAGTCATGAGATTGACGACGCGGAACGGAATGCCGAGCTGCTTAGCCACCGCTTCGGCGTCCGTGATGTCCTCCTCCCAAGGACAATGGCCGATGATGTTCTCCTCGTTGATCCAGTTTTTCATGTAAACGCCGGACACGTCATGCCCTGCGCGGACGAGCAGGGCGGCGACCACGCTGCTGTCCACGCCTCCGGACATGGCAGCGAGGATTTTCATGCCGCGAGATTCCACGGCTGACGGCGTGCGTCAATGAAGAGGCGCGCGGCAGTTCTTCTGCACGCGCGCCTCGAGACGAACTTTTAAAACGAATCAGCTCTTGGTGCCGACGAACTTGGCATCACCGAAGCCGAGGATCGGGAAGAAGATGGGGCCGAGCAGCCACAGACCCACGCCAAAGCCACCGCCCTTGCCAAAATTCTTCGCCAGGCCCAGCGAGACGAGCAGGGAGATGATGAAGTTTACAATGGGAATGATGAAGAGAACGATCCACCAGATGGGTTTGCCGGAGATTTTGAGCAAAACAATGATGTTATAAATGGGGATGAGGCAGGCCCAGCCGGGTTCGCCCGCCTTGGTGAAGACCTTCCAAATCGCAGCAATCATGAAAACGATGAGCGCCAGGATGATGAGCGTCGGCACTGTTCCAAGGCTGCCTTGGGAGGAGTACTCATAACTGACTGCACTTTGCTGGAGCATGGGGAGCAATTGGGTGGACATAGTGGTGAGTGTTGTGGTTTATCCTCCCGGGAAATGGTTTCCTGGAGGGATTCCCACAGATGTCAGCAAAAATTCCGCCCGATGGCAAGGCTCATTCTCAGAGCGTGCGGAAAACCGGGTGAAAATCCACCTGCTTGATCTTTGCCGTTGTCGCATCCACTTGAGGCATGGCAAAGATCGAAAAGACTCCGACAGGCGAATTCCACTCCGGCTACGGCTGCGTCATCATCGCGGCGGCGGCCGGCGTGTTCGGATTCATCCTGTGGTGGGGCTATCATTCGCTGACGACGATGGACCGCGCATTCGCAGCCATCGCGCAAGAGCAGCCCGCGAAACTGGCGGACGTGCCGACGCAGCCGGAGCTGGAGAAAAAGCTGGCCGGCTTTGCCGCTGCGGCGACCGCAGGCAAGCCTGCCACGCTGAAGCTCTCCGCCGTGGAGATCAATGCACTCATCGTCACCGCCCCGGACAGCGGCAACGGCACCTACAAGGACATGCTGCGCGTGAAAGCCTTTGATCCTGCAAAAAACGTCGTCATCACCGATTGCAGCCTGCCGATGAACACGGCGAAGTTCTGGGAGGGCAAAAAGCGCCACCTCGTCGGCGAGATCGATTTTCACGTCGAAATGACCGAGGCCGGGCCTGATGCGAAGGTGCATTCTGTTCGAGTGCCGGGCAAAACACTGCCGGACGGCATGATCAGCGGCATGCAGAGCTACGGCTACCTCGGCCCCTACCAGTCCCACCCACAGATCGGCCCCGCACTGAAGGCCGTGAAGCAGGTGAAGGTGGAGACAGACGGCGTGACTCTATCTTCCACCAGGTGAAAGCGGAGCTCCCCCAGCACCCGAATCCGTGGCGTACCACCTCCACGCGTGAGGCGTACGCAAATCCATGGATCCGCGTGCGCGAGGACCAGGTGATCAAGCCTTCCGGCGGTACGGGCATCTACGGCGTTGTGGAATACAAGAACGTCGCTGTCGGCGTCATTCCCGTGGATGACGAGGGATTCACCTGGCTCGTGGGCCAGTGGCGCTACTGCCACGGGCGTTACGAATGGGAGATACCCGAGGGTGGGTGTCCTGCGGGCGAATCACCGGCGGAGGCGGCCCGGCGCGAGCTTTTGGAGGAAACGGGCATCGTGGCCGGAAAAATCGAGCCTCTGCTCTCCGGCATCCAGCTTTCCAATTCCACCACGAACGAGGTCTGTGACATCTTCATCGCCACCAGCCTGACCCACGCCGAGGCGCAGCCGGAGGACACTGAACAGCTCGAAGTCCTGCGCCTCCCGCTCGCCGAGGCCATTGCGATGGCCAAAGACGGCCGGATTCGCGACAGCGTCAGCGTGCTGGCCCTGTTGGCGGTGGGGAGGGACGGGCGGGCTTGAAAGAAGCCGTAATCCCCCTTTGACAGAGGGGAGGGGGCATGTATTCTCGCGCCCCTTTTCCCCCAGGGATCGTCGTCATGGCAACCACACAAGTCATTCTCAAAGAAAAAATCAAAGGTCTCGGAGCCGAGGCCGATGTCGTCAAAGTGAAGCGCGGCTTCGCCCGCAACTTCCTGCTGCCCCAGGGCAAGGCCTACGAGGCATCCCAGGGCAACCTCCGTCACACGGAGCGCCTCAAGGCCATCCGGGCCGAGCGTGAGGCCAAGGAAATGGCCGAGGCCGAAAAGATCGCCAGCAAGCTCAAGAAGGTGAAGCTCAAGCTCACCCTCACCACCGGGCAGGGCGGCAAAGCATTCGGCGCCATCACCACCATGGACATCGCCAAGGGACTCACCGAGCAGGCTGGAGTGGAGATTGATCGTCATCAGGTCGTCCTGGAGCGCCCGATCAAGAACACCGGCAGTTTCGAAGTCGAAGTGAAGCTCGGTTTCGACATCACCGCCACCGTGAAGCTCACCGTTTCCGCCGCTGGCGAATCTCCTGCCGCCGAAGGCGAGGAAGCCGCCGCCGAGTAAGACATCAACGTCCGATCTCCTTTCAAAAAGCCGCCTCGCTTCCGTGAGGCGGCTTTTTTTCAGGGGGTCCGTGCTTTGCAGGGATGGCACACCCCGTCTGTGTGGCGGAGTGCTGCGGATTTGGAAATCCGCGCTCCTTCAAACTTCACGCCACGCGGCCGCAGCACTGCTTGAATTTCTTCCCGCTGCCGCAGGGGCAGGGGTCGTTGCGGCCGACCTTCGGAAGCTCCGGTTTCGGTTTGCTTGCAGCACTGGGGAGGATGAGGCGCGGGCCGGATTTCGCCGGATCGGGTTCGGAATCGGACTCCTCGTCCGCCTGATCGCGCTGCGCCGGCGTGGACGCGCCGCCGCCTTGTTGCGCGGCGAGCTGGGCCAGGAACTGCTCGAACGCGGCGAGCTGCTGCGTGCTGCGGAAGAGGTTGCCGAGCACTTCGCCGTTGATGCTGTTCATCAGCTCCGCGAAAATCGTGAACGCCTCCTGCTTGAACTCGATGAGCGGGTCTTTCTGGCCGTAGGTGCGCAGGCTGACGCCTTCCTTCAACGCGTCGAGCGCGAAGAGATGCTCCTGCCACAGGCGGTCGATGGCATTGAGGAGGATCATCTTCTCGATTTCCTGCAGGGCGGTCGGATTCGCGCCTTTGACCTTCACGTCATAGGCGCTGAGGATCTTGTCCTTCAACCACGCGGCCTGGGCGTCGAAGTCGAGCGACTTGAACTCGCCGTCGAGGGTGCGCAAACCGATGGGGAAGGTGCTGTTCACCCATTGCAGCAGGCCGTCGTAGTCGGCCGCGTCGTCGTCCTTGAGGTCTTTCGGCACGAAGGCTCCAAGACGCTCGGCCATGCCTTTCTCCACGGCCTCGTTGATGAGGATGCGTGTGTCGTTGCTGGTCAGCACGTCGTTGCGCCACTCATAAACCACCTCGCGCTGCTGGTTCATCACGTCGTCGTACTCGAGGACGCGCTTGCGCCAGACGTAGTTGCGCTGCTCGACGCGTTTCTGCGCGGTTTCGACGCTGCGGTTGAGCCACGGATGGGCCAGTTCCTCACCCTCCTTCATGCCGAAGCGCTCCATCATCTTCGTCATGCGCTCGGCGGCGCCGAAGTTGCGCATGAGGTCGTCCTCGAAGCTGAGGAAGAACTTGCTTTCGCCAGGGTCGCCCTGACGCGCCGAACGGCCGCGAAGCTGGCGGTCCACACGGCGTGACTCATGACGTTCCGTCGCCAGCACGAACAGGCCGCCGAGATCAGCCACGCCCTCACCAAGTTTGATGTCCGTGCCGCGGCCGGCCATGTTGGTGGAGATGGTCACGGCACCGCGATGCCCCGCACGGGCCACGATCTCCGCCTCCTGGCGGTGGTATTTCGCGTTGAGGACGTTGTGGGTGATCTTTTGCAGCTTCAACATGCGGGAGACCATCTCCGATGCCTCCACGCTGGCAGTGCCGACGAGCACGGGCTGGCCCTTGGCGTTCAATTCGCGGATCAGGTCGATCACGGCGGTGAATTTTTCGCGCCGCGTCTTGTAGATGCTGTCATTCTGGTCCTTGCGTCGCACCGGGCGGTTCGTCGGGATCGTCAGCACGTCGAGCCTGTAGATGTCGTGAAACTCCGCCGCGTCCGTCTCGGCCGTGCCGGTCATGCCGCCGAGCTTCTGGTAGAGGCGGAAATAGTTCTGGATCGTGATCGTCGCGAGCGTCTGCGTCTCCGCGTCGATCTGCACGCCCTCCTTGGCCTCGACGGCCTGGTGCAGCCCGTCGCTCCAGCGGCGGCCGGCCATCTTGCGGCCTGTCTGCGCATCGACGATGATGACCTTGTTCTCCTCGACCACATACTCGACGTCCTTCTCGTAAAGACAGTAGGCGCGCAGAAGCTGGCTGATCTGGTGGATGCGTTGGCCCTGGTGCGAGAGGCGGTCCTGCATCTCGCTCTTCTTGCGCTGGCGGGCGTCCTCGGAAAGCGAGGCGTCGCCGTCGATCTCGGAGTAGATCGTGGCGATGTCCGGCAGCACGAAGGCGTCCGGCTCGTCGGGATTGAGGAAATTGCGCCCCATCTCTGTGAGGTCGGCGTCATGGCTCTTTTCCTCGATGAAGTAGTACAGCTCCTCCTTGAGTTTGAAGAACTCGACCTTTTGCGTGTCGGCGTAGAGGCCCAGCTCGGCCTTCTCCATCGCCCGGCGCAGATCGGGCTCCTCCATGCAGCGCATGAGCGCGCGGTTCTTCGGCTGGCCGAGGTGTACCTGGAAGAGTTTCTTGCCCGCAGCCTCCATCTCTCCCTTTTCCGCGTGCTCCTTCGCCTCGGTGACAAAGCGGTTGCACAGCGTGTTCTGCCTGCGCACGAGCTGCTCGACCAGTGGCTTGTAGCGTTCGTATTGATGGTTGCTCTCCGCCGCCATCACAGGTCCGCTGATGATCAGCGGCGTGCGCGCCTCGTCGATGAGCACGGAGTCCACCTCGTCCACGATGGCGAAGTAATGGCCGCGCTGCACCTGCTGCTCCTTGCTGGAGGCCATGCCGTTGTCACGCAGGTAGTCGAAGCCGAACTCGCTGTTCGTGCCGTAGGTGATGTCGCAGCGGTATTGCTCCGCGCGGAAATGGCTGGGCTGGTCGTTCTGAATGCAGCCGACAGTCAGGCCGAGGAATTTGTACAAGCTGCCCATCCACTCGCTGTCGCGTCGTGCGAGGTAATCGTTCACCGTGATGACATGCACGCCGCGGCCGGTGAGCGCGTTGAGGAACACCGGCAGCGTGCCGACGAGCGTCTTGCCCTCACCCGTGGCCATTTCAGCGATCATGCCGCGATGCAGGGCGATGCCGCCGACGAGCTGCACATCGAAGTGTACCATGTTCCAGCCCAGCGGCTGGTCGCAGACGATGATCTCGCGTCCGCAAAGCCTGCGGGCGGCGTTTTTAACCACCGCATAGACTTCCGGCAGGATGTCGTTGAGCATCCTCTGCTCAATGGCGGCAAAGTCGGGCTGGATGGCGTTCCATGCCTCGCGCGCACGGTCAATGCACGACTTTTTGTCATCAAAGCCGGCCGCGCGCCAGCGCCCTTGCGCGAGGTAGTCATCCTCCAGCGCCGGGAAATGCGGCTTCAAAGCCGCGAAATACTGCTCCACGGACTCCAGGCAGGCATCCACGGCCGCCTCGTCCGCGATGCGCAGGCCCACGCCGCCGAGGAACGGCGGTGTGTGAAACGCGCGGAACTGCGCCTGCCATTTCTGAGTGCGTTCACGCAGGGCTTCCTCCGGTTCGTTTTGCAGGCCCGCCTCGATGCGGTTGATCTCGGCCACCACGGGCTGGAGCTTGCGCACGGTGCGCTGGTTCTTGGTGCCGATGATTTTTTTGATGATCCAGTTGAACATGGGAGGATGAAATACGCGGCCGGCGCACGACGCGCCGGGCTTGGGGGAGGCCGAATGTGGCGGAAGTCGGCGCAGGCGCAAGGACTCAAACGACGGCCCTGGGCCGCAGCACCACGTCCTTCACCCGGCGCGGGATCATCGCGCTGCGCACCACCTCCGGCTTCACACTGCGTAGAAAATCCAGCATGATCACCGGCGAATCGACGATCATGCGTTCGATCTGGTCCCGCCGGTGCGTCCACGGGCAGTTGCGGTGCAGATATTCGAGGTCGGCGAGGATTTCATCGACATCACCCTCGCTGAAACCGGCGAGCTGGAACGCGTATGGATCGGAAAGGGGCATGGGGCGGACGTGAACGGTGCGCGGATGAAATCGAGAATGCGCGGCGCGACAAGCTCTTACGCAACCGATTTTGCAAACGTGCATGTCACATGCAGCAAACTGATTTCTGCGGCGTAATCTGCGCACACATGCCCCACATTATCTGGCAAAACCTCGGATTCTCCTGGCTGGCCGCCGGGATTGTCGTGTTGGTGCTCGGGCTTCTCGTCATGGGCTATGTGCGCTCGCCGCTGCGTGGCTGGAAGAGACTGGCGGCCATGCTTTGCAAAATCGCGGCTCTCGCGCTGCTGGCGCTTTGCCTGCTCGATCCGCTGTGGACACGGCAGCAGCCCAAAAAAGGCGAAAACGAAGTCGTGGTGCTGGTGGACACGAGCGCGTCGCTCGATCTCACCGAATCGGCGGATGGTGAGACACGCGCGGCTCAGGTGCAGGCGGCGCTGGCGGCGGGAAATGACGACGCAGCGTGGATCAAGGCGCTTGGCGAGGATTTCCGGCTGCGTTTGATGACCAGCGGCGCGCAAACCGTCAGCGTGCCGCACTTTCGCGGATTGAAGTTCGACGGCACGCGCTCCGATTTCTGCCGCACGCTCATGACACTGCGTTCCGGTGGCACGAACCTGGCCGCTGTGGTCGTGGTGAGCGATGGCAATGCCACCGATGCCTCCGCATGGAAGACGGAGGCGAAGGGCGCGCCCGTCTTCACCGTGCTGGCGGGCGAAAAAGCGCCGCAGCCTGACCTGGGCATCGAGGAGGCCACCGTGGCCACGAGTCCGTTTGAAGACGCACCGGTGACGATCACCGCGCGTGTGGCTGGCAGTGGCAAGGCGATGCTGCAAGTGCTCGGCGAGGACAAAAAAGTCGTGGCGACGGAAAAAGTGACGCTCAGTGGCAGCGCGGCGCAAACCGTGCGTCTGCGCATGCCGGTGGCAAAACCCGGTGTGTCCTTTTACCAGCTCGAACTCAAGGGCGAGAGGGTGAAGGAGGCCACGCTGGCGAACAACACGCGCCTGCTCGCCGCAGATCGCGGCGCGGGGCCGTATCGCGTGCTCTACGTCACCGGCAGGCCGAACTGGGAATATAAATTCCTGCGCCGCGCCATCGCGGGCGATGATGACATCCAGATGCCCGCGCTGGTGCGCATCGCGAAGCGGGAGCCGAAGTTCGAATGGCGCGGACGTGCCGGCGAGAGCGTGAATCCGTTGTTTCGCGGCTTTGGCGCGAAGGAAGGCGAGGAGGCGCAGCGCTACGACCAGCCGGTGATCATCCGCCTCGGCACAAAGGATGCGAAAGAGCTCAGCGACGGCTTCCCAAAGGCTGCGGAGGACTTGTTCGCCGAATTCCGCGCCATCATCCTCGACGACATCGAGGCGGCGTTTTTCACGCAGGAGCAGATGAACCTCATCGAGCGCTTTGTCAGCGAGCGCGGCGGCGCGCTGCTCATGCTCGGCGGGCAGGAATGCTATCGCAGCGGCGGCTATGACAACACGCCCGTCGGCCGCATGTTGCCGGTGTATCTCGATCAAGCCGCCACCGGCCCGGCCATCAGTGACGCGCGCTTCAATCTCACACGCGAAGGCTGGCTGGAATCGTGGATGCGCCTGCGCGCGGATCGAGCGGAAGATGAGCAACGCCTCGCCACGATGGCGGGCTTTTAGTCGGTCAATCCCGCTTTCTCAATCAAACCCGGCGCGAGCATCCTGGCGACGGTTTCCGACGCGCAGAACAGCTATCCGGCCATCGCGGTGCAGCGATTCGGCGAAGGACGTGTCGGCGGCGTGCTCATCGGCGATCTGTGGCGCTGGGGGATGCATGATGAGGAATCGCACAAGGACATGGACCGCCTGTGGCGCCAGCTCATGCGCTGGCTCGTCGTCGATGTGGCCGATGCGATCACATTTGCCGCCGAGACTGACACAGCCGACCGCGAGCGCGTGAAACTGGCCGTGCGCGTGCGTGACCGCGCCTTCAAGGCGAACAGCGACGCCATCGTGAAGATCGAAGTCACGCAGCCGGACGGCACGAAGTCGCAGCTTTTCGCCGAACCGAGCCTGAAGGAGGCTGATTTGTTTGAAGCGGAGTTTTTCGCCAGCAAGTCCGGCAACTACCGCGCCGCCACGAGCGTCGAGGACGCTGAAAAACGCACGCCACTGGGCACGAAGGCCGTGGGATGGACGCATGACCCGCTGGCGGTGGAATTCGCGAAACTGGAGCCGAATCGCGACTTGATGAAACGCCTCGCGGCTGAGACCGGCGGCCAGATGATCCCGCTCGAAGACATCGAGAAGCTGCCCGGGATGCTCAAAAACATCCGCGTGCCCGTCGAAGTGACGCTGGCGACACCGCTGTGGCACACGCCGTGGATTTTCGCCGCGATTCTGCTGCTCCTGCTCGGCGAGTGGGCACTGCGAAGGAAAGGAGGCATGGCGTGAGACTCTGGCTTTTCATTGTGCTCACCTGTTCCCTTCAAGCGCGGAACCTCGACGTCATCATCGTGCGCGGCGCGGATGGCGATGCGGAGTATGGGAAGAAGTTCACGGCGCAGGTGGAGACATGGAAGGCGGCGTGCACGAAGGGGGATGTTCCCGTCGAGATCATCTCGGGAGAGGAATCGGCCGCGAAGCTCGAAAAACGGATCGCAACAGCAAAAGCAGAGCGCCCGCTGTGGCTCGTGCTGATCGGTCACGGCACCTTTGATGGCCGTGAGGCCAAGTTCAACGCCGAAGGGCCGGATTTCGACGCGAAACAGCTCGCGGGCTGGCTTTCGCCGCTGAAACAAGAAATCGCCATCATTCACTGCGCGTCGTCGAGCGGCGGGTTTGTGCGCCCGCTGGCCGGAAAAGGCCGTGTCATCATCACGGCGACCAAAAGCCCGGATGAAGTGTTCTATGCGCGTTTTGGCGAGCATTTTGCCGAGGCCATCGGTGGCCTGAGCGAAGCCGATCTCGATCAGGACAAGCAGGTTTCACTCCTCGAAGCCTTCCGCCACGCCAGCAAGGCTGTGGCGACGTTTTACGAGAACGAAGGCCGCCTGGCCACCGAGCACGCATTGGTCGAAGACAACGGCGATGGCACCGCCACACGGCGCGAAATGCTCGAATCACCGCCTGCGGAGGCGAAACTGGATGGCGAGCGCGCCGCTCAACTCGTCCTCGTGCTCAGCGACGAGGAAAAGAAGCTCACCGACGCCCAGCGCACCAAACGCGACGCGCTGGAGCGTGATTTGAAGAAGCTGCGAGATGAGCGCACGAAGCTCGACGACGCTACTTACTACACACGGCTCGAGAAACTGCTGCGGGAGCTGGGCGAGGTTTATGGATCATCCCGCCCCGCGACGTAATCCCGGAACGCCTGCGCGACTTTCCGTGTGATGGAACCGGAGACACCGGGCATGTCGCGCTGATCGATGCGAGCGAGCGGATGCACGTCGCGGGTGCTGGAGGTGAGAAAAGCCTCGTCGCAGGTTTGCAGAATCGAGACAGGCAGGGCGGTTTCTTCGACAGGAATGCCCGAAGCCTGACAAGCCTCGATGGTGAGCGCGCGCGTGACGCCCGCAAGGCAGCCGGAGGACAGCGGTGGTGTCTGCACGCGACCGCCGACAACGACAAAGATGTTCGTGCCGGTGCCTTCGCAGAGCTCGTCACGCGTGTTGGCGAAGATGGCCTCGCCCGCTCCTTTCGTATGCGCGAGGGCGAGGGCGCGCACGTTGCCGGCATAGGATGTGGATTTGAT
>JAEUHJ010000216.1 GCA_016795375.1 Verrucomicrobiaceae bacterium
GCCTCATCGCATGGTCGCCGGTGCTTTTCAGCGTGCTGCTGGTGAAGTTCATGCCGATCACCGACCGCACCTCGGCCGCGCCATTTGCCACGCTGGGATTGCTGGTCGGCGGTCTCGCCATCGCCTCGCTCTGCATGCGGAAACGCGGGCTGCAGGACATGCTGGCCGACACATGGCCGGTGCCGCAGTGACCCGCCGCAGGCATCACCAGGAAACGCGATTGAATCGCGGCATGGTCCGGTTTTGCGCGTATAATGCGACTTTCCCATGAATTGCCGCCCCCTGCTTTCGCTTTTCTGCCTTCCGTTGCTGAAGGCGGACACGATGCTGCTCACACTGCAAAACGGCCTCGGCTGTGATGATTTCCTCGCGCGGCATTTTGGATCGCAGCGTGTGCTGGGCGGACTGTGCTTCGTGTGCATCAACCGCGTCGCGTCCGGCGTGATTCATCACATCGCGCAGGGCCGGATCGCGTTGGGCGAGCACGGCGGCGCGCCGCAGGCACGCACGGAGAATTTGGCGGAGGAGTTCCAGCGTTGCGGGATTGATTGCGTCGTCGAACCGAGCCTGATCAAGGCACGTTGGAAGAAACTGGTCTGGAACATTCCTTTCAACGGCCTCTCCATCGCCGCAGGCGGCATCGACACGACGGCGATTCTCGCCGATCCAGCGTTGGAACAACGCGTACGCGAGTTGATGCGCGAGATCATCGAAACTGCGGTGAAGCTCGGTTATGAAGTGCCGCTCAGTTTGATCGACACGATGATCGAACGCACGCGCACGATGTCCGCCTACAAGCCGAGCAGCCTCATCGATTTCCTCGCGGGTAGCGAGGTCGAGATCGAGGCAATCTGGGGCGAGCCGGTGCGCCACGCGGCGGCAGCGGGCATCGCGATGCCGCGTGTGGAGGAGCTGTATCAGCAGTTGAAGCAACGCGTTGCAGCCAGATAGTGATCCGCACAGTCCTCTGTGCGGGTTTGGGCGTCAGGAGACGTTCGTTCTGCCGCACAGGGGACTGTGCGGACCACTTTGCTCACGCCATGTCGCTCACAGATCTTCAAGATGCACGCCCAGAAACCGCCATCGTGCTCGGCTCCGGTCTCGGGGCCGTGGCGGAGGCGTTTGGCATCGAATATGAAGTCTTGTATGCCGACGTGCCCGGCCTGAGCGCCTCCACCGTGCTGGGACATGCGGGGCGTTTCGTTTTGGCGCGGCACAACGGCAAGCCCATCCTCATCGCGCAGGGCCGCAGGCATTTGTATGAAGGACTCACGGCTCACGAGGTCACCGCGGGCGTCCGTTTCATGCACAGCATCGGCGTGAAGCGCGTCGTGCTCACGAATGCGGCGGGTGCGATCCACGAGAGTTTCCACATCGGCGGTTTGATGCTCATCGCCGATCACATCAACCTGCAAGGCGTCACGCCGCTGCTCGGCGGCGCGCATTTCCATGACATGAGCGAGGTGTATTCGGCCGCGTGGCGGGAAAAACTGCACGCGGCGGCGCAGACGATCGGCTTGAAGCTGCACAGCGGTGTGTATGCCGCGCTGCTGGGCCCGCAGTATGAAACGCCCGCCGAGATCCGCATGCTGCGCACGATCGGCGCGGATGCGGTCGGCATGTCCACCGTGCCAGAAGCGATTCAAGCCCGCGCGCTCGACATGGAAGTGGCCGGCATCTCGATGCTCACCAACTGGGCCGCCGGATTGAAACCGCAGACGCTGCACCACGCTGAAGTCGTCGAAGTCGGCAAAGCCGCGGGCGCGTGTCTGGCGCGGTTGTTGAAGGCGGCCCTGTTCCACCCCCCTTTGCCTGGGGTGTGAGGGCGCTGGAAACGAAGTGGAAATCAGCCCGGAAGAGAAAGGGAGCCTCTCCAGGGTCACGAAGACCTTTCATCGCCGCATTTTCCTGACGCAGTCAGAAAAGTCAGCCGGCCAAACCCGCCTTCATGTCTGGCATCAGCGGGAGGCGACGCCGGGCATGGTTGAGCTGCCTTCGCGCCTCATTTCGGCCTCCGGACCGTGCAGCCTTGACGCCTCTGGTGCTCTGGCCGATTCTCGCCGCTCCCCCCGGCATGAAGCAGCGGCTGCAACAATTGATCCAGGCCTGGCAAAAGGCGCGTGAACTCCCCTATGTGGGGCGCAGCTTGTTTGCCTTTGCCATTGTGCTGATCGTGCTGGCCATCGCGCTCGGCTGGCATCGGACGCACCCTGATGACGTGGCGGGCGCGGCGATCCACCAGGCCAGTCAGGCCCGGATCGCCCTGCCGCGGAGCGTTCTCATGCTTTCGAGCATCCTGCCTTACCTGAACCTGTGGGTTTCCATCGGTGTGCCGCTGCTGCTCATCGTCATCTGGCGGCGGTGGGGGAATCTCACACGCCTCATGCCGCCGGTGAGCATCGCCTCGGGTTCCGTGGCCGTGTGGGCCATCGCCAGCGAGCTGGTGGACTACATCGCGCATTCACACATGACGGAGATGGGAGAGCCGCCGGCGCCGGTGGCCTTCGCATTCAAGCTGGTGTGCATCGCGCTGGCGCTGGGCTCAGTGCCTTTCGCGCTGCAATACTATCGCAAGACCACCATCCTGGAGCGCTACACACTGCGCACTTTCCTGCATCCGCTGGTGTTTTGCTTCGTCTCGTTCTGCTCGCTGTGGATCATCATGGATCTGCTGGACAACCTGAAGGACTTCCAACTGGCGAAATCCAGCTTTGGAGACGTGCTCGGTTTCTATCTCGGCCTGCTGCCCTACATTTACGTCACGGTCATGCCGGTGGCGCTGCTGCTGGCGGTCTTGTACGCACTGACCCGCATGTCGCGGGCCAACGAGCTGATTTCAATGCTCGGCGTGGGGCGCAGCCTGGCGCAGGTGCTGCGCCCGGTCTTCCTCTGCACCGGCTATGCCGTTTTGCTGAGCCTCGCGGCGAACTACTACTGGGCGCCGCGCGCCGAGGGCAACCGCAAGGCCGTCGTCCGCGCCTTCGAGGAAAGAGGGGCGGGTTCCATCATGGCCTCTTCCATCATGTTTCGCAACGAACAGACGCGCCGCACCTGGTTCGCGGCCTCCTTCCCCTTCTCCCTGAGCAACGGACGCGAACGCATGCGCGGTGTGCAGGTGCGCGAGGAAAACGCCGACGGCTCTCCCTCCCGCACCATCATCGCCCCCGCCGCCGCATGGGCACCCGGGGACGGCTGGCGCTTTTTTGACGGCAGCGAGCTGATCTACCAGGACGGCAGCGTGCGTGAGATACGTCGCTTCCCCGCCCGCAAAGACGGCCAGCATGTGATCGAGGAACCCGGCATCGAGGAGACGCCGTGGGGCATCGTCAGCTACGCCCTGCGCGCCGACTTCATGAGCGTGCCGGAGATCATCTCCTACCTCCACGCCTACCCCAAGGCGGCGGATGACAAGCTCGCGCCCTTCCGCACGCACTTCTGGCACCGCTTTGCGCTGCCCTGGCAGGCATTCGCGCTCGTGCTCGTCGCCGCGCCGCTGGGCGTGGCGTATTCACGCCGCGGTTCGGTCGGCGGCATCGCCGCCAGCGTGTTCATCTTCTTCATCTTCATGTTCGTGAACAATCTCTTCCTGAACCTCGGCAAAGGCGGTCACCTGCCGCCCTGGCTCACCGTCTGGATGCCGCACCTGATCTTCGGCTCGCTGGGCTGGGTGCTCTTTCACTTCCGCTCGCAGAACCGCGACCTCCCCTCCCTCAAGTCCCTGCTCAAGCAGGCGCGTCCCACGATCATGCGCCCGCGCAACCGCGCCGCTGGCGCCCCCGCCACTTGAGGCTTGAAACCTGAGCCGGCAGACTCATAGAGAAACTTGATGCAGCAAAACTGGTCCATCCGCAGCCGCGCCCACGAATGCGCCCTCACCGCCCGCCTTTTTGAGGATGGCGAGAGCTTTCACACCGCCATCTACTTCGACCCGCAGGAAAACGGCTACGTCCGCCGCGACATCTGCAACGAGGCATGGCAGCAGGAGATCGCGGAGCGCAAGCCCGTCGCCTCCTGGAAAACCATCTACCAGAAAGTCATCGTCGAGGCCAGGCCCGAGATCGCGCCCAAGGAGAGCGCGCAGGAGCTGCTCCAGCGTTTCATTGAGGAAGGCGACCCCATGACCGAGAACGCCCGCTACATCCTCGCCCTCATGCTCGAACGGAAACGCCAGATCGCGCAGACTGCCGAGAAAGAGGTCGATGGCGCGAAGATGCTCTTTTACGAGAACAAGAAGACCGGGGAAATCTTCATCGTCCGCGATCCCGAGCTGAAACTCGACGAGGTCGCACAAATCCAGGAGGAGGTCGCCACCATCCTCGCCTTCGGCGGTCCTGCCGTCGAAGCCGCGAAGGCCGCCGGCGTCACACTGACCGTCGATGGCGTCATTCCCGCCGCTGAATCACCGTCTGAGGAGGGAAGCATCGCCATCTCTGAAGCAGCCGCTGAAAACCACTCCGAAACATCATCCGAAGCCGCCTGATCCCCCCATCCCGCATCTCCCATCCCATGTCCCTCCAGCAAGACCGCGAAGAACTCCGCCAGATATTGAAGTCAAAATCCGTGAAGACGGGCAGATTCACCCTCGCCTCCGGCAAAGAAAGCGATCTCTACGTCGATTGCCGCGTCACCACGCTCGACGCACGCGGCGCGGTGCTCGTGGGACGCGTGCTGCACGATTTGCTTCGCAAAGAAGAGGCAAAACGCGGACTCAGCATCGGCTCGCTCGGCGGGCTGACGATGGGAGCGGATCCGATCACGCTCGCCGTGGCGATGAGTTCCAGCATGGCGGGCGACAATCCGCCTGTGCAGGCTTTTGTCGTGCGCAAGGAGCCGAAAGGACATGGCCGCGGCAAACGCATCGAAGGCAACTTCATCACCGGAAAGCCCGTCGTCGTCGTCGATGACGTCATCACCACCGGCGGCTCCACCTTGAAGGCCATCGAGGCCATCGAGCAGGAAGGCGGCAAGGTCGCCTTCGCCCTCATCCTGGTCGATCGCGACGAAGGCGGCCGCGAGGCCATCGAAAGCGCCGGCTACCCCGTCGCCGCCGCATTCACGCGGGCGGACCTGGTGTGACCTCGATTTTTTTCATCGCGGAGATTTGACCTTCGCGTTTCACGTCGGATGCGTTACACCTCGGGTCGAATCCGCCGCTGGCGGCCACACTTCCGGCCATGAACACACGCCCCCTGCTTGTCCTCCTCGGTTCCCTGCTGCCCGCCGCCGGCCTGCTCCATGCGCAGGCTCCGGCTGCCGAACTCGTCTCCGTGGAAAAAATCTGGGACAAGGCCGCGCACAACGGCTTCACCGACATCACCCGGTTCCAGAACCTGTTTTACCTTTGCTTCCGTGAAGGAGACTCAGCCACCACCGGTGAAGGCGTGATCCGCATCCTGCTTTCCGCCAGCGGAAAGACCTGGATCGAGCAGGGTGCCATCGCCGAGGCCGGCACCGACCTGCGCGACCCGAAGCTCATTGTCACGCCGGATGAAAAGCGCCTCTACCTGCTCTGCGGCGGCCAGTCCGCCGCACAGGGACGCCAGCCACGCTACGCGACGACGATGGACGGCAAGGTATGGACGCCGATGCAGAAACTGCTGACCAAGGGCGACTGGCTCTGGCGCACGGCGATCAACCCGGCGGACAAGCGCTTCTACGGTGTCAGTTTCAACATCCATCCGAACTCTGGCGGCCCCGCGCCGGAGAAGGAGTGGTCGCTGAAAACCTACGCCAGCACGGACGGCTCCGTCTGGCAGCTCTCCTCCATCATGAACGTGCCGGGGCAGCCGGGGGAGACGACGTTGCGCTTCCTCAAAAACGGCGCCGCGCTCGCCCTCGTCAGCAGGCAGGGCGGGGATCGCAAAGGTGTCATCGGCACGGCACAGGCTCCCTATCGTGAGTGGACCTGGGCGACAGCGGGTCTGCCGCTCGGCGGGCCGAATTTCATCGAGCTGCCGGATGGAAAAATCATCGCCGGCTCGCGCGGTTTCGGTGCCACGCCCGGCCCGCACATGGTGTTGTTCGCAATGACCCCGAACAGCCTCGCGCCCATCCTTGAACTGCCCAGCGGTGGCGATTGCAGCTATCCCGGACTCTACTGGCATGACGATCTGCTGCATGTGACTTATTACTCAAGCCATGAGGGCAAGGCCGCGATTTACTACGCCCGCGTGAAGATCAAGTAGCCGGAGCCGCGCCAGTTCAGGTCAAGAAAAACGCCCGCGCGCCGTTTCCATCGGCCATGATTCGCGTTCTTGCCTTCCTTTGCCTCGCGGCCGCGGCTTCAGCGCGGCCCAACATCATCTTCATCCTCAGTGATGATCTCGCGCAGGGTGATCTGGGTTGTTACGGCCAGAAGCTCATCCAGACGCCGAACCTCGACCGCATGGCGCTGGAAGGCACGCGCTACCTCCAGGCTTATTGTGGCACGAGTGTCTGCGCGCCGTCGCGATCGGTGTTGATGACCGGTTTGCACACCGGGCACTGCCCGATCCGCGCGAACCGCGAGGTGCTGCCCGAAGGCCAGAAGCCGCTGCCCGTGGGCACGATCACCGTCGCGAAAGTTTTGCAGGATGCCGGTTACGCCACTGCCTGCTGCGGGAAATGGGGCATGGGCATGTTCGACACGACAGGAAGCCCGCTGAAGCTTGGCTTTGACCATTTTTTCGGCTACAACTGCCAGCGTCACGCGCACAGCTACTTCCCCGCCTATCTCTACAATGACGATCAGCGCTTCGACCTGCCGGGCAACACTGGCAAAGGCATCGGCGAAACGTATGCGCAGAACCTCATCGCCGGCGAGACGCTGAAGTTCTTGCGCGCGAACAAGGACCGGCCGTTCTTTCTCTACTACGCGACCACGCTGCCGCACGGAGCCTTCGAGATCGACGACCAGGGTGTCTATAAGGACAAGCCGTGGACTGAAACGCAGAAAAACTACGCCGCCATGGTCACACGGCTCGACAGCGATGTCGGCCGCCTGCTCGCGCTGCTCAAAGAACTCCAGATCGACGAAAACACCCTCGTCATGCTCGCCGGGGACAACGGTTCGTCGTTCGATCCGAAGTCGGAGGTCGGAAAACTTTTCGATCAAGCCGGGAACGGCCTGCGGGGTTTCAAACGCGGCCTTTACGAAGGCGCGCTGCGCCAGGCCGCCCTGGCCCGCTGGCCGGGGCAGGTGCCTGCGGGCCGTGTGACGGATGAAGCGTGGGCCTTCTGGGATTTCCTGCCCACGGCCGCCGAGCTGGCCGGGGCGGAAATTCCTGCCGGATGCCACCCTGACGGATTTTCGCTGGTCTCCTTCCTCAAGGGTGGCCCCGCGCCAAAACGCGATCACTTTTACTGGGAGCTGCACGAGGCCGCCTCGCTCCAGGCTGTGCGCTTTGGTGACTGGAAAGCTGTCCGCAACGGCCCCGAGAGCCAGATCGAGCTTTACGACCTCAAGACTGATCCCGGAGAGTCCCGCGATCTCGCCGCGGAAAAGCCCGATCTCGCCGCCAAAGCCGGGGAGATCATGCAATCCTCCCGAACGGAGCATCCCGACTGGCCGCTGGTGCAAAAAAAGGCCGGAAAGGGGAGGAAGAACAAGTAGCTGCGGCCTTCGTGTGCATTTCTGATAGTGCGCCGTGCGAAAACGGGCTTCACAGCCGGCGTTGGTTTCGCATAACCTCCGCCCGTCATGAAACGCTCCCTCTTCTGCCTGCTGGCTTCGTCATTCGTTCTTGCTCATTCGTCATTGGCTGAAGGCCCCTTGCGCGTCTTCATCCGCGCCGGCAAGAAGACCCATCCCCCTGGTGCGCATGAGCATGTGCAGTTCCTCAAGGACTGGATGCCCATGCTCAATGAACGCGGCGCGAAGTGCGAGGGCAGCCTCGAATTCCCGACGAAGGAGCAGCTCGACCACACGGACGTGCTCATCCTGCACGCGCAGGAGGCCGGAAACATCCAGATCGGGCAGGAGCGGAAGAATTTGATGGAGTTCCTCGCGCGTGGCGGCGGCATCGTGACGATCCACGCGGGTGCGGTGTCGAAGGATCACGACTGGTTCAAGGGCATCATCGGCGGCTCATGGCACTTCGGGCGGACGAAGTGGCTGGAGGCCCCGATGAGCCTCTACTTCACCGATCACGACAACGCGATCACGAAGGACATCAGCAACTTCGACATCGACGACGAGATCTACTACGACATGGACTTGCTGCCCGAGGCCAAAATCCTCGCCGCAGCCTACACGCCGAACACGCCGCAGGTCAAAGGCGGCAACAAAGAAGCCCAGGCCCGCGCTGCCGAGGCGGTGGCAAAGCACAAGGGCGTGAACATCTACGACATCCAGCCGCAGGTATGGACCTATGAGAAGGACAAGTATCGCGCCTTCACCTGCATCCCCGGTCACTGGTATAAAAACTTCAGCCACAACGGCGTGCGCACGATGATCCTGCGCGGCATCGCCTGGGCCGGAAAACGAGAGAACATCGACGAGCTGTGCAAACCGGCCGAGCTGGGCGATGCACTACGCTACGTCGAGGGCGGCTGTCTCAGCCCGCAGGAGCTTCCGAAGGCGCTCGAAGTGCATCCCGAGTTCCATCTCTCGCTCGTCGCCGCCGAGCCGCTCATCAACAAGCCGATGAACATCGACTGGGATGAAAAAGGCCGCCTGTGGGTCACTGAGACGCCGGAGTATCCGAACGGCCTGCGTCAGTCGAATGTGGACGCGTGGAAGGACAGCGGCGCTTTCAAGCCCGGCGCCTACGACCGCAAACCGCAGGACCGCGTCTCCATTCTCTCCGACACGAACGGCGACGGCATCATGGATAAGAAAACGGTGTTCGCGGATGAGATCGAGCTCGCCACCAGCAGCGTGTTTTACAAAAACGGCATCCTCGTCTGCGCCGCGCCGGACGTGTGGTTCTTTGAAGACACCAACGGCGACGACAAGGCGGACAAGCGCACGAAGCTCTACACCAATCTCGGCACGCGTGACACGCACGCCGTCATCAACAACATGCGCTGGGGCCTCGACGGCTGGGTCTATGCCACGCACGGCTACTCCAGCAGCGACGACGTGACCTCCGGCGATGGCAGCAAGCACTTCGGCCCCATCGGCTCGGGCGTCGTGCGCTTCAAGCCGGACGGCAGCGCCTTCGAGCAGTATTCATCGAAAGGCGGCAACACGTGGGGCCTCGACATCACCACCGACGGCCAGGTTTTCTGGACGCAGCCCACCAGCGGCATCGTGCTGCTGCACACCGTGCTGCCGGAGTATGTGCTGGCGAAGGGCAAGCTGCCCGGCGTCACCTCGTGGAAGGGCAATGTCGAGCGCGAGACCACCTACCCGGCCATGCACTGGGAGCAGCAGGCCTATGTGCAGATCGACTACGTCGGCAGCTACACCGCCGCCGCAGGTTGCGCCATCTATGAAGGCGGCGCGTGGCCGCAAAAGTGGCACTACAGCTACTTCACCACCGAACCGACGCTGAACATCGTCAGCCATCGCTTCGTCACGCCCGATGGCGTCAGCTACAAGACCGCGAAAGAGCCGGGTCGCGAGCAGACCGAGTTCATCCGCAGCAAAAACCTTTGGTTCCGCCCCATCGAGGTCCGCACCGGCCCGGATGGCGCTTTGTATGTCGTCGATTTCTGCAATCAGGCCGTCATCCACAACGACACCCGCGGCCCCACCCACGGCCCCGCCAATGCCGCCGTCCGCCCCGACCGCGACCACTACTACGGCCGCATCTGGAAGGTGAATCACAAGCAGGCGAAGGCTCCCGCCGCCACCGTCTATCGCCACAAGCCAGAGGCCAAAGGCAAGCAAGGCAGTCTCGCCTTGCAGGCCTACGAAGCCGCTCAACAAGCCTCGAATCCCGAGAAACTCCTCCAAGACTACGCCGCCGCGCAGGACGACTGGACCCGCAGCGCTTTGATCGCCGCCGCAGCCGACAAACCTGCTGAAGTCATCGCCGCCGCGCTCTCTGCCTCGTCCTCCGAAGCACTCGCCGGCTTCGTCAGCGCCCTTCTTCCCGCCGCGTTGCCTGCCAACGCCGAAAAACTCATCACCGCCTGCGCCAACGCCGATGCGAAGGCTGACGCCATCAAAAACACCATTCTCCGCGGCATCGCTACAAATCTGAGTGACGCGCCCGCGATGTCTCCAGCACTCACAGAGGCTTTGAAGAAGTTGCTCACCGGTTCCAGCGCAGATGTGGCTGGCGCTGTTTTGCCACTCATTGGCAAGTGGGACAAAAACGGCCCTCTGGGTCAGATGGTGAAGCAACGCATCTCGTCCATCGTGGCTCAGGTGAAGGACACATCCGTTTCGCATGGCACCCGGCAGTCGCTGGCCAAGCAGCTGATACCTGCTTTGGAGATCGATCCTCAAGCCATCTCGGCGGTTTCAGTGGCTTTGAATGATCCTGATGGTGATGTGAACGGCAAACGTCAGATCATTCAGCAACTCGGCGAACTCAGTGGAGGCGAAATCGCCCTCACGCTTGTGAAAGCGTATGAAACGGCCCCGAATGAGCTTCGCTCGGAGTTGTTCGATCAGCTCGTGAAGCGCCCCGAGGCCACCAGCGCGCTTCTCGATGCCGTGAAGGCCGAAAGCATCAAACGCGAGCTTTTTGCCCCCGGCGATGTCGCACGCCTTCGCTCGCATCCGAACAAGCAGATCGCGAAACGCGCGAACGATCTCTTCAAGGTCAACAATGCCGCGAAGGACGCCATCATCGCCAAACTGGCACCGGAGGTCGAAAAGCCGGGGAATGCCGCGAATGGCAAAATGATCTTCACCGCGGCCTGCGCCATCTGCCACAAGCTCGACGGCCAGGGCATGGCCGTCGGCCCTGAACTCACCGGCATGGGCGCACATGGCCCGGCGGAGCTGCTCACGCACATCGTCGATCCGAATCGCGAGGTCGATCCCAGCTTCTGGGCCTTCAACATCACCACGAAGAAGGGCGAGGTGCTCGTCGGCGTCATCACGGCGGAAAACA
>JAEUHJ010000068.1 GCA_016795375.1 Verrucomicrobiaceae bacterium
CGGCGGAGCTGCTCACGCACATCGTCGATCCGAATCGCGAGGTCGATCCCAGCTTCTGGGCCTTCAACATCACCACGAAGAAGGGCGAGGTGCTCGTCGGCGTCATCACGGCGGAAAACACCGCCTCCGTCACGCTCGCCACGCAGGTCGGCGTGCGCGAGATCGCGAAAAACGACATCGAAAAACGCGAAAACACCAAGCGCAGCCTCATGCCGGAAGGTCTCGACGCGCTCGGCCCCGAGCCGCTGCGCGACATCCTCGCCTACATCTGTGGCGATGCGATGAAGCAGTTCCGCATCCTCCACCTCGCCGACGCTTTCACCGCCGACAGCCGCGGCGGCGTCTTCGCCGGGCCTGCGGCCAATCAAGGCCAGGTGCGCCTCGCCAAATACGGCAACGTGAAGATCGAAAACGTGCCCTTTTTCATCCAGGACGCCGCGAAGGCCTCCAACGGTGCGAATTTGATCGTGTTCAAAGGCGGCCCGCCCAAAGCCTACAGCCAGACCTTCCCCGCGAAGGTCGAAGTGGCCGTCAATGTGGCCGCGAAGCGCATTCAGATGCTCAGCGGCATCTCCGGCTGGGGCTGGCCCGCGCATCGTGCGGAGGAGCCCGCGCTCAAAGCCACCGTCGTCTATGAAAATGGCGAGAAGGACGAGTTCACCTTCATCAATGGCGTCCATTTCAGCGACTACATCCGCCCCGTGGAAGTCCCCGGCTCGAAAGAAGTCGAAGGCATCACCGACGGCCAGCAGATGCGCCTGCTCACGCTCGAACTCACGAAGAAAGCCGTCGCGAAGACGTTGATCCTCGAAAGCCCCGAAGGCAACGGCACCGCGCCCGTCATCGTCGCCATCACCGCTGATGTCGAAGGCAAAGGCCCTGAACGTAGAACGAACTTTCCAGTTCGTTCATCTAAGGCACCGCCAGCCGGAAAAACGAACGTGGACGTTCGTTCTACGTCCGGCCCCAAAGAAGGCGGCAAGGGCGACGGCCCGCTCGTTCCCGCCGCGCCCGTGCAATGGGAAGCCGGCAAAACGCGCATCCTCGTCATCGGCGGCGGTTCCTCGCACAACTTCGCCGAGTTCTTCGGCAAAACCGATGTCACCACGCTCAAAGCCGCCGGTTTCACCGTCCACTACACCGAAGACCGCGATCAAGCCGCCAGCGAACTCGCCAACGCCGATGTCGCCATCATCAGCGTGAACCGCAAATTCTTCGACACCGCCGCGTATCGCAAAGCACTCATGGATTTCGTCGCCGCGGGCAAAGGCATCATCATGCTGCATCCAGGAACGTGGTATGGCTACGCCGGCTGGCCTGAGCTCAATGCGCAGATCGTCGGCGGTGGTGCACGCGGCCACGACAAGATTCATCCTTTCGATGTGAAGTCCCTCAAACCCGATCATCCTGTGATGGACGGTGTGCCTGCGAGTTTCACCGTCGAGGACGAATTGTATTACATGAATGCCGAAGGCGTTCCTGAAGGCACGAATGCCATCGAAGTACTCGCCGAAACGAGCAACAGCGACAAATATCAAAAACCGCACCCGAGCGTATGGATCACCAAGCATTCCAAAGCCAGGATCGTCGGCTTCGCGCTCGGTCACGACGCACGCACGCATGATTTGAAGCCTTACCAGCAGATTCTCATCAACGCGGCGAGGTGGGCGGGCGGGAAACAGCCTTGAGTCGCGAAAAATGCTCGCTCCGCCGTCGGAAACTTCGGAATTAAGGTTGGTCCCGGCGGTGATCAGTTGCCCCCGGCTTTTTTCTTCGCGGCTCCGTTGCGGCGGGTCTCCTCGCCCCAGGCGTTGCGGACTCCGCCGATCCATTCATCGACGAAGGTTGTCGCGGCCCAGTCTTCCCACTGGCGGATGAGGTGCTGGCTCATGGCGGGAAATTTCGTGATGATGTCGTGCTGCTCGGTGCGGTCTTCGTCGATGTTGTAGAGCTCCCACGGGCCTTTGAACTTCTTCACGAGCTTCCACGGGCCGGTGCGCGCGGCGCGGTTGCCTTCGTGCATCCAGAAAATGGGCTTCACGCGATGCAGCGGCCCGCCTTGGATCGCAGGCATGAGTGAGAGGCCTTCAGCGGGCAAAATCCTGTGCCCTTTGAACTCCGCTGGATACACCGCGCCGGTCACATCACAGGCCGTCGCCATGATGTCGATGAGATGCGCGGGCTGGTGCTCCAGTTTGCCGTTTCGCGCGGCTGGAATGCCCGCCGGCCAGTGCGCGATGAGCGGGCTGCTGATGCCGCCTTCATGGGTGAAGTGCTTGTAGCGGCGGAAGGGCGTGTTGTTCAGCGTGGCCCAGGTCATGCCGAGAAAGACGTTGCTGTCCGGTCCGCCGGGATCGGAGCCCTGGCTGATGCCGCGCGGGCCGCCCTCGGCATTGCCGCCGTTGTCACTCATGAAGAAGATCAGCGTGTTCTCGAACAGGCCGCGCTCCTTCAGTCCGGCGATCATGCGGCCGACACTTTGATCCACGCAGTCGAGCATGGCGGCGTAGATGGCCATGAGCAGGTCGTAGCGGTCTTTGTCCTCCTCGCTGAGTGAATCCCACGCGGGCACATCGGGCGGACGCGGCGAGAGCGGCCATTTCGCATCGACGATGCCGAGTTCGATCTGTTTCTTGTGCCGCGCCTCGCGCAGCTTGTCCCAGCCGATCTTGTATTTGCCGCGATACTTCGCGATGACGTCCTGCGGTGCCTTCAGCGGGAAATGCGGCGCTCCATGCGCGAAGTATTGGAAGAAGGGCTTCCCGCCCGCCTTCGCATCATCGAGGAACTTCAGCGCCCGGTCGGTGAACATGAAGGTGGAGTACCATTCGCCGCTGCCGGCCTCCGGTAAATCGGCCGCGACCTTCCGACCGTCGAGGTAAATCCACTTGCTGCCCTCTTTGCCACGCTCCTTCGGAAAATAGAGCTCGCCGAACTGCGTCGTCGCCGTGCGCTGAAAGCCACGCTCCCACGGTGGCGTGCCGTTTTGTTGCCCGAGGTGCCATTTCCCGACGATGGAGGTGTGGTAGCCAGCCGCGCCGAGCACCTCCGCCATCGTCACGCAGCGGTCATGCAGCCTGGCATGAGTGCCGTTCGACTCCGGCAGCTTCAAGCTGTCGAGATAGCCCATGCCGGCCTGATGCGGATACAGTCCGGTCATCAAAGAAGCGCGCGTGGTGCTGCAACGTGCCGTGTTGTAAAACTGCGTGAAACGCACCCCGCCCTCCGCCAGCGCATCGAGATTGGGCGTCGGAATTTCCGAACCGTAGCAGCCGATGTCGGAGAAGCCCATGTCATCGACAAGAATGACGAGGATGTTCGGGCGCTCCGACGCGAACGACGAATGCAGAAGGATAAGCGGCAGAAGGAGGGTCAGTGGAAAGTGCCTCATGCGTTCTTTGAACGTTTCAGCTCAACGCGCATTGCAGTCACGTCACTCTTCCGGCTGTGCAATGGCCGCAGGGTCTGGCGGAGACACGGGGGCAAGGCGCGCCGCCCTCCGGAGTGGCGGGTGTGCATTTCTTGTCCCGGCGGCTGGACAATCGCCGCGCACAAGAGGCCAACATACGCCCACGGGGTCGCGCGTTGTGAAGTTGCGTGCGCAATACTGGTTTGGTCTCCAGAGCAGGGGTTGCGCTCCTCAATCTCAAATCAAGAAGCTGCCACCATGTCTTCCCCCACCTCCGCGTCTGTTGAAACTCCGATCTGCTACCATCTGGCGCCAAACAAGAGGCTGCTGGACGCTGGGTGCGCGGGGAGTGGCTGTTCACATGCGGCCCAGGGGAGTTCCACAGTGCCGGACATGCCACCGTGCCTCATGGGGGTGCAGCATCACACGGTCGTCAAATTCGGGAAAGTGCGGCGCGTGGCGATGATGGTGACGCCGCAGTGCGGTGGTGATTTCAAAGACGAGGCATGGGAGGCGCTCTCCACCCTCCGCGCGATCCTCCGCCAGCAGGGGGAGCCGATGGAGGTGACGATGCAGACGGTGTTCCTGCGCAGCCGTGAGGATGTGCCGGTGGCGGAACTACTTTTTGAAGCGTGCTACGGGGAGAAGATGCCGCTGACGCTTTTTGTGGTACAGCCTCCGTGTGCGGGGCGCGGCATCGCCATCGAGGCATGGGCGGTGGGCACCACGCACGCGAAAGTGAATTACCACGACGACCATCTCGTGACGGTGGAGTATGACGGGCTGCGCTGGATTTATGCCTCCGGGGGCTCGCTGCACCGGGAGGGCCGTACGGCGTATGACCAGTCCTTGGATGGATTCCAAAATCTGCGGAGCGCGTTGAATCGCGGCGGTGTGCCGTTTGAGGATGTGGTGCGCACCTGGCTCTACCAGGGTTGCATCACGGAGGAGGTGGACGGCGTGGAGCGCTACCGCGAGCTGAACCGTGCGCGGACGGACTTTTTCGCGGACATCCCTTTCGACAAGCGGCCCATCATCACGGGCCTCAATGGTCACGCGATTTATCCGGCCAGCACGGGCATTGGTACGCTGTGCCACGGGCTCATCACGGCCTGCATGGCGCTGCAAACGGAGCGCAAGGATGTCTTCCTGCTGCAATTGGAGAACCCGCTCCAGACCTCCGCCTTTGATTACCCGAAGGAATATTCCATCAAGAGTCCGAAATTCGCCCGTGCGATGGCGGTGCGGGCCGGGGAGGATGTCACCATCTGGATTTCGGGCACGGCGAGCATCGTGAACGCGGAGACGGTCCATCAAGACGACGCGGCGCAGCAGACGGAGCAGACGCTCACGAACATCGAGCAGCTCATCTCGGGGGAGAACTTCGCGCGGCTGGGCTGGAAGGACGCCGGGGCCACGCTGGGGGACCTGGCGAAAATTCACGTCTATGTGAAGCACGCCACGGATTATGAGAAGGTGCGCGCGGTCTGTGAGCGTCGTCTCGGCCGGCTGCCGGCGATCTACGCCGTGGCGGATGTGTGTCGTCCGGACCTGCTGGTGGAGATCGAGGGTGTGGCCTTCTCCCGCGTGCGCGAGCCAGGGCATTTTCCTGGGGGTGATCTATGAACGCGCGGGCCTTCATGCTGACGATCCTGGTGTCCGCGTCCGTTTTGATGGGCGCGGAGACGGGGATTTATGAGATGGGGCCGCCCGTGGCGAAATCCGGCGAGAATCTCAAGCCACATGAGCGGGTGGATGTGCTGGTGTTGGGCCGCTTGGGCGAGCTGGACATCAAACCGGCGAATGTGTGCTCTGACGCGGTGTTTGTGCGTCGGGCTTTCCTCACCGTCATCGGCACGCTGCCCACGGAGCAGGAGGCGCGCGGCTTTGTGGTGGCGAAGCAGCCGGACAAGCGGGCGCAGCTCATCGAGATCCTGATGCAGCGCCCGGAGTTCACGGATTTCTGGGCGATGAAGCTCGGCGATCTCCTGCGGGTGAAGGCGGAGTTTCCCATCAAGCTGTGGCCGAACGCGGTGCAGGCCTACCACCGCTTCATCCACACCAGCGTGCGGGAAAACAAGCCGCTGCATGTCTTCGCGCGCCAGCTCCTGGTGGCCAACGGCAGCAACTTCCGCGATGGCGAGGTGAATTTTTACCGCGCCATGCAGGACCGCAGCCCGCGTGGCATCGCGACGACGGTGGCGCTCACTTTCATGGGTGAGCGCGCGGACAAATGGCCGAAGGCCAGGCTGGATGCGATGGCGGGTTTCTTCGCGCAGGTGGCCTACAAGCAGACCGCCGAGTGGAAGGAGGAGATCGTGTACTTCGATCCCACGGCGGACAAGGAGGGCTTCACCAAAAAGGCCATCTATCCTGACGGCCGTCCGGCGGCGATCAAAAACGGGCAGGAGGATCCGCGCGTCCTTTTCACCGACTGGCTGCTGCGTCCGGACAATCCATCCTTTTGCAAAAGCTGGGCCAACCGCATCTGGAGCTGGCTCATGGGCCGCGGCATCGTGCATGAGCCCGATGACTTCCAGCCGGACAATCCGCCCGCGAATCCAGCGCTGCTGGCCTTTCTCGAAAAAGAATTCGCCGCGTCGAAATGTGACATGCGGCATATCTTCCGCGTCATCCTCAATTCGCAGGTCTTCCAGCTCTCCAGCATCCCCGTGCAGGACACGCCGCAGGCCGTGGCGCAGTTCGCGCATTACCCGCTGCGCCGTCTGGAGGCCGAGGTGCTCATCGACGCGCTGAACCAGATCACGCAGACACGCGAGGAATACAGCAGCCCCATCCCGGAACCCTTCACGTTCATCCCGGAAAACGTGCGCGGCATCGCGCTGGCAGATGGCAGCATCACCAGCTCGTTTTTGGAGCTCTTCGGCCGTCCGCCGCGTGACACCGGCCGTGAGCTGGAGCGCAGCCGGGACACCAGCCCCTCCCAGCGTCTGCACATGCTGAACTCCAGCCATGTGCTCAAAAAAATCCAGCAGTGCCCGCTGGTCTCCGCCGCGTCGAACAGCGAGGGCGTCGAGGCTCTGGCGGATAAAATCTACCACACCGTGCTCTCGCGCCCGCCCTCCGCCGGAGAGCTGGCCATGCTGAAGGCCCACGTCGCCGCCAGCTACAGCGGCGGCAGTTCGCTGGCTGCGGACATGGTCTGGGCGCTCGTGAACGGACCGGAGTTTCTTTTCAACCACTGACCACCACCACACCACCATGACCGCATCCTCCCTGCCCTCACGCGACACCGCACGCGATGTCGCCCGTATCGCCCGCACCCTCGGCGGCGCGCCGTTTTCACGCCGTGAGGCTCTGCGTCACGCGGTCTATGGCTCCGCCGGCCTGCTGCTCATGGAGCCCTTCTCCATCCAGGCCGCGCCGCGCGCCGCCGCCCTCGCCTCGGAAGGCAAGGCGAAGTCCGTGATCCAAATCTGGCTCTGGGGCGGCCCCTGCCACATCGACACCTTTGACCCGAAACCCGAGGCGGGTCGTGAATACAGCGGAGCGTTGGATGCACCCATCGAGACGAACGTCAGCGGCATGCGCATCGGCCAGCTGCTCCCGCAACTGGCGAAAAACGCGGACAAATACTCGCTCATCCGCAGCATGACGCATGGCAACAACGGCCACGAAACCGCCGCCTACCTCGTGCAGACCGGCCGCTCCTCCGAGCGTGATGTGTTTCCCGGACTCGGTGCCGTGGTGAGCTACTTCAAAGGCTATGACGCCGGCTACAAGGGCCTCATCCCGCCCTACGTCGTGCTCACGGAACCACAGGGCCGCTTCAGTGAGGCCGGCTTCCTCGGCCCGCGCTACAAGCCCTTCGCCACCGGTGGTGATCCCGCCCGCAACCCCTTTGCCGTCGAGGGCATCGTCACGCCGGACATCACCGAGGAGCATCAAAAAGAGCGCCGCAGACTCATGCTCGGCCTCAACACTCTCGGTGGGGCGCTGCCGGGCAATGCCACGCTGAAAACCATGGTCGAGTCCGAAGTGCAGGCCTACGAGCTCATCCTCGGCGACTCCGGCAAGCTCTTTGACCTCGCGCAGGAAAAGGACGAGACGCGCGACCGCTATGGCCGCAACACCTTCGGCCAGAGCTGCCTCATGGCCCGTCGTCTCGTTGAAAAAGGCGTGCCCTACATCACCATCAACTACAAAGGCTGGGACACGCACAAGCAGCATTTCCCGATCATGAACCGCAAGCTGCCGGAGCTCGACCAGGGCCTCGCCGCGCTGCTGACGGACCTTTATGACAAAGGCATGCTGGAGAGCACCATCGTCTTCTGCACGGGTGAATTCGGCCGCACGCCGAAAGTGGCGAACGAATCCCCCTGGAACGGCGGCCGTCACCACTTCGGCGCGTGCTTCTCCTGCCTGCTCGCCGGTGGCGGCTTCAAAGGCGGCCAGGTGCTTGGCAAATCGAACGCCACAGGAGAGGAGGTGGCCGAACGCCCGGTGTATCCCGCCGACCTCATCGGCAGCATTTACGGCCAGCTCGGCATCCCCTCCGACGCGCCGCTGCCGCACCCGCAGGGCACGCCGACCATGGTCGTGCCTGGCCAGGAGGAAAAAGTGAAGATGGCCGGGCTGCTCAAAGAACTCATCTGACCCCCCCCGATGAAAACGCACTCCACGCTCCGCAGCCTCCGCTGGCTTGCCAGTGTGGCGCTCGTCTCCGCCGGCACACTGCTGGCCCAGCCCGCGCCACGCATCGGCTTCGTCTATCCCGCCGGAGGCCAGATCAACACCTCCGTCGAACTCACCGTCGGCGGCCAGTATCTCGATGAAAACACCGAGGTCATCGTCTCCGGGGAAGGCGTGACTGGCAAATGCATCGAGCACGACCGGATACCCTCCGCGCAGATCGTGGACGACTACCGCGACCGCCTGCGCGAGGTGCAGGCGAAGCTGCGCGACGACCGCCGCGCCGGCGAGGTGCCTGCGGGCCAGAAACTCGCCTACATC
>JAEUHJ010000076.1 GCA_016795375.1 Verrucomicrobiaceae bacterium
GCAAAAAGAGCAGCAACTTCATCACCCTCATCTACCAGATCGACGCGGGACGCCGCCGTCTGCTATGGGTGGGCCAGCGGCGCACGGAGGCCTGCCTGCGCCAGGGCATCCGCGAGCTGGGCGCGGCGATGCAGAGCGTCAGATATGTGTGCAGCGACATGTGGAAGCCCTATTTGAAAGTCATCGCCGCGCTGCTGCCGCAGGCGCTCAACATCCTCGACCGCTTCCACATAGTGGCCCACCTCAACGGCGCGGTGGACACGGTGCGCCGCAGCGAAGTCAGCCGACTGGGCGGCAGCAAGGCCAAAGGCAGCGCCAGAGCGAAACTCAAAAACATGCGCTGGAGCCTGCTGCGGGCCGGGCGGCGCGTGCGCGGCAAGGCCCGCACCCGGCTCAACGCCCTCATCCGCGCCAAAGGAGCCACGGCGCGGGCATGGATGCTCAAAGAGAGCTTTGAGCACTTTTGGAGCTACCGCAGTCTCGGCTGGGCGATGAGCTTCCTGGATGCCTGGACAAGCCGGGCACTCAAAAGCCGCCTGGAGCCGATGCGCAAAGTCGCGCGAATGCTGCGCAGCCACCGGGAGCTGCTGGGCAACTACTTCAAGGCCAGAAAGCTCTACTCAAGCGGCGTGGTGGAGGGCTTGAACCTCAAGTGCAACCTCATCAAGCGCCGAGCCTACGGCCTGCGCTCCTTCGAGGCGCTGCAGACCGCGCTCTACCACAACCTCGGCTCCCTCCCTGAACCTCCAACTGCCCACAGATTTTGCTGACGAGGCAAAATTTTTACGGTCTTGTGATCTACGCTCTACCGCCTGAACTTCCGGCGTGTCTGAATGGTCCTTATAATTCGGCAAGCCATCTCTCAAGCTGAGGAATATGAGGATGGGCCAAAACCAAGCTGTCAGCGGAATCAATAAAAAGTCTGTCCGGACGCTTTTCCGATACTTGTGCTTACGAGTCAGCCACCAACGCCGAAAGTGAACACCACCCGTGAATGCGGCGCCGATCAAAAAGTAGATTGTGATATAGACGGACACAATGATGACACTGGTATCGAGTTTAGATAGATTGAATCGGTCGGCACTTGCTTGACTGCTCAGTGATTAAACAAAAACTCCTTCGAGCTCATCAGGCTCCAAAACAGATCTTCCAGCGTGATGCGGCGGTCTTCGGGTTTGGCGCTGGCGAGGACGGTGGTGGCTTTTTCGAGTTCGCGGTCGGTGGGGGCGCGGGTGAGGGTGAGGAGGTAGGCTTCTTCGATGATCTTGGCGTCGGATTGCTTGCTGGTGAGCAGGGCGTCGAGGCGGTTGTCTTTTTGGGCGAGCTTTTGGTTCAGGGTCTCGCCATTGGCGATGTGGAGGGCCTGGGCCATGCTGGGTTCGTTCGTGCGCTCGCATTCGCAGGTGGCGACGCGGTCGGCGCGGCCGAAGCTTTTGAGGAAGTAGCTGGCGATGTTGCTGTCAGGCAGTTGCAGGGCGCGGAAGCCCATGGGGTAGGCGTCGGCGGTGCCTTTGTTGGCGTTGCGGCGGTCAATTTTGAAGGTGGTGGGCGCGGCGGTGACTTGGGAGACGGTGTCGAGCAGCACTTCGGCTTTTAGGCGGCGCGGGACGTAGTGGGAGCCGTGGCGGAGGTCGGTGATGTTTTCAGGAAGGGTGATGCTGCTGCGCTGGTAGGTCTCGCTTTGCAGGATGGTGCGCATGAGGGCCTTCAGGTCGAATTTCTGCCGCACAAGATGCTCGCACGCGGCGGCGAAGAGCGGCTCGTTGCTGGCGGGATTGGTGACGCGGAGGTCATCGACGGCTTCGACGAGGCCAGAGCCGAAAAAGTTCGCCCACACGCGGTTCACGATGGCTCGTTGGAAGAGTTTGTTGTCGGCGCTGGTGAGCCAATTCGCGAGCGTGATGCGTCGATCCTCGGTGGAGGTCATCGAGACGGGCTGCAAGGCATCGAGCGGGCGCGGCGGCTGCGGTTTGCCGGTGAGTGGCGCGACGAGATCGCCCTGTGTGTCGCTGAAAAGCACACGCTCGTCGGCCTGCGTGCCGTTTTTGGTGCGCACACGGGCGAAGAGGTTCGCGAAGGCGTAGTATTGATCGTAGGTCCACTTTTCCATCGGGTGGTTGTGGCACTTCGCGCAGCCGATGGAGGTGCCGAGGAAGGCCACGCTGACGGTTTCGGCGCACTTTGTCGGCTCGTCGTTGAGGATGAAAAAGTTGCCGCCGCCATGTTCGAGCGTGCTGCCGGTGGCGGTGAGCAGATCACGCACCATGGCGTCCCACGGCGTGTTCGCGGCGACGTGACGGCGTATCCAGTTGTAATACGACCACATCGCCTGCGGCATGAGTTTGTCGCCATTCACGAGGAAGAGATCGCTCCAGCGATGCGCCCAGTAATCGACGAACTCGGGACGCTTCAGCAACGCGTCGATGAGTCGGTCGCGTTTGTCGGCGGCTTTATCGGCGAGGAAGACCTTCGCTTCATCCATCGTCGGCAAAACGCCGATGGTATCGAGAAAGGCACGGCGCAGGAACTCCGCATCGGTGGCGCGACCCGACGAATATAAAGTGTCTGTCCCTTTATAAAGAAATGTATTGCCATTTTGCTCATCCCAGCTACTTCTCGGTTCATGCGTCAACGTCGTCTCAAAGCCCCGGCCAATTCGTATGCCGACACCGCTTACTACCACTGCATCTCTCGGGTGGTGAATCGGGAGTTTGTGTTTGGTGATGCGGAGAAGGAACAGTTTGTGAAGTTCATGCGGTTGTATGAGCGCTTCTGCGGGGTGCGGGTGGTGACGTATTGCGTGATGTCGAACCACTTTCATTTGCTGGTGGGGGTGCCGAAGAAGCCTGACGTGATGCCTTCCAATGCGGAACTTGTGAAGACCGTGCGGGCGACGCTCGGGGATGTGGAGGCACTGCGGCTGGAGTGGTCTCTGGGCGAGGCGGCGAAGATCAAATCGGCCACCTGGGAGACGGAGATCCGTGAGAGGTATCTGCGGCGGATGTGGGACATCTCGCTGTTTATGAAGACGCTGAAACAGCGCTTCACGCAGTGGTTCAACAAGACACACAAGCGCAAGGGCACGATCTGGGAGGAGCGCTTTCGCAGCGTGCTGGTGCAGTCCGCTGGCGAGCCGCTGCGTGCCATGGCGGCCTACATTGATCTCAATCCCATCCGAGCCAGCATGGTGGAAGACCCGGCGGAGTATCGCTGGAGCGGCTACGGTGCTGCGATGGGCGGTGATGTGCTGGCGCTGGACGGTCTGCGCGAACTGGAACGCGTGGAGGATGCGGGCGTGGATGCCGAGGTGGTGGCTCAGAGGCAGAAAGAACGCCGCCGAATGACCAAGAACGAGCGACATCAGGCCACGCTTGAGAAACACCGCACCCTGCTCTACGGACGTGGAGAGGAGCGAGGCGTTGGCAAAGATGGAAAAGCGCTAAAGAAGGGTTTCACCCGCGAGCAGGCGAGGAAAGTCGTCGCCAAAGGTGGTCGTCTGCCCGCCACGGCCTACCTTCGCTGCCGCGTGCGCTACTTCACTGATGGAGCGGTGGTGGGCAGCCGGGGCTTTGTGAACGAGGTCTTTGTCAATGCGCGGGATCGTTTCGGCGCCAGCCGAAAAACCGGCGCACGACTGATGGGCGGTCTGGCGAAAAACGAGAAGCTCTACTCCATGCGACAGCTCGTGGTGGATGTGGTCGGGTGAAAAGCACGCGAGGCGACATGCAGTTGTAAAGCTCGCAGCTCGTTGATTGCCGGCCAATATCATGGCTGTTTCCTCCATATCGGCCCGCCTCATCAACACCCTCCCGCGAAGAATCAATTTTTCTTTGCAGATGCCTGATCCGGGCCTAACCGCTGGACATGGATATTTCAAACCACCACCTGGGCCAGTTGATCATCGTTTCCGGACCGTCAGGCACCGGCAAGACGACGCTGGCGCGCCAGGTGTGCGATCGTGGCGAGGCGGTGTTCTCCGTTTCCTGCACGACCCGTCCTCCACGTCCCGGCGAGGTGGACGGAAGGGATTACTTCTTCCTGACCGAGGAGGATTTTCTGGCGCGGGTGGCACGCGGCGAGCTGTTTGAACACGCGCGCGTGCATGGCCGTCTCTACGGCACGCTGAAGAGCTATGTGTATGAGAATCTGAAGTGCGGTGTGGATGTGATCATGGACATCGATGTGCAGGGCGCGGCGCAGGTGCGTGCGTGCGCGGATGAACTCGTGAAGCGCTGTCTACTGGACATCTTTGTGATGCCGCCAAGCCTCGATGAATTGCGCGACCGTCTCTCCGGTCGTGCGACGGAGGATGCGGCGGCGTTTGAACTGCGCATGCAGAACGCGGCGGCGGAAATGGAGCACTGGCGCGAGTACGGCCACGTTTTGGTGAGCGGAGCGCGTGAGGATGATGCGCGGCGCTTTGATGCAATCCTCGAAGCAGGGCACATGCGGACGAGTTTGAGATGAATTGGCCGCAAAAAGACGTAAAGAATTCAAAAAAGCAGGTTCAGAACCGGTCTGGCCTTTTTGTGTTTCTTTGCGGCCATCCAATCAGACCATTCCGGCATCTTTGAGCGCGGGGAATTGGGAGCGCCAGTGTCGGACAACATTGGAGTCGATCTGCGCGGAGATGACGCGTTCCTGCTCACCAGCATCGGCGATGATGACGCCGTGGGGATCGACGACGAGGCTGCGGCCGGTGTAGGTGAACTGAGGGTCGGTGCCGCAGCGGTTCACACCGATGACGAAGGCGAGGTTTTCGATCGCGCGTGCCTGGAGCAACGTGATCCAGTGCTGGATGCGTTTCACCGGCCACGCGGCGATGTAAACGAGTACTTCAGCTCCGGCGCGGATTGCTTCGCGGACGAGTTCGGGGAAACGCAGGTCGTAGCAGATGAGCGGGGCGATGCGCAGGCCCTGCCATTCGAAAAGCGCGACACCCGCGCCTGCGGTGTGAACTTTGTCCTCGTCTCCCATGCTGAAGGGATAGTTCTTGGTGTAGCGGGCGAGCAGCGAGCCGTCCGGAGCGATGACGAGTGATTGATTCAAACCGCGGCCGTCTGCGGTTTGCGTGACGACTCCACCGATAACGCAACTTTGATGTCGGACGGCGATTTCTCGCAGGAGTTGTTCCGTGGGGCCATTTTCTGTCTCGGCGGTGACAGCGAGATTCATGCTGAAGCCGGTGGAGAACATTTCCGGCAGGATGATGAGCGATCCTGGTTGTGGATCGTCCGCAGCGATGAGTTGGCGTGCTTTCGCGTGATTCGCGACGCGATCTTCCCAGACGGAGTCGAGTTGAACGAGGTGGACCGTGGTTTTAAAGAGCATTGCTATATTAAAACCTGAAACCTGCTTTAAAGGAAGTGTCTGCATTGGTATTCTCCGTCCGTCATTCGGTATCTTTCACGGTGGGGAATTTCTTTGAACTTGTACCGGGGTTTGGTGAGCAGTTGATAGGACTTGGGTCGTCGTTTCTATGGCATGCATAAGCAGTTCCTTCTCGACCATGGCCGGTGTCTTGGAGAGGGCGCGGACGAGGTCCATGGCGCGTTGGCCGCCCATGGCGGTTTTGATTTCCATCTCGCGTTTTTTGGCGAGGATTTCGCGCGGCAGGACGGAGTCGGGGAAGAACTCGCGCTGGAGGGCGTGGGCGGCGTCCTTGAGCTTCTGGGGGGCTGCGCCGGTCCATTTGGCGACGGTCTGGGTGGCTCCGGTGCGGCCATCTGTCCAGCGTGTGAGGGCGGCGAGCTTGGCGCTGGCGGCGCGGTCGAGGTTGTTCCAGCCGAGTTTTTGGAGCGGGGACTGGAGGCCGGTGGCACGGGTGAGGGCGGAGCCAGCGGAGAAGGAGCCTTCGAGGGTGTTGAGGGCGAAGTTTTCGACGGCGTGGTAGGCGCGGGAGGCGATGCCGGGGGCGGTGGTGGCTTTGTGAAGGGTTCCGGTGATGGTCTGTCCGGTGGGGCGGGTGGAGCGCAGGCGGCGGAGCATGTCCGTTTTGGCAGGCTCGATCTGGATGTCCACGGGGCGGATGCCTTGGGCGGTGAGGATGGCGTTGGCGTTGCCCAAGTCCCAGACGCGGAGGCCGGTGACGGGGTGAATCCATTCACCTTCCCAGGGTTCAAAGCCTTTTGATGGCAGCCATTCTTCTACCTGCTGCACGCTGGCGGCGGGAGCGGCAGGATTGAGTGCGGGGGCGTCTGGCTGGGAGATGACCATCCTGTAATCGTCTTCTCCGGGCAGCATGACCATGCCCTCGATGCGGACATCATCGCCGAACACGCGGTTGAACAAGGCCCAGCGTTGGAGGTAGGCTCCCGCATCTTGCGCCTGAGCGCCATAGAGGCCGGGGCGGGTGAGCTTGATCCAGCGTTGCGAGGGGGCGTCAAAAAAGGTGGTGTGCTCGCCTGCGGCGGCGAGGCTCAGGCCTGCCGGGAGGATGTCTCCGGTGTGGAGGGGAAGGTGGTCTGCCGCCCACGCCAGCATGCGGGAATGACTGACGAGTTCTTCACGAGGCCGCCGGAGCGGACGGCTTGATCCATCGCTTGCGCGGCTGTCCTCCCGCCAAGCGGCGGGAGCGCCGGTGAGTCGGGCGAGGATGCGAGACGGGTCAAGATGCTCATGGGCAGGATCATAACCTGATTCACGCGGCAAGGCAAGGGCGTGAACCGGGTGTGGGGAATTGGAGCCGGCGTCCTGCTGGGCGGTGAGTTTGCGGTAGAGCTTGAGGGCGGTTTTGGGAGGGAGGGTGGGAGAGGGTGCGCGGGTAGCCTGGCATCTCCACGGCCTTGCGGCCCATGGCGAGGATGGAGGGGTTGCTGCCGTCGAATTCGCCGTTATTGGCGGTGGCGGATTTGATCTGGGTTGCTTCTTTGAGAATCCAGACTGGCAGCTCAACATTCCCGTGTTCAAGCGTGTGTATGCTGTCGAATCCAACCGCCCAAGCCGCATGGCCGAGGTTGTCGGTGAATGATGAGGATAAATCTTCCTTGAAGAGTCTAAAGGTTTCGTCGCTCTCAAGGGCTGCAATCGCCTCACCTATTGTTTTGGTATTCGTGTATTTTCTGTTTTGGCTCCACTCAAAAAGGCGAGCCGGGGTGGTCAAGGGCAGCCCTTGCGACTCCAGGGCATCTTTGAACTCTTTCCACGAATTCGAGCGCATTGCAGCCGACGCGATTGATAACGGTTTTGAGGATTTTGCAAACACCGCAATGGTGTTGCCATCATCTCCCTCTGCATACGATTCAGCGTATTCTTTTTCTGGCGTGAAATGAGCGCCGTCCACTCCAAAAACCGGCACCTCCCCAACTTCTTTTCGGCCACGATAGACCACCAGCGGCTCGCCGTTTTCGTCGATGACTTTGGAGACGGAATCGGGGTTGATTGAGAGGATGGAATGCAGTAGGGGTTGCAGCGAATCCAAGGGAGCGCCGGAAGTTCCGCTGCTTGCAGCGGCCCCGGTCTTGAACGCCTCTTGGATTCTTTCTTTGGTGTAGGCTTCGTGGAGGTAGAAGCGATTGCTTCCCTTGTCCCGGATGAGCACGACGGCAACAATCCTTGTTTCAGCGCCCACCTGAACAGGCGCGGCAATCACCGCAGTGTCGTAACCTCGTGCCTTCCAGTTCGTCTGCCGGTCGATGATCCGGCCTTTGGCAATAACATCGGGAATGGCAGCGAAGGCGGCGGCTTTAGCCCTGCCGATGCCGTGAGCCATGGAGTCCTGAACGCCGCGCTTGTTCAATACAACCTCTCCCAACTCAGGATTCACAGCGCGTCCGCCGAGTTGTTCATCAAACCACTGTGCCACCCTGTCCACCAAGGATTCACCGGGGACTTTGCCAAACTCATGTCCGGTCAAGGCGACGATGGGCGCACCTTCAAGAAATAGCTTGTGTGCCAAAGCCTCCCAATCCCCGAACCATGCCTTGAACTGCGGGGTGCGGACCTGGTGCCATTGGGCTTCGTTGAGGTTGGAGGGCTGGCCGTTGGGGGCTTTGCGGGACATCGCCAGCTCTGGCCGTGGGGAGTCTGGTTCCTCCATGAGGCCCATTTCCTGGGCGCTCCAGGATTTCTGGGAGGAGGGGTCGAAGCCACCGGCGTCGAGGTAGCGCAGGCCGGCGGCTTGCATGGCGTCGCGCAGGCGGCGGTGAATGCTCCGCTCGTGCTCCGTCATGGAAGCGGTGGCGTCAGGGCGTGGGGCGAAGCCGATGGCAATGCCGCTGGCTCCTTCACGGGCGGCCCCGGTGATGGCGCGCGCGGCGATGTTTTTCGCGTCGGAGGGGACGCGTTCCACGGCGCGGAGCTTGTTGCGGGTGTCGAAGTAGAGGATGTGATGGTGGAGGGGGGCGGCGGTGCCGATCTGCGCCACCAGGGCTTTCATGGAATCAAGCTGGGTGACTTTTGGGCGGGCCGTGTCGTCTCCCGAGGGTACGACCTCCCAGTCGGCGAGGATGGCTTCTCCGCCGTTGTGAGGGGTGCGGGGAGGGGGTTGGGCCGGGGCGGGGAGGACGGGGAGCTTGGGTTTGCGGGGACGAGTGCTCTCTGCCACCGGGGTGCCGGAGTAGATGAGGCCGTGTTCGCGGAAGCTGTAGTAGCTGCTGCCGTTGGTGATGATGTGGTCGAGGAAGGGGACGCCAAGCGTGTCCGCGATTTCGCGGACGCGGCGGGTGATGGTGGAGTCCGCTTGGGAGGGATCGGTGGTGCCGGAGGGGTGGTTGTGGGCGATGAGGAAGCCTTCGATGCGCAGTCTGGGGTGGGCGAGGCGTGCGGAGTCGATGATGCCGGCGATGAGCACGGGGGAGAAAATCGACTCGTTCAAGCTGCCGACGTGGACGATCTGGCTGTGGATGACCTGTTTCCCATCCCCGAGGACGGCGATTTTGACGCTCTCGAAGTAGGGGGTGCGGACGGCGAGGTTGTAGGCGGCGAAGTCCTGCGGGCTTTCGATGACCGCGCCGCGAATGTCGAAACCGGGGATGCCCTGCTGGATGAACTCATGGAGCAGGGAGGAGATGCGCCCGTTGTTGTTCTCGAAGGCGGCGGCGATGGCGTCCTTGTCCCCGGTGGTCAGGCCGCGCCAGTCCCGGAGGGCGGCGGCGCGGCGCTGTTCCATCCGCTTTCGCAGGTTGTGAAGTTTTCCGGCGTTGGCCGGTGGCTGGGAGGGGTAGGGAGCAGCGCTGGCGTTTCCAGCGGCGGCGATGGCGGCGCGTGCGGCGGGTTGTTTGGAGGCGGGGAGGCGGACGTCATCAAGGTCAAAGTAGCGCTGGGGATTGACTTCGGCGAGGTCTGCGGCCTTGCGACCCATGAACAGCTTCAATTGCTGCGGGGAGGAGTCGGCGAAGGTGGCACGGGAGGCGTTCTGCTGCTCCAGAACGAGGTCTTGGGCGGGCTGGAGGGTCTTGTTGGGGGTGTCAAAGAGGAAGAGCTGGCCGAGGGAGCGCTCGGCGCGTTCGAGTGCCTGGGACTGGCCGGGGTTGAGCGGGGTGCCGGCGTCCTGCTGGGCGGTGAGTTTGCGGTAGAGCTTGAGGGCGGTTTTGGGAGGGAGTGGTGCGGGCAGCGCCGGAGTGAGGGGGGTGCCGGTGTCCACGGCCTTGCGGCCCATGGCGAGGATGGAGGGGTTGCTGCCGTCGAAGTCGCCGTTATTGGCGGTGGCGGATTTGATCTGGGTTTGATCGAACACGGCGAACACGGTGCCTTGCTCCCCGTATCCGTCTGAGTTTGAGCCGGGGTCTTCCACATTCCTGAGAATCGCGCCGTCCTTGCCTTGTTGCATGGCCTGCCGCACCTCATTGTCGGTGCTGGTGAAGAGGTCTAATACCGGCGCAAAGCTCGCGGCGCGGCCCTCCTCGATGGCGCTCTGCGCCTCTGCCTCTGAGTAGGCAAAATCCACCACATCTCCGTCTTCGTCTAGAAGCTCGAAATTCGTTGGGTGTTTGACCTGCCCATCCCAGTTCGCTCCCTCGAAATCAAATTCGTGAGAGTCCCGGATGTTGAGGAAAACCGAATAAATCCCGCGTTGGTCGTCATAGTGGCCATCTTCATCGGGCGCGGGAATGATCTCGTCGCCTCGGCCTGCGTAAGTTTTGGAAAGCTGGAGGTTGTCGGAGAACCAATAGGCTCCGTCCACCTTGCTGCGGCGGTTCGTCTCAAACCGATCAAAGCCGCCCTGCTCCGTGCCGTGATAGACGACGCGCGGCTCGCCGTTTTCGTCGATGACTTTGGAGACGGAATCGGGGTTGATTCTGCCGTTGCTCATGGCATGTTGCCTCCGGGCCGTCCCCGCGCTTCGAGCGTATCTTGGTCGCTGGTTTCCGCCAGTAGCCGAGCGGGTTGACGGCCCGCTTTCCTTCCAGGCGGTGTAGATGACGCCACGCGGGCTTTTGTCCCGTGAAGTCGGGAACTGCCGCTCGATATAATACAGCAGCCCGTCAGGCATCTGCTTCACATAGCGCAGCGATTGGAAGCCCTGCTTTGGTGTTCCGGCTTCGATGTAGTCCCATGCGTCAAGCACCACCATCAGTTGCCGCAGGTCTTGCTGTGTCAGTTCTGAATGCTGGTTTTGAGCGTGTCTGATCTGGTTGGCATTGATCTCATGCGTGAAGCCAGCCGCATCCAGCCCAAGCAGTTGTTTGGCGGCGCGAATCTCATCGGCATCAAAGGTGCGCCAGGTCATGGAACCTCCCCATGCGTGATCGGCCAGCGCCCTGTCCAGGAAATCGTCAAAACGCTGCTGTTCGGCCAGCGCCTCCCAGTCGCCAAACCATGCCTTGAACTGCGGGGTGCGGACCTGGTGCCATTGGGCTTCGTTGAGGTTGGAGGGCTGGCCGTTGGGGGCCTTGCGGCTCATTCCCAAGGTGGGCTGCTTCCATTCCACCGCGAGTTTCCAGAGGTTGAGGGCGTCTGGCTTTTCCTCCCCGAACATCCCCATCTGGCGGGGGTCTCCGGCCCCTTCGACGGCTTTGGCGTAGCGGTCGAGGGTGTCGATGAGCTGGCGGGGTTTCTGGCGCAGGGAGTGGAGGGACTGGACGAGGGTGGTGGTGACGGGGCCGGGGGCGTCCCCGATGCCGGGGATGCGGTCCTGCTCCAGCCAGTTTTTGACGGATTCCTCACGGGCGCGGAGGTCGGCGAGTTTTTGGAGTGCCTGGGCGAGGTTTTCGGTGATGGAGAGGGGGTGGAGGGCACCGGCGGCGATGCGGGCGTTTTGATCCGCGAAGCGGGGGGCCATGGTGAGCAGGGCGCGGGCGAGGTTGAGGTCGCTGGCGTCGATGGATTCAGTGAGGCGTGCGAGGGCGTTGAGGGACTCCGGGGAGGTGCCGTAGGCGTGGACGAAGAGGGCGTTGCGGAGGCGGCGCAGGCCGGTCTGGGAGAGGTTGCCGGAGGCGTCGATGACGTGGCCGCGTTCGGCAGGGGGGACGACGGCGGCGATGAAGCCGCGAATGAAGGGGGCGTTGGCGGCGGTGAAGCGAGCGAAAAAAACAAAGGGCGGACTCACGTCCGCCCCCTGCAAGGTCTGGAAGATGGAGACGGAGGAATCAGATCTCCTCGCCCACGGCGTAGCGCACGAAGCGGCGGACAACGAGGTTTTCACCCAGCTCGGCGATCTTGCTCTTCACATAGTCACCGATCGTCTGATCGGGGTTCTTGATGAATGCCTGCTCGAGAAGGCACTGCTCGGCGAAGATCTTGTCGATCTTGCCCTGCACGATCTTCTCGATGATGGCGGCGGGCTTGTCCTTGATCTGCTCGGCGGCGATTTCCTTCTCCTTGGCGATGAGGCTTTCGGGGATTTCCTCGCGGCGGATGAACTTGGGGTTCGAGGCGGCGATGTGGAGGGAGATGTCCCGCACAAATGCCTGGAAGTTTTCATTGCGGGCGACGAAGTCGGTCTCGCAGTTCACTTCGATCAGCACGCCGATGCGGCCCGCCATGTGGATGTAGGAGGCGATGATGCCTTCCTTCGTCTGGCGGTCGCCTTTGGAGCCTGCCTTGGTGATGCCTTTCTTACGGAGGATGGTTTCGGCCTTCTCGAGGTCGCCACCGGCTTCTGCGAGGGCTTTTTTGCAATCCATCATGCCTGCGTTGGTCTTTTCACGCA
Organism: Verrucomicrobiaceae bacterium; assembly: GCA_016795375.1. GTDB lineage: Bacteria > Verrucomicrobiota > Verrucomicrobiia > Verrucomicrobiales > Verrucomicrobiaceae > Prosthecobacter. The sequence continues at coordinate 12,092 of JAEUHJ010000076.1, forward strand.
GGGCCATGACGACTTTAGCGGAGATTTCTTCTGCCATGTTCGGTCTGGGGGTTGGGGGAATGGAAAACAGAGTGTTACTTCTTCGCCTCGGAGGCGGCGATGATGACGGGATCGATCAGCTTCTGCAGGATAATGCGGATGGAGCGGATGGCGTCGTCGTTCGCGGCGATCGGGTAGTCGATGATGTTCGGGTCGGCGTTCGTGTCCACGAGGGCGACGATCGGGATGCTGAGTCGGCGGGACTCATGCACGGCGATGTGCTCGCGGGCGGAATCGACGATCACCACGGCGTCGGGCTTGCCGCCCATGTGGCGGATGCCGCGGAGGTTGCGCTCCAGCTTGATGCGCTCGCGGTTGAGGCCGGCCAGCTCCTTCTTGGACATGAGCTTGAACTCAGGCTTGTTCTCGATGTCCTCGAGGTAGTTGAGGCGGGCGATGCTCTTCTTGATGGTCTCCATGTTGGTGAGCGTGCCGCCCAGCCAGCGATGGTTGACGTAAAACTGGCCGCATGCCTCGGCGGCCTGCTTGATGGCCTCCTGTGCCTGGCGCTTGCAGCCGACGAAGAGGATTTTTTTGCTTTTGCGGGCGAGGTCGGCCAGGAAGTCGGCGGCCTTGTCGATTTGCTTGACGGTTTCCTCGATGTTGAGGATGTGGATCTGGTTTTTGGTGCCCATGATGAAACCTTTCATCTTGGGGTTCCAACGCTTGGTCTGGTGACCGAAGTGAACGCCGGCTTCGACGAGCTCGGCAAGGATCTGTGCTGACATGGGTGTTATATAGAGAGCGCCTGTCTTCCGCACGTCTGGGGGGGGCAAGACGCTCAGCCTTGCGGCTGATCCGGTCGAACGGGCTGTGGTTTGAGTCCTTTGGCCTGACCAACGTGGCCCGGCAAAAGGGGCGCGATGTTACCGGCATCCCCTGCTGCGGCAAGTGGTTTTTCGACCCGGGAAAAAGGCAGCGGCGTCAATCTGCCTTCACCAGCGTCACCAGCTCCTGGAGCGACGCCTTGGCATCGCCAAAGAGCATGCGGCAGTTGTCGCGCAGGAAGAGGGCGTTTTCGATGCCGGCGAAGCCCTTGCCCATGCTGCGCTTCATCACGATGACGGTGCCCGCTTTCTCGGCCTCGATGATGGGCATGCCGTAGATCGGGCTGCTCTTGTCTTCACGCGCGGCGGGATTCACCACATCATTCGCGCCGATGATGAGGCACACATCGACGCGCTCCATCTCCGGATTGATCTCGTCCATCTCGATGAGCTGGTCATATGGCACGTTGGCCTCGGCGAGGAGCACATTCATGTGGCCGGGCATGCGTCCGGCGACGGGATGGATGGCAAAGCTGACCTCAACACCTTTTTTCGCGAGCTCATCCGACAATTGCCGCACCTGATGCTGCGCCTGCGCGACGGCGAGGCCGTAACCCGGCACGATCACGACACGACCAGCCACGCTGAGCAAAATGGCCGCTTCATCGGCCTGCACAGACTTCACGCTGCCAGTGGCCGCGGCGGCACCGGCGGACGCGCCGTTCGCCTTGCCGAAGGCGCTGAAGAGCACGTTCGTCACGGGCCGGTTCATCGCCTTGCACATCGCCAAGGTCAAAATCGTGCCCGAGGAGCCCACCAGCGTGCCCGCGATGATCATGGCGACATTGCCGATGGCGAATCCATCCGCCGCCACGGCGAGTCCGGTGAAGGAATTGAGCAGCGAAATGACCACCGGCATGTCCGCGCCACCGATGGGCAGCACCATCAGCACGCCCAGCACGAGCGCGAGCACGAGGAACAGCACCATCAGCACCATGCTGTGTGATCCGCAGGCCATCGCCAGCGCCAGCAGCACGCTCAGCACGAACAACACGCCGTTCATCACCTGCTGCGCGGGATAGGTGACCGGCTTGTCGAAATGGCCTTCGAGCTTGAGGTAGGCGATGACGCTGCCGGACAGCGACACCGCGCCGATCATCGCCGCGCACAGCATCGCCACCACAAAGGTCAGGCTCGACTCACGCGTGACGTGCGCGAACTCGATCGCGGCCACCAGCGCGGCCGCGCCACCGCCCGCGCCGTTGAAAAGAGCCACCATCTGCGGCATCGCGGTCATCTTCACCTTGTAAGCGCCGAACGCGCCGATCACCAGGCCAAGCAAGATGCCCGTGAAGATGAGGAGCATTTTCCAAAGCGAGACACCGCCGCCCTGCGCGCTGAGCAGCAGCGGCAGCGCCGCGAACAATGCGATTAACATGCCCGCGCCGGCGACCAGATTACCCGCGCGCGCCGTTTTCGGCGACGCGAGCTGCTTGATGCCCACGATGAAGAGCACCGAGGCGGCGAGAAAGGCGATGGCGGCGGTCGTGCTCATTTTTTGCGTTTGAACATCTGCAGCATGCGATCCGTGACCATGAAGCCGCCGAACACGTTCGCCGAGCCAAGCACGACAGCCGCAAAGCCCGCGACGTGCTGGATGAAGCCCTCCGCCGCCGCCAGCGCGATCATGCCGCCGAGCAGGATGATGCCGTGGATCGCATTCGTGCCGGACATCAGCGGCGTGTGGAGCATCGAGGGCACTTTGGAGATCAATTCGAAGCCGAGGAAGATCGACAGCACGAAGATGAAGAACACGAGCATTTCGGCGGTCATGACAGAATCAGGTGGCGGCGAGTTTTTCGTTCACGATGCGCCCGCCGTGCGTCACGACGCAGCTTTTCAGAATGTCGTCGTCGAGGTTCAGCTTGAAGGCATTCGACTCCTTGTCCCAAAACTCCGCCAGCAGCGCGGTGATGTTCGACGCGAACATCTGGCTGGCATGCACCGGCACGGTTCCCGGCAGATTGGCCGTGCCGACGATCTTCACGCCCTTGCGGTCGCTGATTTGATCCGCCACCACGCCCTCGACATTGCCGCCGGTCTCCACCGCGAGATCGACGACGACGCTGCCCGGTTTCATCGCATCGAGCATCTCGCTCGTGAGCAGAATCGGCGCGCGACGTCCAAACACCTGCGCCGCCGTGATCACGATGTCCGACTCCGCGCACACGCGCGCCATGCCCTCGCGCTGGAGTTTGAGCTGCTCGTCGGTCAGCGCCTTCGCGTAGCCGCCCTCCGTCTGGCCGGTTTCGCCCACGTCGATCTTCACAAACTTCGCACCGAGCGATCTCACCTGCTCCTCGACGACTGGACGCGTGTCAAAGGCCTCCACCTTCGCGCCGAGACGTTTCGCGGTCGCGATGGCCTGCAAACCGGCCACGCCCGCGCCGATGATGAACACCTTCACCGGCTTGATCGTTCCCGCAGGCGTCATCATCATCGGAAAAATCTTCCCCGACTGCTCTGCAGCCGCGATCACCGCCGCGTAGCCCGCCAGGCTCGCCTGCGAGGACAGAACGTCCATCTTCTGCGCCCGTGTGCTGCGCGGCACCATTTCGAGGCTGATGGCCGTGACGCCGCGTTGTGCGAGCGCCTGAATCAGGTCACGCGACTGAAACGGATCGAGCAACGCGATGCACACCGCGCCCTCACGCATCAAGCTAACATCACCGGGCACCGGTTTGCGCACTTGCACGACGATATCCGCGCCCTGGATCATCTGCGCTCGATCCGCGCGCGCCGTGGCACCCGCCTTCTCATAATCCGCGTCACTGTGACCGCACGAACGGCCCAATCCCGCCTCGATCTCGATCTTCGCGCCCAGCGCCGTGAGTTTGGTCGCAAGTTCCGGCGTCAATGCAGCACGCGTTTCTTGCGCGTGGGTCTCTTTGGGGAAGACGACGGTCATCTGCATGCGATGCGCGCCATGTTAGCAAGGTTCGCCACCGCGCCAGCGGGATTTCGGGAGAAATGAAGGCGAGCTTGACCTGACGGAGGGTTTGGTGATTTCTCGAAGCATGTCACCAAGCGAATCCAACGGCGTTCGTGAGTCCGCGTTGAAAACCTACCTGCACCTCGCGGCTTACGGGCTTCCGGCGCTCGCGTTCGTCATTTTTTCCACGGTGGTGGTGCTGCCGCGAGTCGTGGCAGTTTGGCAGCATGCGGGGAATCAGGTGCAACAGGCGGAGTGGTGGCCCTGGGTTTGTGTGAGATGTTCACATTCAACTTCAACTATTTCCTCGGCGGCGCTGTGATTGTGTTCATCGTGCTGGAAAAATGCTGGGGCAGATGGCCGTCGATTCGCAGCCGGGCGGTGCGGACGTTCACGTGGATTTTGACGATGCTGGTGCTGGCTGGCATCACATGGACCAGCGTAACGGCCCTGCTCGTTGTCCCAATGGTGTTGAATCAACACAAAAAGGCGGACGCTAAAGCGGATGCGAATCTATAAAGTGGTCCGCACAGTCCTCTGTGCGGCTCGCTGTAGTCAGCAAGCATTCGCGAATATTCCTGACGGCTCAGCAGATGGAGGATGACTTTTGTTGCTCGTAGCTTGGGGCATTACGGGGCACCGCACAGGGGACTGTGCGGACCACATTATTCTTCCATCAGCTTCTTCACCGTCGGCTCGATGGCCTCGGCCCAGATGCGGTAGCCTTTTTCGTTCGGGTGGAGGAAATCGGGCATGATGTCCTTCGTGATCAGCCCGTCGGGGGTGAGGAACTTCGCGCCGATGTCGCGGAAGGTGACGTGGTGCGTGCCGTCGAGCGTTGAGAGGATGCCATTGATTCCGGCGATCTTTTCGCGCACCGGGCCAGGCTTCTCACCGTGTGGGAAAATGCCCAGCAGGAGAATCTTTGACTGCGGCAGGCGTTTTTCGAGCTCCAGCACTATGGCCTCGATGCCTGCGGCGATGTCAGGCGCGGAGCAGTTGCCCGTATTGTTCGTGCCGATCATCATGACGATGAGTTTGGGCGAAATGCCGTCAATCGCGCCGTGCTGGAGCCGCCAGAGCACGTTTTCGGTCTTGTCCCAGCCGAAGCCGAGATTGCCGGCGTTTCGCGGCGCGTAAAACTCATCCCAGGTGTTTTTGCCACGCAGCGCGTAGCTGTCGAACTGCTCGCCGCCGAAGAAATGGGTGATCGAGTCGCCGATGAAGAGGATTTGCGGCTTCGAGCGTTTCACCGCGGCGCTGGTGAGTTCGTGACGCTTCGTCCAGTCGTATTGCGGCCAGCTCCGGTCCTGCGTGACGGGCACGACGGTGCTGGGAAGCGGTTTGTGCCCCGGCAACGGCTCGAACACGGCCATGGCGACCTCGCTCATCGTTTTGCGATCCCTGGAAAACGCGCGCGCCTTCAGCTCGCCGCCGCAGGCCAGGTCGACGGGCGCGAGATAGGGGTTCGATTTCGCCACCGGGTCAGCTCCATCGAGCGTGTAGAGGATGGACGAGCCTGGTGATGGGCTTTGCAGCGTCACCATGCCTTGCTCGTCACGCTTGATCTCAGGCGGAGCGAGATGGACGGCGGTTTGCGCGTGAACAAAACAGCAGAGGGACAAGGCGAGGCAGGCAAGAAGGCGGCGAATGCTCATGCACCGACCCTTAGCAGCCTCCCGCGCTGAATCCAATTCTGACTCCGGCAAATCTGAGATGACAGCCACCTAGCGCGGCGGGACTACTTTTCGGAACTCAAAAGAGAGCGCCCGCCGCCCGCGTAATTCCCAGCCGCGATGAAATCCGCCGTCATCCCACCTGCCGTCCATATCCGCGAGACGCTCGTCATGATGATGTTCGCATGGATGGCGCTGGCGGCCTTGCCCGCGTCGGCCGTGGATTATGAGAAGGACATCAAGCCTTTGCTCAAAGAGCGTTGCTACGCATGTCACGGCGCTTTGAAACAGAAGGCCGGCCTCCGCCTGGACACAACGGCGGCGATGCGCAAAGGCGGTGACGGCGGCGGCATCCTCTCACGCGGGCATCCGCTGCTGATCGAGCGCATCACCACCACGGACAAGGATGACCGCATGCCGCCGGAGGGCGAGGGGACGATGTTGACCGCTGAACAAGTGGCGAAACTGAAGGCCTGGATCGATTCCGGTGCCACGGCTCCTGCGAATGAACAGCCCGAGGCCGATCCGCGTGCGCACTGGGCCTATCAACCGCCGCAATCGTCAGGTAAAACAATCGATGCGCTGCTGGCGGCGCGACTTGCCGCGAGGAAGTTGAAACCACAACCCGAAGCAGCGCCGGAAATCTGGCTGCGTCGCGTGTATCTCGATCTCATCGGTCTGCCACCGACGGTGGAGGAGATCGCCGCGTTTTTGCAGGACACATCCCTGACGGCGCGTCAACGCGTGGTCGATCATCTTCTCGGCACGCCGCAATATGGCGAGCGCTGGGCGCGGCACTTCATGGACATCTGGCGCTACTGCGACTGGTATGGCCTCGGCGCGCAGCTCCGCCACTCGCAGAAACACATCTGGCACTGGCGCGACTGGATCGTGGAGTCATTGAACGCCGACAAAGGCTACGACCGGATGATCGTGCAGATGCTCGCAGCGGATGAACTCGCGCCGGAGGACCGCGACAACCTCCGCGCCACCGGCTTCCTCGCCCGCAGCTACTATCTCTTCAACCGCACGACGTGGCTTGATGAGACGCTCGAGCACACCTGCCGCGCGTTCCTCGGCCTCACGATGCAATGCGTGAAGTGCCACGATCACAAATACGACCCCGTCGGACACGCCGACTACTACCGCATGCGCGCCATCTTCGAGCCGCTGCATGTGCGACTCGACCCGTGGCCGGGCGAGCCCGATCTCGAAAAAAACGGCCTGCCGCGCGTCTTCGACCTGCATCTCGACACGCCGACTTTCCGCCACGTGCGCGGCGACGACAAGAACGAGGACAAGTCGAAGCCGATGACACCAGGCATCCCGCAGGTGCTGGAGTTCGCCGCGTTCCAGCCTGCGGAAGTGAAATTACCTCCGAGCTCAGCCAAACCGGCGCTGCTGCCGTTCGTGCTCGAAGATCAGGTGGATGCGGCGAACCGGAAGCTTCAAAACGCAAGAAAGACCAATGACCCGAACGTGATCAAGTCGGCGACACTGCATCTGGAGATGATCCAGGCAATGTGCGCCGCCGAACTCACGAAGAATGATCCAAAAGCCGCAAAAGCAGCCGCTCTGGCCGAAGCCCGCTATCTTTTGGCGAAGGCAGAACTCGAACTGGCGAAGGCAGAGGCCGATAGGAAGGCAAAAGACGCCGAAAAGAAGATCAAAGCGGCTCGTGAAGCCTTGCAGAAGGCACAGAGGAAAGTCGAAAACCCCGGTGATGCCTACACGCCGCTGCTAGTGAGTTTGAAGGCACAGGAAGGACCGGAGGAAAACAACAACGCCACCGTTCAAACCTATCCTGACACCAGCACCGGCCGCAGACTGGCCTTTGCGAACTGGATCGCCGACAAACGCAATCCGCTCACCGCACGTGTGCTCGTCAATCAGGTGTGGACACGGCACTTCGGCGCGTCGCTCGTGCCGAATGGCGATGATTTTGGCCGCCGCAGTCTGCGGCCACTGCATCAGGACATCCTCGACACGTTGACGGTCGCTTTCATGGCCAACGGCTGGAGCCTGAAACATCTGCATCGCACGATGGTGCTCTCGGAGTTGTATCGCCGCAGTTCTTCAAATGTGTACGCCGATGCCGCGACGCTCGCCGCCGACCCCGACAACACATCTTATTGGCGCATGAATCCGCGTCGCATGGAAAGCCAGACGGTACGCGACAGCCTGCTGCACATCGCCGGCAGGCTCGATCTCACGCTCGGCGGCCCGAGCATCGATCCGGCGAAGTCAGAGACGAGCCCGCGTCGTTCGCTCTACTTCGTGCAGAATGCCGATGTCGAGCACCGCTTCCTCGCCGTGTTCGACAACAGCAACGTCCTCGAATGCTACCGCCGCGATGAAAGCGTCGTGCCGCAGCAGGCGCTGGCGCTGACGAACAGCAAGCTCAGCAGCGATTGCGCCGACACGCTGGCCGCAAAGCTCAGCAAGCTCAATGGCGAGGCCTTTGTGACGCAATCCTTCCTCACCGTGCTCGGTCGTCCGCCCACGGATGCCGAGCATCGCGCCAGCCTCGAAGGCTTCCAGGCATTGAAACAGAACCGCAGCCTGTTTCTTCAGGCGTTGCTCAATCACAATGACTTCGTCACCCTGCGATGAAATGGGGGCGACCAAACGTAACAACTCGTCTGAACACTGATCATCAGGCTGATTTCAAATCAACTGCTTTACTCCATCCGGTCAGTTCGTATATGTTTTTGCAACAAACACTTCCATTCGCCATGCCTGCCGACGCCACACTTCCAGGACCGCACCTCCCCACCAAGGAAGAGGAGCTTGAGAAGCAGTTGCAGAAGACGTTTTTGTTGATCCACAGCGACTTTGGAGGTGACGTTGAGGCTTATTTTCAGAAACATTTTGCCGCCCAAAAAGAGAAGGAGAAGAAGGAGGAGGCTGAGCGATGGAGGCTCATTCAGAACCAGCTCCTGAAGCGTCAAGCCTCGCGTTGAGCCACCCAGCCAATGAGTGAGCTGTTGCCAGACTCTGCCCGAGGCGTCTTTTTGCAGGGACAAATCAATCAGCAGCTTGTTGACCAGATCACGCCGCGTGTCATTGAGCTTCAGTTTCAACCTGGCAACAAGCCTATCACTGTTTTCATCGACTCCCCTGGTGGTGATCCGGTGTTAGGGATGCGGCTCCTGGAATTAATGCGAGCACCCAAGGCTGGAAGCACCACAGGACACACATTGATCGCATGTATCACAGGACGGGCTGCAAGTGCTGCGGCCGACTTTGCCATCCAATCCAACTATTCATATATTGCCCCTGGGGCGGTTATGCTGTGCCACGGAACCAGTCAAGGAGCGGCTGGTTCGGTCAATGCCCAGACAGCGGAGTATCTTGCCAATGCCCTGCGGCGGACAAATGAGCGATATGCTCGTGACCTTGCGCTTGCTGCATTCCCCCGATTGTTGATTCGCTTTTTTTCCACCGGGGGCAAGGAACTGAACGATTTCATCAACGATCCAGCAAAGGGGCTGCCAGGATTAGTCACGCTCCTTCAGAACCGCCTTTTGTCAGACCAACTATATGACCTGACAAAACGGGCCTTGGGAAGGCAGGAAGCCATTCGCAATCTCTCCGCCAAAGTCTCGGCTGAACTGGCGAGGAAAAAGGCTAGCCCCAAGAGGATCGATCACGAATTCGCCATCATTCGTACGGTGCTCAATGAGAAGTTAAAGACTGCCCGAGCCACAAAATCATCACTGGCGCACGGTGGCATTGATGCGGTCGTCGCGGATTTCCAGTTATTGCACGATTACTATTTTGGCTCGCTGAATCATACTACTCGCAACTGGGTAAGTCAGTATGGTGTTATGTTTCTCAAGCCAGATGAGGCGCAATATTACCAATCCACCACATTCAACGATGATGCGGCTAAGGCCGAGTGGTTGATGCAAACAGCGGGGCCACGCCTCCGCCAACTTTGGTACTTTTCCGTGTCCGTAGCTCGTTTGTTGCAGGAAGAAGACTTCGAATTTGGTGCTCACGATGCCTACTGGCTTGGACTGGTGGATGAAGTGATTGGTGAGAATCTCCCCTCGCTACGCCTTTTCATGCAGAGCAACCAACCGTCTTCTTGATCAGCCCACTATTGGAGTCATTTTGCAATGTCTCGTTGCTTCATGCCCACGCCTTTCCTCCGCCGCGACATCCTCGGCGGACTTGGCAGCATTGCGGTCGCGTCGATGCTGAAGGCCGAGGAAGCCTGGCAACCGCCGGATGGTCTGCCGATGATTCCGCAGCGGGCGAAGCGGGTGATCTGGCTGTTCATGCGCGGTGGCGTCAGTCACATGGAGAGCTTCGACCCGAAACCGATGCTGACGAAGTATGCAGGCAAATCGATTGGTGAGACGTCCTTCGCAGACGTGCAGAATCCCGAGAAGCTCAAGAACGTGCGCGTGGTCGTGGTGAACGACGCGAACGGCAAGCAGCGCAATGTCATTTTTCCGCTGCAGACCGGCTCCAAGCGTTACGGACAGTGCGGCATTGAGATCAGCGACTGGTTCCCGCACATCGGCTCCTGCGCGGATGAGATCGCCTTCATCCGCAGCATGTGGACCACGGACGACAACCACGGCGCGCAGGTGCAGTTCCACAGCGGCCGCCACATGCTGGAGCCGCGCGTGCCAACGCTTGGCGCATGGGTGACGTATGGCCTTGGCTCGATGACGGACAATCTGCCGTCCTTCATTAACATGGGGCCGCGTTACTTCGATGTGCGCGACGGCCACTACCTCGGTCCGGCTTACGACGCGGTGAATTTGAAGGTCGATCCGAAGAATCCGCTCACCTTTGCCTCTCCTGAGTTTCAAATCGGCAAACCGGAGCAGGCGGCGCAGTTCGATCTCATTCACAAACTCAACTCGCTTGCCGCCGAACAGTATCCCGGCGACAAAACGCTCGCAGCACGCATGAAAAGCTACCAGCTTGCCTTCAACATGCAGACCGCCGTGCCGGAGACGATGAATCTCGACAGCGAAAGCGCGGAGACGAAAAAACTCTACGGCCTCGAAGACAAGGTGACGGAGCCGTTCGCGCGACAGCTCATCGTGGCACGTCGTCTGGCTGAGCGCGGCGTGCGTTTCATCCAACTCCAGCACGGTGATGGTGCCGCGGGCGCGTGGGATTCGCACTCCGGTTTGAAGAAAAACCACTCCATGCTCGCCCAGCAGGTGGACAAGCCGATCTCAGGACTGCTGAAGGATCTCAAGCAACGCGGCATGCTCGACGACACGCTCGTCGTCTTCGCCACCGAGTTCGGCCGCACGCCCGGCACTCAGGGCAGCGACGGCCGCGATCATCATCCGTATGGCTTCAGCGTGTGGATGGCCGGTGGCGGCGTCAATGGCGGCACGATTCACGGCAGCACCGACGAACTCGGCTTCCATGCCGTCGAGCATCCGCATTACGTCACCGACGTGCATGCCACGATCCTGCATCAGCTCGGCCTCGATCCGCACCGGCTGGCGGTGCCGGGGAGGAAGCGCCTGGAGCGTGACTTCGGGCAGGTGATCCAGCAGGTGCTAGCGTAGGCGGCGGCACGGGCGCCCAAAATGCCTCAAGGCTCAATGATGATCGCGTTGAGTCCCGGAAACTGCCTGAACGCCTTGTCCGTGGTGATCAGTTCCGCGCCGGATGCGATGGCAAAGGCGGCGAGGTAAGCATCCATCCAAAGTTTCGGCGAAGAGGTCCGGCGGGCGGCCAGTTTCTTCCAGATGACAGCCAGCCCAGGCGGCTCGGTTTGGAACACGATGCGGTCATCGGCGATGAATGCCTCATAAGCCGCCCAGGCGTCTTTGTTGCTCAAGGGCGCGATTCCATACGCGCTCATGACGCCAGTCGTGGTGAGGAGGCGGAAAAACGACTGCTGCGTGGCACGACAAAAAGCGATGTCATCGGGAGCGTCCTGTGCCTCCAGCCATTTCACTGCGGCGCGGTGATGCGTGTGCCTGGAAAGCGAAAGCGCGAGCCAGAGATTCGTATCAGGCAGCTTCACGATGCCACGCCGCCTCCTGGTCGTTCAGCATCTCCGCCACCTGCCCGGGTGTCAGCACTGCGGCTTTGCGGCATTGGATGAGCGGCAACTTCACCCGCGTGCTTTTGGACGAACCTTTTTTTTCGCGTGCCGCGAGGCCCCGGCGCAGCAAATCCGCCACGGTGTCCTTGAGCTTCCGCCCTTCGTGGACAGCGCGGAGTTTGACTTCGCGAACCAGGTCGCCGGGGAGTTCCAATGTGGTCTTCATGAGGCATTTTGCTGGTTTCCCAGCTTTCTGTCAAACCAGCTTTTGCGTGCGGCTGGCAGCCGTTTCGGCCACATTGTCTTCACCAGCAGATTGCTTGCTTACTGATGCCTCAAAGTAGCAAATACTCCTGCTCTGGCACGAATTGGACATGCCTGTTTCCCTCATTGCGTTTGGAAAGTCAGATACCCCCGGCATAGCCGGGGGCTTGTAATATGTGAACCGCTCAAAGCGGATGGTTCTGTGTTTGGGACCACCTACCACCGCTTGCGCAACAAGGTGGTGAAACTGCTGTAATAGTGGTTCATCCGGGAAGTTGGTGCGGTCGAGGCGGGATGGTGGCAGAGGGGCGGGATGAGCCAGAGTTTGCTATATCACGCGTTTGGCGTGCGCGAGGGCTGCGAATATCGCAGCACGAAGTATGCGGAGGGCCGGGTGGAGTTCCATCTGGCGGTCAAAGACGAGGCCATTGACTGCCCGCACTGCCAGGGCAGAGAGTATTGGCGGCGTGGCAAAAGACAGTGACGCATCAAGACCCGGCCCATCGGACCGAAGCAGGTGGTGCTGGTGGTGGAAGTGCCCAAATGCGAGTGCCGGGGCTGTGGCAAGTGCTTCGAGCACTCCACCCCCTTTGCCCATGCCTACAGCCACCACAGCCGCGCCCTGGCTCGATTCGTCTGCGAGCTGAGCCGCTTCATGAGTCTGCAGGACGTGGCACACTTCACCCACCTGGACTGGGACACGGTCAAAGGCATCGTGAAGGCCGATCTGGCACGGCGCTACGAGAAGGTGGAGATGAGCGAGGTGCGGCGCATCGGTGTGGATGAAAACTACCTCGGCAAAAAAGCCAAATATGTCACCCTGGTGGTCGATCTGGAGAGCGGGCGCGTGCTGTGGGCGGGCAAAGGACGCGGCAAAGAGGCCCTTGATGGCTTTTGGCAGCAGATGCGGCGCAGTGATGCCAGGATCGAAGCGGTGGCCTGCGACATGAGCGGCGCGTATTGGAGCGCCATCAACGAGCACCTGCCCGACGCCGCGCTGGTTTTCGACCACTTCCATATCATCAAGCTCGCCAACGAGAAGATCGACGAGATACGCCGGGGCTTGCAACGCACGCTGGAGCTCGACGGGCAGAAGTTCATCAAAGGCACACGCTACCTGCTGCTCCACGGCAAGGAGAACCTGCCAGAGGACAAGCGTCCGAAGCTGGAGGAGGCGCTCGCCTGCAACGAGCCGCCCTCCAAAGCCTGCTACCTCAAAGAGGAGCTGCGCCAGCTCTGGAACCAGCCGGGCAAGGAAGCGGCGCGGAAGCATCTGCAAGAGTGGATCCTCAAAGCCTATGCCACGGCCATCGGGCCGCTCAAAAAGCTCGCCAACACGCTGCTGACCCACGCGCGGCAGATCCTCAGCTACTTCGACCATCCAATCAGCTCCGGGATCATGGAAGGCATCAACAACAAGATCGGACGCCTCACCCGCATGGCCTACGGCTACCGCGACGTGGACTTCCTCCACCTGCGCATCTACGCCCTCCATGAGTCAAAAGACATACTCACCGGCACCTGAGCGCCGCACCAACTTCCCGGATGAACCAGATTTCATGCACCAAGATGCCTATTGGTCGGCGTTTCGAGTGAATGTCGGCATCAAGTTTCCGCTCGCAGGGAGGCGGCTTTTCTGCCACGGCATTCAGATTGTTCTCGGTTCAGGAGCTTTGAAGTCTCCTCTGCCGCTTGAATTGCCCTCAGATGATTCAATCTCATCGTAGTAAGCTGCTGAATAGTAGTAGTAGTTGTAGTAGTTGCTCAGCCTGCTCAGGTCGAGATCGTTCAGAACAAACCCATAAATGTGGGCACCCGCTTTCCTCAACAAAGTGACCCCGTCAACAACGTCTTTCATCAGCGTCTTTTCCGCACGGACAACGAAGACCACACCATCAACCGCACGCTGGCAGCTGGATGTTTCGCTCAAGCCAAGCACTGGAGGACAGTCGATCACGATCTGATCGTATCTTTCTCTCAAATCCTGGATAAGATTGAAGAAAACCTGCTGTGGCAACAGATCCGTCGTTCCGACAATGATGGGGCCACGGGGAATCACATCCAGCATTCCTATAGAAGTCTTCTGGATGGCATCGTTCACTGAACAATGACCTTGCAACAGGTGCGTCATCCCGAGTTCGTTGGAAACATTAACGAAGTGATGAACTCTTCCACGGCGCAGGTCACAGTCGATCAGCAGGGTCCGGGCCCCCATCGACTGAAAAGCCCATGCCAAATTCGCGGACTGAGTAGTTTTGCCTTCCGAGGCACGCGAACTGGTGACCATAACCACTTGGGATTTACCGGAGCGCCCAGGCAGCAGCAAAACGTGGCTGCGGACCAGCCGAAAATTTTCTAGAAGATAGTTTGGAACCTTGGCACCCACCGCTGGAGATCGGCAGACGTCCTCGAGCAACTCTCTCGAGGTGCGAGGCACGACCCCTATCCCTTTCAGTCCGGTGAAATTCTCCAATTGTGGCAAGGTGTTCGCGGTGCCATCCAGCATATTGACCAGAGTTGGCAGCCCTAGGGCACCTCCCAAGGCAAGGGCGATCGATAATATGAGCAACTTCGTCTTGTTTGGAGACACAGGAATCACGTCGCGCATGGCCGTATGCCCCTTAAACTGCACCTCCACCCAGTCTCGATTCTCAGCGAACGTGATCACCGCAAGTTTCTCCGCCAGGTGCTGCCTCGCCTTGTCCCAGAGAGACCTTTCGCTCTCGATGTCTGAGTATGCTTGAGTATTGAGGGTAAGTTTTTCGTTGACTTTGTGGTAGTCATCAAGCTGCCCCTGAAGAGCAACGAGTTTCGCTCGCTGATGCTCGCGTTCCAGTTGGAAGCGCTGGCGGAGCACCGAAAGTTCCGCGCGCAAGCCGCGCTCGTTAGCCTCCAGTTCCTCGGCCACTTCCTTCATGACACTATGCGCGGGCAGATATTGCTTGGCCAGTTCGAGCTGCCTGTCCTCCAGCATTCGACGTTCTTTTTCCAGCTTTTGCCAGGGTTGCAGGGAATCGACCATCCCCGGCTGAACAATCACCTCGGCAGCAGGTTTGGCCTGCGGAGCCGATATCAGGGGGGTGCCCGTCCCACTCACGGTCCTTCGCACCACGTCACCAATTTTAATGTCCCTTTCTTTCTCGAAGGTGGTCAGCAGGGATAGTTCCTTTAACACCATGGGCAGTTCCAGTGCGTTTTCGTGTCCGGTAGGTAGTTTGGCCAGGGAAGCCGCCACTTCGTCCATGCGTTGAAGCAACTCCCGAGTTACAATCAAGTCTTTTGGCAGTTCATTCAGCCGTGTCTGCTCGATTGCCGCCTCTGCCATGTTCTCCTGCCGCTCGAGCGTCGCCATTTGTTTCAGGCCGGCATCGGCCTTCACCTGCAATGCCTTCAACTCCCGGGCGTAACGATCCAGAGCCTCATTTCGGTATTGTTGCCATGTCAGGTCCTGCTGGCGTCGGAATTCTTCCACCAAGGCGGGCGCAAAGCCATGAACAATTTCTGGCCGTTGAGACTGGACCACGACTTCCAAATGGCTGCTGTCCACCTCTAGGACATTTACACGAGGAATAATCATGAGCACACTTTCCCACGTGGCAGTCTCTCCCACCAGTTTGAGCCTCTTGGCCGCTTCAATGATGTTTCGTCTTGATCCAAATTCACTAATGATGAAACGATTGAGACCGGTGGCCTCGACCGTCTCGGACACCTCCGACTGCCTCACCGGACTGCCGTGACCCCGTACATAAACCAAGGCTCTAGATTCATACAACGGCGTGCAATATACATAATAAACGAGTCCTGCCAAGATTCCTAGGCAGCCCGTGCCCACCATCAGCCGCCCATGGTGGGCGTATCTGAGAACTTGCAATATGAGCGAAGCTGCATCCAGCAGTCCCTTGTTTTTAGCGGCTGTCATGTCTAAGAGGATTTGGGGGATGGCATGTCAGGCAACTTCAATGTGGCGTGGCTTTGGTGGTGCCTCTGCTTGGGAGGTGCTAGAAAGAATTTCAAAAAGGAATAGTCTGCCGTTACCAAGCAGAACAACAGGTAGGCAGCCATTCCAAGAATTGGCACAACTACGACTATCGCGACCCAGATAAGCCTAGCCCTGGAAGAAATGTCTCGGTGCTTTAGACTTGCGAGACAGTTCAAGACCAATGCCAACCAGACCAACCCCATAGCCCATGAGATGATTTCATGGTCATTCAGCGGGTGGATTGTAAAGAACCGAAACAAGGTGTCTCTCATGGCCAGAATCAATGCGCTATATTGTCAGCGGGATTGGCATCGTGTATCGCGAATCAGAAAAGTCAATTCACCGTGCCGACTTCTTGGCAGGCACCACGCAGGGGGGATGGTGACTTCGTGCTCATTCTCATTATGCCACACGTTCGTGTTGTTCGACGCTCGGGATAAGCAATCATACAGGAACCGCCACATTTTTGCCAAAAACCGGCACCCTTTCCATGCACCCTTCCTCGCAGCCACTAAAAGTCGCCCAAGTGGTCTTTTCCCTCCAACCCGGTGGCATGGAGAACGGGGTGGTAAATCTGGCCAATCACATGCCCGCTTCAAAGGTTTCAACTACTGTCATCTGCTTAGAGGAGGCAGGCGCGTTTGCCGAGCGGCTGAAACCCGGAATCAGCATTCGAGCCTTGGGGCGTCGCCCTTGCTGGGATTGGAGAGCTTGTGGAAGGCTCGCTTCAGCCTTGCGGCAGATGATGCCTGATGTCATCCACACTCACAATCTTGGCCCTCTTATCTATGCCACTGTCGCACGCCTGATGTTTCCCTCCTTGTGGAAAATCCCCATCCTGCACGGTGAGCATGGCTCGCTTCAAGGGGATGGATTGTTGCCGCGTCGGTTGCGGCAGCGGCGATGCCTTTATCTGGGGTGCCGGTTGGTCCACACGGTTTCCGAAGGATTGCGGCGCGAGCTAGTTGCACGCGGCATGCCGACCAAAAAAATGATCAGCATTCTCAACGGCGTGGATTGTGAGCGATTCCGCCCCGCAGCGGATAGGCAAGAAGCGCGTCAGAGGGCCGGGCTTCCGCCGAGGGCATTCGTCTTGGGGGCGGTTGGCCGCTTAATTGCCACGAAACGCTATCCTCTCCTTGTCGAGACATTCGAAATGATTGCCGCGGCGCATCCGGATTGCCGTTTGATGATCTTAGGTGATGGGGGGGGGGATCGCGATCGGGTGCTGGCACAAATCAGACAAAGCCCTTTCGCGGATCGCATTCATGTGCTGGGACACCAAGCCGAGCCAGCGCCCTTTTATCACGCTATGGACCTTCTCGTCATGCCATCTTCGCATGAGGGACTGGCCAACGCCTTGCTGGAAGCTATGGCCAGCGGGGTGCCGGTCCTCGCGCACGCGGCTTGTGGTGCTGGAGAGGTCATTGAGAACAACGTGAGCGGTTTCTTGGCCAAGATTGACAATGCGGCCGAACTCGCCCGCCTCTTGGGGAACCTTCTGGATACGCCCTCACTTCTTGGTGCAGTTTCCAAAAACGCTCGTGAGTGCGTGATAACACGTTTCTCGCTCGAGAGAATGGTTCGGAGATATTTTGAAGCCTTCCGACAAATCTCGGGTTTGCAGCATGCAGGCGATCCGGACTAGGCCGTGTTTGAAAAACTTCACGGCACCAGCTTTCGAAAGCCCTGGGCCACCCCTCACCTGGCCTCTCCCCAAATGGAGTGGAAGATGTCAGCGACGTTTTGTGGTGGGGAGAGGGATGTCGCGCTGGAGCCTGCGCAAAACGAATCCCCTCTCCCCGCCGATGATTCACTTTGAAGCAGCCGATTTCCCTTCGGGGAGAGGCCGGGTGAGGGGCAACAACGATGTTTTCAAACACGGCCTAGCAGGTTGCTGAAAAACGCGATGTTATCGGCGTGATTTTTTCGCTTCGCCGTTATTCTGAGCTTTGGGCGAGGTTTGAGCCTCTTTTCTCGCGGTTTTGCGCCCCGCGAGGGGCGTCTTGGGCGCAACGCGCCCGACTCGGGGCTTATGCCCCCGCCATCGCTGGCGGCGCGTGGCCGCTCATCGCCAGCCGCGCCATGCGCAGCAGGTTGTAGGCTCCGCCCACATACTGGCACGCGGCGTTGATCCGCTCCACGCCCCGGTGTGCGCTTTTGCGCAGCCCGCCGATGCTTTTGGCCCAGCCGAAAATTTGCTCGATGCGCCGCCTCACGATCAGGCTGGCTTTGTGGCCGCCGCTCTTGGTGGTGCGCCCGTCGAGTCCCTCCACCCGCCGTCCTTCTATACCTCGCGTCATCAAGATTTGTGAAAAGTTCGGCCCGCCATTGGGCCAGCGTGGGTAACTTCCAGCGGTCATAGACCATGACCCGCATCGAACTCTCCCAAGCCGATATTGCTGACATCGAAGATGCCATGGACGATCCGTCCTTGAGCGACAAAGTTCGCCACAAGCTCCTCGTCATCCGCATGCACAGTGAAGGTGCCAAAGGCGGCTTCATCGCCAGGTGCCTCAAGCTGCACGCCAACACCATCACCCATTACCTCAAAGAGTGGCAGCAGGGCGGCCTCGCCCTTGTCGTGGAGGATCGTTACTACCGG
>JAEUHJ010000078.1 GCA_016795375.1 Verrucomicrobiaceae bacterium
CCGGTAGTAACGATCCTCCACGACAAGGGCGAGGCCGCCCTGCTGCCACTCTTTGAGGTAATGGGTGATGGTGTTGGCGTGCAGCTTGAGGCACCTGGCGATGAAGCCGCCTTTGGCACCTTCACTGTGCATGCGGATGACCAGGAGCTTGTGGCGCACTTCGTCGCTCAAGGACGGGTCGTCCATGGCATCTTCGATGTCAGCAATATCGGCTTGGGAGAGTTCGATGCGGGTCATGGTCTATGACCGCTGGAAGTTACCCACGCTGGCCCGATGGCGGGCCTGTCTTTTCACAAATCTTGATGGCGCGAGGTATAAACAGACCTTCGCTGGCCTCTAGTGGGCAACTTTCGCTGTTGCAGCGGCGATTTTCACAACTTGAGCAGTCATTTCCACCATCGGAAGCCTCCTTCCTCAGAGGCCCTGCTTGGTTTTGCCCACCAGGCGCACGCCTTCGATGCGCATCTTCTTGTCCGCAGCCTTGCACATGTCGTAGATCGTCAGCGCGGCGATGCTGACAGCGGTGAGCGCCTCCATCTCCACACCGGTCTGCGCGACGGTGATGGCCGTGGCGGTGATGTGGACGGCCTTGGGACTAAGATCGAAATCAATCTGCACCTTGCTGAGTGGAATCTGATGGCAGAGCGGGATGAGATGCTGCGTCTGCTTCGCCGCCTGGATGCCGGCGATGCGGGCGACACTCAGCACATCGCCCTTCTTGATTTGATTTCTGCGAATGAGGTCAAGCGTGGCCGGTGAGAGCACGATCCGTCCTTCGGCGACAGCCTCGCGACGCAGCGGCGGTTTGGCGGAGACATCGACCATGGCGGCCTCGCCTTTGCGGTTGAGATGGGTCAGTTTGCTCATTGAAGATACATCTGTTCACCCTCCAATAGCGATCATGCGGCGGTTGGGCTGGTAATTGTGACGGAAATCGTGCTCCTTCGGCTTGCGGGCGACGACGTTTTGAAAAAAGGCGGCGAGTTCGGCATCGCTGCAACCCGCGCGCAGCACGGCACGAAGGTCGAATTCGAGGTAGCTGCCAAGACAGGGGCGCAGCTTGCCGTCACAGGTGAGACGCAGCTTGTTGCAGTTCTCGCAGAAGTGCAGGTTGGTCATCGCGCCGATGAAGCCGATGCGCTGGCCGGTGGCAGGCACGCGGTGATAGACGGCGGGGCCGTTGGTTTTGAAGTCCGGCTCCTCGATGAGCGGGCCGGTGGTCTGCTCCACGAGCTGTCTGGCGGTGCCGGCGGAGAGAAAGGTGTCGTCGCCGAGCACTTCCTGTGTGCTGACGGGCATCAGCTCGATGAAGCGCAACAGGGCGTTCTTTTTCGCCGCGTAGTCGATGAGCGCTGGCAGTTCGCGCTCCGTCTGATTTTTGATGAGGACGCAGTTGAGACGGATGGAGTCAAAACCGGCGTCAATCGCGGCGTCGATGCCCTCCAGCACGCGGGAGAGCAGGTCGCGGCTCGTGGTGCGCTGATAAACCGCACGGTCGAGCGAATCGAGGGAGATGTTGGCCGTGCGGACACCGGCTTGTACGAGTTGTCCGGCCAGTGAGCGTCCATTTTCGGTTTTGGCGAGCAGGGTGCCGTTGGTGGAGACGCCGACACTTTCGATGCCGGGCGTGCTGGTGAGCTGGGCGCAAAATCTGGCGATGCCGGGACGCGTGAGCGGCTCGCCGCCGGTGACGCGGATGCGTTTGATGCCGAGCGTGGCGCCGACGCGGACAACCCGGGCCATCTCGTCATAGCTGAGCGTCTCATCCTTCGGGATCCACGGCTGCTCCTCCTCGGGCATACAGTAACGGCAGCGTTCGTTGCACCGGTCGGTGACGGAGACGCGCAGATACGAGATGCGATGGCCGAAGGGGTCTTCCACGGGAAATGAGGCGTGTGGAGGCCCCTAACCACAAAGTGCGGACCATTCAAGCCTTCGTATGCCGCAAAGGCACGCGCATGGTGAAGGCCGTCTCGACTCCAGGGGTGCTCGCAAGTTCGACCGTGCCGCCGTGGGCTTCGACCGCGCGTTTCACAATGGAGAGGCCCAGCCCGGTGCCTTTGACCTGTGTGGCGGAGGAGTGGTGCTTGTGGCCGCGGTAGAAGCGTTTGAACACAAAGGGCAGGTCGTGGGCGGGAATGCCGGTGCCGTTGTCGCTGACTTTGATCGAACAATGACCGCCATCCCGCCGGCCGGCCACACGAACGACAAGTCCCGTGCGACCGCTGTTCTCCTTGAGCGAATTCTCAATGAGATTGCAGAAAATCTGTTCCCAGTAAAAGCGGTCGCCATCGAGCAGCACGCCATCTTTCGGAAATTCGAACTCGATCTGCGCGGCACATCCCTCCAGCAGCGGCGCGAGATGCCCGGCGGCGTCCCGGGCGCAGGCTTGCACGTCGAAGGGCTCGATGTTCAGCGGCGTGCCGCCGTCCTCCAGACGGGAGATGGCAAGCATGTCCTCAACGATGCGGGCGACGCGCCTTCCGTGTTTCTCCATCACGTCGAGACCGCGCTTCATCGAGGCGGGGATCTTGGCGGCATCTTCCTGCATCATCTCGATGTAACCATTGATGAGCGTCAGCGGCGTGCGCAGCTCGTGCGAAGCATTGGCGACGAAATCGCGGCGGATTTGCTCGGTCATCGCCGCCTCGGTCACATCCTGGATCATGAGCCAGGCCCCGCCGCCGGAGCTTGCGGGCAGCGGCGCCGCTTCGACGATGAAGTGCCGCCCGCCGAGGTCCGTCCCCGCGCCGACATCGGACGGGAGCATTTGAATCCGCCGCGTGACATGCCGCCTATCTGCGACCGCCACCTGCACAAGATCAATGACCTGGTGGTCACGCACGGCCTCGATCAGCGGCCGCCCTGGCCGGATTTCCGCCCGCCGGAGGAGCGTTTTGAGCGTCCGGTTCGTGTGATGCACCCGGAGATGCTCGTCCACGAGGGCGATTCCCTGGCTGATCTCATCCAGCAACGTCTCAAACACGCGTCGCCGCCCGGCCTGCTCCTCCGCCTGCTGCCGTGCGCGATAAAGAATCGCCGTCTGTTCCGGCAGTTGGTCCGCGTCCCGCGCCCGCATGCCGATGGCCTTCGCCACCCCCTCCCATCGCCGCCTCCAGAACAGCTCGCGACGCGTGTGATGCACGACATACGCGGCCAGCAGCAGGGCCAGGACGATGCAGAGCGTGGTCATGCGGTCGCGGCGGCATCAGGTGCGTCTTGGAACTGGAAGCCGGTGCCGCGGATGGTGACGATGTGGACGCCCGCCGGGCCGAGCTTCTCACGCAGGCGTTTGATGTGCGTGTCCAGCGTACGGGTGGCCACGTCGCTGCTGTAACCCCACACCTCGCGCAGCAGGTCGGCACGGGCATGCACGGCGGTGTCGTTTTCCATGAGCGTGGTGAGCAGTTTGAACTCGATGGTTGTAAGATCGAGCGGCGCGCCATCAAGGAAGAGTTTCATGTTTTTGCGGTCCAGCATGAACCGTCCGCGCCGCAGTTCCGAGACATGCGTCACCTTCTTCACCCGGCGCAGGATGGCGCTGATGCGCAGCACCAGCTCGCGCGGACTGAAGGGCTTCGACAGATAGTCGTCCGCGCCAAGCTCCAGGCCGGCGATCTTGTCCACCACCTGGCTTCTGGCGGTGAGGATGACGACGGGGATGCCCGCTGTGCGCGTGTCGGCGCGCAGGCGCTTGAACACCTGCACGCCATCGAGACCGGGAAGCATCAGGTCGAGCACGATGAGGTCGGGCATGTGCTGGAGGGCCGCCGGCAGCGCTTGCAGGCCGTTGCTGACACTGGACGCCTCGTGTCCCTCCCGCTCGAGATGCAGGGCGATGAGTTCAGCGATGTCCGCTTCATCCTCGACGATCAGAATCTTGCTCATGGTCTGGTTGTGTGACGGCCTGCCACGCCGGGCAAGCCCATGATGGTGACGAAGCCGTCACATGGCAAACTCCATCGTGGGGCGAGTTCGGGCGCGGGTGACGGTTTCGTCACCTCACATGACTTGGGGCAGAACAGCCGCCATGCTTGTTCTGGCGGCAAACCCCGGCATTCTTCCCCGGCATGAGCATCCTCGCCTCCCCCATTGCGTTCCCGCCGGACATCAGCGGAATGATGCGCCATGCCCGTTTGAGACGATGAACGACGCCCCCACAGCCCCGGATCCCACCACCAGAAAGGTGAAGCTGCGTTTCAAGACCATCTTCATCTCCGACGTGCATCTCGGCATGCCGGACAGCAAGGCCGCGCAGGCATCCCACTTCCTGCGCAACAGCCTCTGCGAAAAGCTCGTCCTCAATGGCGACATCATCGACGCCTGGCACCTCCGCCGCCTCGGCGGCTGGAACAGGAGCCATACCAGCTTCATCCGCACCGTCCTGCGCAAGATGGAGAAGGAGGACACGCGCATCATCTACCTGCGCGGCAACCACGACGACGTGCTTGACCGCTTCATCCCCATCGAGTTTGAAAACTTCCTCATCACCGACGAGCACGTCCACCGCACGTCGCGTGGTGATTATCTCGTCGTGCACGGAGACGGCTTTGACGCCGTCACGACCAACCACGCCTGGCTTGCGAGACTCGGCGGGCTCGGTTACAACGCGTTGCTGCGCATCAACCGTATCTACAACGCCTGGCGCGTCTGGCGCGGGAAGCCGCCCTTCTCCTTCAGCGCCTGGGTGAAGCAGAAGGTGAAGTCCGCCGTCGGCGCGGCCGGCAAATACGAGGAGCAGCTCCAGAACCTCGCGCGCCAGCGTCATTGCGCCGGCATCATCTGCGGACACATCCACAAGGCGGACGACAAGATCATCGGCGAAACGCATTATCTGAACTCCGGCGACTGGGTCGAATCCATGACCGCCATCGTCGAACACCTGGACGGACGCTTCGAAATTATCGGGTACCAGGAGTTCTGCCGCCTCACGCGCCGCGTCCCGAAAATCCGCGCCGATGAAATCGCGGATCCGCCAGGCCGCGTCGAAATCCCCGTGTGACATCCCGGCGCGTTGCCCCATTCTCATCCATGCACGACCACATCCTCTCCAACTTCAATCATTCGCTCGAAAAGCTGCGCGCCGACGTCATCGCCATGTCCAGCATGGCTCGCAAAAACCTCGCCTGCGCCATGCGCGGCCTGCTGGAGCGCGACACGGGGCTCTGCACCACCGCCATCGCCGCCGACCAGGATGTGAACGAGCTCGAAAAAGCCGTGGACAAGCTCGGCATGCACATCCTCGTCAAATTCCAGCCCGCCGCGCACGACCTGCGCGCCGTCATGGGCACCATCCGCGTCGCCAACAACCTCGAACGCATCTCCGATCAGGCCGGCAGCATCGCCAAACGCGCGCGCCTCATCAACAACCTCCCCGAATTTGCCGAGGTGAAACTCATCCAGCCTGTTTACTCGCTTTGCGAACGCAACCTCGGCGCCAGCCTCCAGGCATTCCTCAATGCCGACCCCGACTCCGCCGCCAACGCCCGTTTGATGGACAAGGAGCTCGACGCGGCGGAGAAGGTTTTCGACCGCGATCTCATCGCTGTCATGGAGTCACGCCACACCGCTCTGGAAGGCTACATCCACCTCCTTTTCATCGCCCGCTTCCTCGAGCGCGTCGGCGACCACGCCAAGAACATCTGCGAGGACACCATCTTCATCGAACGCGCGGAGGACGTCCGCTTCACCAAGGACAAACGCGCCGAGGCATCCTCCATGACAACGTGATGCCCGGTCTGACCGCTTCTTGACCCCTCCCCTGCCCTCTCTACTCTCCGCGCTCCATTTTCCCAGACCATGAGCGCGCCCGACACTGCCAAGAAGAACTACAAAGACACTGTCCTCCTGCCGAAGACCGACTTCCCGATGAAGGCCGATCTCGTCACCCGGGAGCCCCAGCGACTGGCGAAGTGGCAGGAGGGAAAGCTCTACCAGCGCATCGTGGCGCAGTCGGAAGGCAGGCCCACCTTCATCCTGCATGACGGCCCGCCCTTCGCGAACGGAGATGTCCACATGGGCACCGCCTTGAACAAGATACTCAAGGATCTCATCGTGAAGTCGAAGACGATGGCCGGCTTTCACACGCCCTTCGTGCCAGGCTGGGACTGCCACGGCCTGCCCATCGAGTTCAAAGTCGTCAAATCCGCCGCCGGACTCACACCGGTGGAAGTCCGCACGCGTTCCGAGGCCGAGGCGCGCAAGTACATCGACATCCAGCGCACCAGCTTCAAGCGCCTCGGCGTCTTCGGCGATTGGGACAATCCGTATCTCACGCTCGATCCCGGCTACGAGTCCGGCATCCTGCGCACTTTTGGCAAGGCCGTCGAAAAAGGCCTCGTCTATCGCATGAAGCGCCCCGTGCTGTGGAGCTACGGCGCGCAAACCGCGCTCGCCGAGGCCGAGGTCGAGTACAAGGAGAAAACCTCGCCCGCGATCTATGTGAAGTTCGCGTTGGTCAATCCACCTGCCGGTTGCGAAGGCGCCTCGCTCGTCATCTGGACCACCACGCCGTGGACCTTGCCCGCGAACCTCGCCACCGCGCTGCATCCCGAGTTTGATTATGTCTGCGGCAAGTTCACGCACGCCGACGGCCGCAGCGAGAAACTCGTCATCGCCAAGTCACGTCTCGAAGGCTTCTCCGCCAGCACCGGTTTCGTGCTCGATGCCTCGCATGCGAGCGATCAGTTCAAAGGCAGCGCCTTGAACGGCGGCGCGGCGCAGCATCCCTTCCTCCCGCGCACCTCGAAGCTCATCAACACGCTCTTCGTCACCGACGACACCGGCACCGGCATGGTGCACATCGCTCCCGGTCACGGCGCGGACGACTATCTAGCCGGACGCGAGCACGGGCTCGACATCCTTTCGCCGGTCGATGGCGATGGCAAATACACCGCCGAGTGCGGCCTGCCTGACTTCGTCGGCAAACACGTCTTTCAAAGCAACGACGGCATCATCGAGATCCTCAACGGCAAAGGCGCGATCCTCGGCAACGAAAAATACGTCCACCAGTATCCGCATTGCTGGCGCTCGAAGACGCCGATCATCTTCCGCGCGGTCGAGCAGTTCTTCATCAAGATCGACGCCATCCGCGCGAAGGCGCTCGGCGAGATCGACAAGGTCACCTGGCTGCCCGCCTGGGGCCGTAATCGCATTTATGGCACGGTCGAGAGCCGTCCCGACTGGTGCATCAGCCGCCAGCGCACCTGGGGCGTGCCGCTGCCGGTGTTCTACACCGCCAGTGGCGAGATCATCATGCAGACCGATGTCATCGGCAAAGTGGCCGACATCATCGAGAAGCAGGGCACGAATCTCTGGTTCGAAAAAGACGACGCGTGGTGGGCGCAGGCTGTAGGCCTGCCTGCCGGCACGAAACGCGGCAATGACACGCTCGACGTGTGGATTGACTCCGGTTGCAGCCACGTCAGCGTCTTGGACCGTCATCCTGAGCTCCACGCGCCTGCCGATCTCTACATCGAGGCCACCGACCAGCACCGCGGCTGGTTCCAGAGCAGCCTCATGATGAGCATCGTCGCCCGCGACGCCGCTCCTTATAAGAGCGTCATCACCCACGGCTTCGTCGTGGACACCAGCGGCAAGAAGATCAGCAAGAGCGACCAGGGCGCCGGCAAGAACGCCAAGCCCATGACCGCCGACCACTACTACAACACCTACGGCGCCGACATGGTGCGCCTCTGGGTGGCCAGCGTGGACTATCAAAACGAAGTGCCGTTCTCCGAGGACCTCTTCAAACAAAACGGCGAAAACTACCGCCGCATCCGCAACACCTTCCGCGTGCTGCTCGGCAATCTGCATGATGAGCCAAAATCCAATCCTGTTAATCCCGCTGAAATCCCGTCAATCCTGTCCAAAAACCCAGGCGATCTTCCCCTGATCGACCGCTGGATCCTCGAACGCCTCCACACCGTCACCCTGGAATGCGTCAATGCCTTTGCCGCCTACGACTTCCGCAAAGTCTTCAGCGTCATCAACAGCTTCATCACCGGCGACCTCAGCGCCCTCTACATCGACATCACCAAAGACCGCATGTACTGCGACGCCGCGAACAGCCCGCGCCGCCGCGCCACCCAGGCCGCCATCCGCGAGATCACCGAGACTTTGTGCCGCCTCCTCGCCCCCGTCCTCGCCTTCACCGCCGATGAGGTCTGGGAATACCTCGGTCACACGGACAGCGTGCATCTGCAGCCCTTCCCGCAGCCGAATCCCGCATGGGCTGGCAACGATGCCACGCTCGCGGTCGAAGAGCTGCTCAAAGTCCGCAGCGTCATCCAGCAAGCCATCGAAGCCTCCCGTCAGGCCAAAAAGATCGGCTCCAACCTCGAAGCCACCATCCATCTGACCCTCCCCGCATCCGGCTTCACCCACGCCATCTTCACCGACCTGCCTGCACTGCAAGAATTCTTCATCCTTAGCGACCTCCACATCACCCGCGGCCCCGAACTCGCCGCCGCCGTCGAAGTCTGCACCCACGCCAAATGCGAACGCTGCTGGCGCCTGCTCCCCGATGTCGGCACCCATGCCGCTCACCCGACACTGTGCGACCGGTGTGCTGAGGCGGTGGGGTAAGGCTTGAGACGGCCCGATCTCAAGCTCATGTGAGAGCACCGGATTTGCATCTCCCCCGGATATCACGGCTGATCCGTCACGTTGTGTCCCGTCGGCACAACCGAGACTCACGCCAGGCGGAACAACTTCCTCGAGTTCTCGAACAGGATTTTACGCTCGACCGTCTTGTCCGGGGCGAGTTTGCGAATGGCCGCGAGCGTGGCTGCCCCCTGACAGCCAGGGCCACGCCCAAGGTGGTCCGCGCAGTCGCTGCCGTAGAGAATTTTGTCCTGATGCCGTCTGAAGAAACCGGTGGTGTGCTCCTCGTCCCGCGTGAGGGCTTGCAGACCGCTGCCGGCAGACATGTCGGCATACATGTTCGGATAATCAGCCAGATAGCGGTCGGTCAGTCCGCCCGGTGTGACCTTGCCCTTCGGATAGTTCACCTTCTGGTCATGGTTCTTGTCGATGTTCCCCCAGAACGCCTGCGCGTGACCGATGAAATTCGTCCGTGGGTGCTTCTCCAACATGGTGTGGAGGCGGTCGTACCCGAGATTGTAGGTCTGGTTTTGGAAGTGCAGCAGGATGGGGACGTTGTAGGCCGCAGCCAGCTCGTAGAGCTTCTGGCTTTCAGCGGAGTCGCATTGGACGTTGAATTTCTGCTCCGCGATCATGCACGCGCCCTGCTTGAGCCACATTTCAATCTCCGCCGGCGCTGAGTGGAGGTCCGTCACCTCATTGCAGGCCCACAGGTAAGCATCCGGCCTCGCCTGCGCAAAGTCACGCGCCCAGGCTGTCCCAAGACACTTCGCGGCGAGACCGTTGGAGCGTCCTTCGTGGGTGGAGGGGCGGTTCACATATGTCCCCGCAGGCAGGATGATCGTCTTCGTCACTCCCATGGCCTTCTGATGCAAAAGGAGATGATCATCCGCACGCAGGTGATAGTTCATGTGCTGGTGGATGTCGATCACCGGCTCCTGTGCGGCTTCATCCCGCGCAAAAAGAGGCGCGGTGAAAGCCCCAATGCCGGTGGCCAGAAATCTGCGACGAGTACTCATGAACAAACTACGCTGTCTCCGGACGGATGTTGCCGCCGGTCAGAAAAAACGCGCTGGAAAGCCCATCATTTGAGTCCGCGTGTGTCCGCCAGTTTCGCACCGTCGAGCTTGATGCCGGCTTGGGCCGCACCAGTGAGATTCGCGGCAATGAGGTCAGCGCCAGTGAAGTCAGCACCCCTGAGGTCGGCCCCTTCGAGGTTCGCGCCTGAAAGATCAGCGCCGCGCACGGTGGCACCGCTCAGATTGGCATGGCGCAGCGACACTCCGCCGAGATCCGCTCCACTGAGATCCGTTCCGCTGAGATTGGCGCCGTCGAGGTTGGCCCCGCTGAAATCACCACCGGAAAGATTGGTGCCGGCAAGGTTTGCCTTCGTGAAAGTGGTGCCGACAAACTGGCCTCTGGCGAGGTTGAGGTCGTTGAGCACCGCGCCGGCGAGGTTCATACCGGTCTCATCGAGCTTGCGCCCGCTTTTGCCACCGCTTTCCAGCCATTGGGCATGGGCGAGGAGCTCTTCGTTGGTGATGCTGGCCATGCGACAATGAAAAGCCGGTTCGTTCTTCCGTAAACCAGGTTTTTACCCGTTCAGTCTTTGGCCGCAAGGCGGGCCTGGGAGACGAGCTTCATGAACAAGTCGCGCTGCTCCGCGAGCGCGGCAACGGGATCCCCATCAGGCATCTTGTGAGCCTCAAGGCACACATGACCTTCGTAATCGGCCTCGACGAGCAGGGTGGCGAGCTTGTAGAGCGGATAGGCGCTTTGATTCACACCACGAATGTGAACCGTGTGCCCCAGGCGCTCTTTGACGAGCGCGAAATTCGCCTCCAGCCCGCCCCCATTGAGGTCTGTGTCGTTGGAATTCCAACAAACGCGGACGTTGTCGCGATCCGCAGCATCCATGATCGTTTTGATGTTCGGCAGCTCGGAAGTGTCCTTGCCATGAACTTCGAGACGTACCTCCTGGCCGAAACCAATGGCATGGTCCCCGAGTTCGGCGAGCGCCCTGCCGATCTGCGCGAGCGTTTTCTCGACTGGCACGTCTTTAGGCAGCGCATTGGGCTTCACCTTCACGCCGGTGCCGCCGATGTCGTGGCTGAGTTTGATGAACGCCCTGGCGCCTTCGATGTTTTTCCTCACCTCGGCAGGATTGGAGGAATGAAATTCAAAATTGGTACCCATGCCAAGCACATCAACAGGGGAGTCTTCAAACCGGCGGCGCACCTCGAGACGCTGTTGTGGCGTGAGTTCGGGGCTGACTTTGTGGGCGTGATCGACACGCAACTCAACGCCGGAAACCCTGGCAGCCTCGCAGTTCTTGATGAGCGTGGGCAGATCCCAGTCCTTTCCCCATTGATAGGTGACAAGGCCGAACTGGATGTTCTCCCCCCTGTAAGAGGGCTGGCTTCCAGCGGAAAAGGCCGCCGAGGCGGCGCTGGCACCAAGCACGGTGTGAAGGAAATGACGGCGGGTTTTCATGGATGCCTACCTTTACGCATCCCGCTGGGGACGCATTGCAACACCCTTACATCTATGGTGCCTCACGAGCAGCTTTTGCCGCAATGATGTCTTTGCGTCGAAAGCCCTGGACGCGTCCATTCCCTTTGTAGAGATAGACCTGTTTGACATCCTCAAGACGCATGATCACCCAGGGAGAGAGGATGTTTCTGCCGTTCTTGGTAAAAACAATATTATCGGCCAGGTGGACGCAAGAGTGAAAGGCGTCTCCGGTGGTATTGTCGAGAAAGAAAAGAATGTCGCCAAACTGATAAGGAGCCTCCACCGGAACAAACTGCTCCAAAACCTGGCTGGTGGCGAGACGCGCATCCAGCAGGTATTCATGCGGCTCGAAGTTGAAGAAGTTCAAGGACGTCCAGTGGCAGTCAGGCATGACGCCGTGCTTGGCCATGTCAAGTCCTGGATAAGTGTAGAGAAGTTTGCGCGCCAGAGCGGGCAGGAGGTGGGCAACACCAATGTCGTCAACACCATCAAGCTCGATCACCGACTGGATCAGGGGTGCCAGATCCTTGCGACGTATGCCGACGCCAAAGCCCCAGTATTTGATGATTTCTTCAGCATCGGAATTCTTGTCGAGCTTGAGGCGGATCATCAGATTGCGGGTGCGTGTGCAGGCCTTGAAGATGGCGCGAGCCTCCGAGTCAGATTGAGCGTAATTCAGCAATAGCGGAATGTCACTGAAGGCCGTGGTTCCCCCACGCATATAGCTGAGCTGTTTGATTTTGGCGACAAGCTCAGGGCGCAATCTGCTGCCTCTGTACCATTCCTCGACTGAGGTTCCAATGATCAGTACCGGGCTTGCATGATACTCGTTCTCCGGATATTTGGCCAGCTCGGTGTAGATGGCAACGCGCGTCTCAGGGGATATCTTTTCCAACTCCTCGACGGGAGGAAGGACATGAACAAACTGATCGGAGTCAACCAGGTGCTTCTGGTCCATGAGCATTGCGACCACGGATTCGGGAATCCCTGAATTCAACAAAAAACGCGGAAGGTCGGGTTTGAAACTTGATGGAAAAGTCCAGCGTGGGCTCAAGCTGGGCAGCGGGAATTCTTCGATAAGGCTTTCAGGAGCCTCCAGATACACATAGGCGCACAACAGCTTTCCCCACGGGCCCGGACTGCTCTCGAAAACGCTGGGTGAAAAAGGCGACGGGGCGTCAGAAGTCGCTTCCGTGGCTTTCGATCCGTTTCCCAGGATGACGCTGAGATTTTCAGCCCTGGTGATCTGTGCATTCGCAAATGTGACAGGCAACAGCGGAATGACGACTGCGAAAACAATGCGTTGCAAAGATGCTGAAACTTGACGGTTGGCGGGAGGCATGGGTTGCTTTTGTGACTCTGTTAAATTCACCCGGCGAGCCAGGTTTACGCTGAAAACAAGCGCTTGATGATGACGCAAGCAGTCATGTGATCTGACCTGCAAAACGTATCATTCACTTGTACGCCCGAACAGAGATGATTCTGGCACGGCGGCTGCCGTGCTGGCTGTCAGTAGGCAGCTCGGCATCCTCCCCCGCCGCTTTTCCGATCAAGGCTTTCGCGGAGTCGGAGAGGTAGCTGATGATGTTTCTTTCCAGATCCCCATCCCAAGCGCCGAGGATGATGAAGGTTTCTTTTTCACCCGATGGGCTGTCCTCGACATCAACAATGGTGCCGATGCCGGCCCTCTCGGTGGAGACACCAGTGAAGTCAGTGCCGCGGGCGTTGCGGATTTCGCGCTCGTACTTGGCCTGAAGACGCAACAGCACGGCCTGCTGGTCGCGCGCCGCCTTGTAACCGCCGTTCTCACGAAGATCCCCCTCCGCCCGAGCGATCTGGATTTCACGCTTGTTGTCAGGGATTTTGACGGTGATGAGATCCTCCAGTTCCTTCTTTTTCCGCTCCAGGCTTTGCCAGGAGACGATGAGAGCGTCGTCTTTTTGCACCGCGTTGTCGGCCATCATCGCCTCCATCTCCGGGCGGGATTTGATGATGCGCGCCATGAGCGAACGGCGGGTGAGCTCGTCGAATGACGCGCTGCCCAGGATGCGCTTGGCCAGCAGGCGGATGTCCTCCTCCTCAGCCTCGGCGACCATCTCGCCCAGCAGGGTGCGGTCATCGGAGAGAATATCCTGGAGGCGTCCGGTGCGTTTCGGGCCGCCTTCCATATGATCGTTCTCGATGACCCCAAGGATGGCGTGGCCGAGGTCGATGTCGAAGACGGACTCGGCCAGCCCCTTGCGCTCGCGGGCCATCCAGATGAGCAGGTCGGCGGAGAGCAGGCGGTTGCGCAGCGCTTTCTTCAAAGCGTCCGCCAGCACGTCGAGCTCATCATTCGCGTCGAGAACACCGGCGATCTCCTCCACGGCGCGGCCGCCGGTCTTGGTGAGGTGATGGAGAATTTCAGGCACCCATCCACGGTTCGGGAACGCGTCTGGGAAGGCACGGTAAACGCGGCCCAGCAACCCGGCTGGCAGGCTTTTCACCGCGTCCGCCAGGACATGCTTTGTCTCGCAGACGAGATCGGACACCTTCATCGAACCCATCGGCACGCTGACGCTGTGGGTTTCAGCCAGCTCGTCACGCGCGAGCAGCAGTTGCAGGCATTCTTTGAGATGCAGCTTCAGACCCTTGCGGGCGGTGTCGGAGATGTCCTGGAACACCGGCACCAGCTCCGTCTTCGCATCTCCAAAGAGGTCGATGTCCTTCATGATGCCGGCCAGGGCGGAGAGCTTGCCTTTCAAATCACGCGCGGCGAGGAAGGATTTCACCATCTGCGCGCCGGCACTCTCCCCCTGATCGCGCAACACGAGGTTTTCAGTGCGCTTGGCAGGGACGACGATGTGGCGCTGGCTTTTGAGAGCGCGCTTGGCGCCCTCCCACCACTTTTTG
Source organism: Verrucomicrobiaceae bacterium (assembly GCA_016795375.1). GTDB lineage: Bacteria > Verrucomicrobiota > Verrucomicrobiia > Verrucomicrobiales > Verrucomicrobiaceae > Prosthecobacter. Next base: position 14,011 of record JAEUHJ010000078.1, read on the forward strand.
TAGTCCGCCTCGGAAACAACACGGGGCTTGAGCAGCTTTTCGAAATCGTCGAGGTGCAGTGAGCTGCCGCTGCTCTTGAGCGCCAGCTCCACCAGCACCGGCGGGTTCTCCTTCGCCATCGCCTTGAGCGCGTCGAGGTCGGAATGGCGGCGGGCCAGGAAATGATCCGCCGGGATCACTTCAAGCGAGCCAATGGCAAAGGCCAGCTTCAGCGGATGTCCTGGCTTGCCCTCGAAGTCGATCAAGATGCGGTCTCCCAGCAGATCCCAGGAGGCGATCCTGCCCACCCCCCAGCTTTTGTGAACGACAAACAAGCCGGGTTCGAGTTTGGAAAGTTTTTCGCCGTCCGCGGCAGTCAGCTTGCCGGCGGCCACAATGTTTTGTACCTCTGGGTTCATAGGGGGGCGCAGACTAGCCTTGTGCGGGATTGTGGCAAGGAAACCTTGCGTCCATGTCGCGACAACCGATTGCAAGTCTTCCGGTCACCCGGCCGCCCGGCGGCGAAATTCCCCCGGTGTGATCTCCGTGCGTTTCCGAAACGCCTCCGCCATGTATTGCGGATGTGCGAACCCGCAGCGGGCGGCGATGGCATCAAGCGTGAGATCCGTTCCAGACAGGAGTTTCTCCACCGCGGCAAAACGCACGCGGTTGATCTCCTCCCCCGGACTGCGGCCGATGAGCACCTTCATCCGCCGCTCCAGCACCGTGCGTGACAGCGCCGCCATTCGCGCCACCTGTGGCACATCGATGCCATCCGTCGCGTGCTGACGGATGAACCGCAGCGCCGCGGCAATGCGGGCATCCTCCACGGCCACAATGTCGCTCGACTGCCGCACCACGATGTCACCTGGCGGATGGAAATGCTTCTCGCCTGGTTCAGGCAGACGTTTTTTCGCCATCCACTCGTCGAGCAGCTTCGCGGCGTGGAAACCGGCCGCCTGTCCGCGCAGCCGCACGCTGGAGAGCGGCGGCGACGCCGTTTCGCAAAGCATGTTGTCATTCTCCGCGCCCACCACCGCCACCTCCTCCGGTACGGCGATGCCCGCGCGCCGCGCCGCGTCCAACACCCAGAAGCCCATCTGGTCGTTCACGGCAAAAACACCGGACGGCTTCGGCAACGCACGCAACCACACCGCGAGATCGTGCTGATGCTGCTCCCAACGCCTTCCCTTTGAGATGAACACCGGGCACTCGAAGCCGAGCTCCTGCGCCGCCCGCACGAAACACTCGCTGCGCTCGATGAAAAAATTCTCGGAGGCATCCAGCACGCAGGCGAAGCGTTGGAAGCCGCGGTTCCGAAAGTGTTCCGCCACGCGGGCGCCGATCACGCTGTTGTCCATGCCGACGAACGGGAATCGGTGACGCAGCACCGTGGTGCGCAACTCGACCACCGGCAGCCTCATGGCCTCAAGCCGCCGCAGCATCGCCTCGTCCACAGTACGCGACAGCACCCCATCTCCCCGCCAGTCCTCCAGCCAGTCCGGAAACCGGCTGTGAAGATCCCGAGGCTCCAGATACAGCGACCACGCCCCCTGCTCCGCCACATAACGCCGGATGCCGCGCACAATGTCACGACCGTACGAACGCGAGGTGTCCACAAGCACCGCCACTTGCGGAATGCGTGAAGGACAGGCGTTAAGTTTCTTCCAGGAAGGCACGGAGCATGAAGCCTGGAGGATGATGCCGGCGCAAGCGACAAACGCTGGGAGGAAGATTCAGCGTGACCACTTCGACATCCCCGGCCACGCACCTTGTTTCCACGCAGGCAGGCAAACGCGGCGTGGATGAGAACTTGAGCATTTGCAGTCGTGTCCTAGTATCGGCCCGCCCATCATCATGCTTTTCCTCACCCCCCGCTACCTCAAGCACGCGAAGCTCCTGCACAAGGGCGTGACACGTTTCATCAACTACAAGCGGGATGTCCTGCCTGCGGCAAAGCTGGACGAGATCCGCACGCTGCGCTCCAGCCTGGAGGATGCGATGAGGGCGCGTGACCGCGCCCGGATCGACGCGCTGAGCACGGAGATCAACACGGCCTGCGAGAAGGCGCTGCCGGGAGCGGTGCATTCGGACATCGCGGACAATGTGGAGGTATTTTTCGTGGCCATCGTCATCGCGCTGGGCATCCGTAGCTACATTGCCCAGCCGTTCAAGATTCCCACCGGCTCGATGCAGCCCACCTTGTACGGTCTGGTGGCCAATCACACGGAGCAGGATGTGACACCGAATATTTTCGTCCAGGTGAAGGACTGGGTGGCTGGGCGCAGCTACTACAACGTGGTGGCGAATCATTCGGGGCATCTCAAGCCGTGGCCGGACGCGTTGACCGAGCACAGTTTCATGGGATTCTTCACGCACTGCCGTCTGCACTATGCCGACGGTCACTCGCAGTGGATCTGGGCCCCGATGCGGCAGCTCGCCACGGACGCGGAGTTCAATCTCGGCATGGCCCGCTACTTGAAGGTGCCGGTTTCCGCCGAGGGGGCCGCCATCACGCCGGATGCGCAGGAGGAGCGGAAGATTTCCGGCGCGGGCAGCATTTACATCACCAAAGGCCAGCTTCTGGCCCGCGGGACGCTGGACACGGGCGATCATGTGCTGGTGAACAAATTTTCCTATCATTTCCGCCGTCCCGTGCGCGGCGAGGTCTTCGTTTTCACCACAAAGAACATCAGTGCCATCGGTGTTCCGGCTGAGCAGGGCTCGCAGCATTACATCAAGCGTCTCGCCGGCGTGCCTGGCGATGATTTGTCGGTGGAATCACCGCTTTTGAAGATCAACGGCAGGCTGGCGGAGGAGCCCGGCTTCAAGCGTGTCATGACCGGCACCGAAGCCGGGCCGAAGGACGGCTATCGTGGTTACGCGCCCGCCGCACGCGTCTGGGGCAGCTACGATCATGTACAGTTGCGCGGCTCGCAGTACTTCGCGCTCGGGGACAACAGCTACAACAGTTCCGACAGCCGCAAATGGGGCGTTGTGCCGGAGAGAAATCTCGTGGGCCCGGCCTTGTTCTGCTACTTCCCGCTGGGGCGGAACTGGGGCGTGATCCGGTGAGGCTTCTCAGTCATTTGTGACCGGCTTGCTGGAAATACCGGCGGCTTGGCTTGCCGAAGGCGAAGCGGTGGAATAATAGAAGAAGTGACAGCGCGAGAAGGAGTAAAATCAAGACCTGGATGGGGTCGCTGGGCCAGATCAGTTGCGCTCTGGCCAGCGCCCATTTGCTCCAAGAAACGGCAAGCCATGCGAGGCCGATGCTTCCCAACAGGAAACTGTACTTGTTTGCCTTGAAGAGTAACAAAGCCATGAAGGCGTTCAGGCAAAAAGCTCCTTTGAGGTGGTAGGGCCAATTTTCATGAATCAGGCTCCAGTTCCTGTTTTGAACCACATCATAAATTTTGCTGAGCCAGCCGGCGGAAATCATCACAAACACCCAAAGCGCCCATTTCGAGGAAGCAGGGCGTTTTGACAGCCCGGCATGCACCGAGCGCGGCGTCACGTCACTTTGGGGAGCCGCGTAGGGATTGTGGTCGCGCTCTGGCGTCATGGGAATGCTGCGGATTGAAAATCCGCGCTCCTCAGGCCTTCTTCCCCTCGGCGCGGAGGAAGTTCTCCACCCAGGTGATGTCGTACTGGCCGTTTTGGAAGTCGGAGGTGGTCAGGATCTGGCTTTGCAGCGGGATGCTGGTCTTGATGCCTTCGACGGTGAATTCTCCCAAGGCGCGGCGCATGCGGCGGATGGCGATGTCACGCGTGGCACCGGTGACGATGAGCTTGGCGATCATCGAGTCGTAATACGGCGGCACGCTGTAACCAGAATAGACGTGGGTGTCCACGCGGACGCCGCGGCCACCGGAGGTGTACCACAAATTGATCCTGCCGGGGCTGGGGGCGAAGTTGCGGGCGGGATCCTCGGCGTTGATGCGGCATTCAATGGCGTGACCGCGGGGCTTGGCCTTGAGGACGTGCTCGGAGAGCGGGAGGCCGGCGGCGATGCGGATCTGCTCCTTGATGAGATCGCAGCCATAGACTTCCTCGGTGATGGGGTGCTCCACCTGGATGCGGGTGTTCATCTCCATGAAGTAGAAGTTATCGCCTTCGTTATCAACGAGGTACTCGATGGTGCCGCAGTTCTCGTAGCCGATCTGCTTGCAGATTTTCACCGTGGCGTCGCCCATCCTCTTGCGCAGCTCCGGGGACATCTTGGGAGAGGGGCACTCCTCGATGATCTTCTGGTTGCGGCGCTGCATGGAGCAGTCGCGCTCGCCGAGATGCACCACGTTACCATGGGAGTCGGCGACGACCTGGAATTCGATGTGATGGGGCTTTTCGACGAGTTTTTCCATGTACATGGAGCCGTCACCGAAGCATTTCATGGCCTCCAAGGATGCCGCCTGGAAGCTGGAGATCAGCGTGGCCTCGTTCAACACGGGGCGCATGCCGCGGCCGCCGCCGCCGGCGCTGGCCTTGATCATGACCGGGTAGCCGATCTTGCGGGCCCATTCGAGGGCTTCTTCCTCAGTCTGGATGATGCCGTCGGAGCCAGGGGTGATCGGCACGCCGCACTTTTTCGCGGTTTCACGGGCGACGTTTTTGTCGCCCATCATGGAGATGACGCGTGCGGACGGCCCGATGAACTTGATTTTGCACTTTTCGCAGATCTCGGCGAACTCCTCCTTCTCAGAAAGGAAACCATAGCCAGGATGGATCGCATCGACATTGGCGATTTCGGCCGCGGAGATGATGCGGCTCATCTTCAGGTAGCTCTCGGAGCTGGCCCCGGGGCCGATGCAGATGGCCTCGTCGGCAAGGTGGACGTGCATTGAATCGACGTCCGCCTCGGAATAGACGGCGACGGTTTTGACATCGAGCTCCTTGCAGGCGCGGATGATGCGGAGGGCGATTTCACCACGATTGGCGATGAGGACTTTCTTGAACATTAGAGCGGAGGGCTGAGGGCGTAGAGCGAAGAGTCAGGTGGAGACGGAATTTGCGTTGGGGGGAGGGCAGGTGAACCAGGGTTTCTGGATCTCTGATCTTCGCCCTCCGCTCTAGGCTTTCAATTCAAACAGGGGCTGGCCGTATTGTACCGGCTTGCCGTCCTCCACGAGGATGCGGGCGATGGTGCCGCGGGTCTCCGCCTTGATCTCGTTCATGACCTTCATGGCCTCGATGATGCAGACATTGCTGTTCTCATCGACGACGTCGCCCACGTTGGCGAAGGATTTTTCCCCAGGCGCGGCGGCGCGGTAAAAGGTGCCGACCATCGGGGAGTTGATCGTGGGGCCGATGGGCTCGCTCTTCGCGGGAGCGGCGGCAGAGGCGGCTGGCGCGGCGGCAAGAGCTGCCACAACAGGCGCGGGAGCCGCCGCCACTGCCACAGGCGCGGCGGCGGCCATGGGCATGTTTTTGATGAAGTCCTTGATCGTGTTGAGATCAGAGCCGCGGCGGAGCTCGAGCTTGGCGCCCTTCTGCTCGCTGTGAAAGTAGGTCAGATCGTTCTCGGCCATCAGTCCCACGATCTCGCGGATTTGCTTCAGATCGTAGGCGCAGGAGGAGGCTGCGGGAGCGGTGGTGACCGGCTTGGTGGTGGTGCGTTTGGCCATGTTGGAGGGAGAGTGTGTCAAAACTGACGTCGCGATACTACAAACTCCCCCGCGAGTGGCAACCATAAAGGCGGTCTTGACTTTCACGGGGCAAACACCCGTCGCGCCATGATCGCGGCTGCCAAGGCCGCCCATCGGCCTGCCTGCCAGATGCCGGACAAGCACCGGCACAGAATGAGCTGCTCCTGCGGGTCAGAGGTATTTTTTTGTGAACAGCATGCGCTGGAAGTAGGCGAGGCGCTCCAGGATGTTGCTGAGCAGCAACTGATGCTGGTCGATCATCGCGAACTTCGCAGGCTCCGAAAACTTCAATGTCTCGCACTGGGCATGCACCTGCGTGACGGCGATCTTCAGCTCCTTGAGCTTCTGTCCCACGTCATCGGTGATGCGGCTTTCCTCGATGGTGTTGCCGAGTTTCTCCGCCTCACGCGAGAGGTAGGCCACCGTGTTCGGAAGCGCGGCACTGCCGCCGACGAGCGTCCCGCTGTAACTGTCCACCTTGGGCCGGCCCGGAAGATTTGGCCGTTGTGGCACGACAGATTGAGGTTCTGGCGGCAAACCGCCATTACGGGCGTCGATGATGGTCGGCGTGATGAAGAGCATGAGATTTTTGTGATTCTTGCTCCGGCTTTTGTATTTGAAGAGCCATTTCAGGCCGGGGATTTTGCTCAGGAATGGCACGCCAACCTCCCCTTCCCTCTCGCGCGCCTCATCCAGACCGCCAACGGCCACGGTGTAACCTGAATCGATCTCCACCGGCGCGCTGTAAACGCGCGATGAGGCGATGGGATAAGGATTGCCGGAAATCACCTCGGTCCCGATGATGCTGGAGACGGTGACGGCCATGTTGAGCAGTACCTTGTCCGACTGCATGCGCTTGGGCAGGATGTTCAACACGGTGCCGATGGGCAGATAAGCCACCTGCGTGGTAGTGGTCGCCCCGACGGCACCGGCGCTGGCAGTTGAGCTGGCGTCGAGCACCGGCTGGTTCACGACACTGCGGATGGCGACCTCGCGGTTGCTCATCGTCACCATGCGCGGATAGGAGGTGGTGTTGGTTTCCTCATCACGCAGGATGGCGCGCAGCTTCACATTGAGGTCCTGGGCGCTCAGAATGCTCAGCGCCGGCCAGCCGAGGGTGGATCCCACGTTGTTCAGGTTCATCGAACTGAGCAGAGGCGCCAGATCGGTGCGGAAGCCACCCGTGGTGGGCACGGAGGTGTACTCCACATTGACGGTCTGCTGCCCTGTGGTGGCGTTCGTCTCCGTCTCGGCCTTGTCCACCCGGCGGAAATTGCCATTTTCAAAAGTTCCAGACCAGTCGATGCCGAACTCTCGCTTTGGATCGCGCGATGTCTCGATGAATTTCACCTCGATGGCGATCAAGGACTGCGGCTTGTCCGCGGCGGAAAGGTACCCCTCGACCCACATGTGCTGGAGGCGCGTGGCAACGATGTAGAGAGTGTTCGAATCGGATTTCCAGATGACCTTGGGTTTCCGCACGGCGCTCAGTTCATTCGAGTTCATCGCACGCGCGGCGTTTTCGTCCTCCCCGGCTCCAAGAGCGGCGGCGAGGTTGGTCTGGCCGGCCTCCATCTCCTCCGGCGGCAGGCCCAGGAGAGCACGGATGTCATTGATCACTTCGCTACGACGCACAGCGAAGGTATGGCTGGCTCCCTGGAGATCCAGACCGCCCGAGGCACCGCCTCCTCCGCCCATGCCGCCAGTTCCACCACCACGGCTGCCACCGCCGCCGCTGCTGGACATCGCCGCCGATGACATCCCGCCGCCCGCGGTCACACGCTCCACGCGTTCAAGCGCGTTGTGACGTATTTCATACGATTTTCCAATGAGCTCACGGTCATCCGCCGGGCGGATGTACCAGATGCTGTTGTCAGGGATGATGGCCAGTCCGTTGGCTTTGCACAGCGTCTCCAGCACTTGAAACGGACTGGCCTTGATCGAGAACGTGATGAGCCGGCTGCCATCGGGACTGTCGTCAGGCAGGGAGAAGAAGGAAATGCCCGCGTCAGTGGCCAGAAACCTCAGCACATCGCTCAGCATGGCCTTCGAGAAATCATATTGCTGGGGTGCGGCAGAGCGGAGTCTTGCTGCCTCCGCCTCATACTCCGGCGAAAGCAGATGAACATTGTTCTGGCTAAACTGAGCGCGTGCCACGGTTCCCGGCAAAGCCGTCAAAGCGAAGCAGAGAATAAGCTGGAACAAACCGATGAATTGGCGCATATTATTGTAATTATAGCAAAAATGGAAATATAAATCAAATGTCATTTATCACTGCTTTGGATTGATTGTTTATTTATGGAATATCTCACACACTGCTAACAAACATCAGTTGAATTCAATTAATTATTTATTTTTATAATTTTCATATCTTTTCCTTGAATTTAAGGCAATTTAACAATTTAGTACCCCTGTCATGTTCACGAGTGGTTCTCTGGCTCTCTCCGCTGCTCCACACAGCTCGCGCTGTCGTGTGGGCCACTCGTTGCTCGAACTCATCCTCACCATCGCCATCATCGGGGTGATCGTGACGCTGAGCGTCTCCCAACTCATGGACGATGCTGGCTCCGCGCGAGTGGCCAAGCTCGAATCCGACGTCTCCACTTTGAACCAGATGGTGGCACTTTATGTGGCGGACGGTGGAAGTGTGGCCGGGCTGACCAGTGCGCAAGCTGTGCTCGACAAAATGAAACGCATCCGCCCGCAGGCGGAATGGCAGAAACATGTGGGGAGCGCCTCCGGCCGTCTGCTCGATGTGCGCTTGCGTGCCAAAATGACCACCCGTCCGGATACTGACAACAACTACCGGGCTGTCTGGAACAAGACCAAGCAGCGTTTCGAACTCAGCAAGGCCAACGGAACCGCGGTCTCTGAATTTTACTTTGATGAAACCCTCGCAGGAGCTGACTTTGGCACTGAGCGAAGGGCTGGATCAACCGTGGCCTTCAACGCAAGCTCCAAAGGCTGGGTGTGGGGCACATCCGTCACCGATCCGACGGCGAACTACCTCAATCCGCAGCCCCTGGGCTCACCGGCTCCAGCCGCCGGATTTGATCCGAATGAGTCAGCCCCTGCCACCAACGAACCTCCGACGGATGAAGACACCGACGGCGGCGGTTCCGGGGGAGGAGACACCACAGCCACTCCCACGGTGACAAAACTCCCGCGCCCGGCCATCACCCCCTCCGGCGGAACCTTTGCCTTCGGCAGCTTTCCCAGTTCGGCCACGATCAGTCGCAACGGCGCCTTGCCGGAAGTCTCCAGATTGATGTATCGCGTCAACTCAGGTGCCTGGGCCGAGTACACCGGTTCATCCATCACACTGACGCCTGCGATGAATCTCCAGGCAAAAAATGAAACGACACGACCCGCCGAATACGCGACCAGCAACACCGCCTCGCAAACCTACTACCGGCTCACCAGCGGCTTCAGCGGCACGGGCGAGGCGAACTGGGGCAATGCCATCGGCGGCACCAACCTCGTCACCAACATCCAGAACGGCGCTGATAATTCCACCTTCAAGCATGGGAACACCAAGCTCGACCTCGGCAACGGTGAATACCTCGACGCCGGCGTTGAAAATGTCCTGACCTTCACGCCTGAGCAGTTCGACACCATCACGCCGAACACCTGGTTCAAGTTCGGCGAGCTGACGATGCTCAACGGCACCACCTTCTACAACAGCGAGGCCAGTGATGTCACGCTCTCGGTGAACCTGACAATGACGCAGCCCGGGTTGAATTTCACCACGCACATCGATCTCGGCCTCACCAGCACGGAAAACACCAGCGACCGCCTCGCCAGCGCGGACATCGTGACCCTCAAGAACCCGGCCACGGACATCCGCGTGACCATCGACGGCGTCGAATACCGCCTCGAGCTCTCCTGGGCCACGCTCGATCCCGGCGCCGGCGTCGTGCAGGGCAGCAAATTCCTCATCTTCGAAGGTGCCAACGCGAACGCGGAGCTGCGCGCGCGCTTCACCAGCAACCGTTAACCCATCCCCTCTCTCATGGAAGACATTCACGAACGCAGCCAGCTCGGCTACCGGATGCTTCATCTCTCGAAGGACTCCGGCGTCAGCGACTTTTACATCACGCCGTGGGAGGCGCTGACCTACAAGCGCAACGGCAAGCTGTTCTACGACTCCTTCATCTACCAGCCGGAGCGTCCGCTGGAGTTCACTCCCGGCTGCGTGGACTACGCGTTGCAGCTCGGCCCGCGCCGTTATCGTGTGAACCGCATGGTCACGCGCGGCCGCCCGCGCTGGGTTTTGCGTCTGCTGCCTGAAAACATCCCGGACATCAGCAAGCTCATGGTGCCGCCACCGGCCATCAAAGCGTTCCTGGAAGCCAAGAACGGCCTGTTCCTCGTCTGTGGCGCCACCGGCTCCGGCAAATCCACCACGATTGCCTCGATGATCCTCGAGCGAGCCAAGCGCCGTCAGGAACATGTGCTCACCTTCGAGGATCCCATCGAGTTCGTCTATCCCGCCGGCATCCCTTCCCTCGTCTCTCAACGTGAGATCGGCACCGACGAGCTCGACTTCAACAAATCCCTCCGCGCCGCCCTCCGCCAGGCGCCGGATGTGATTCTCGTGGGAGAAATTCGTGACGGCGAGACGGCGGAGATCGCGCTCCAGGCCGCGGAGACCGGCCACGTCGTCGTCGCCACGCTGCACACCTCCTCCGCCGCACAGACCGTCCAGCGTTATCTGAAGCTCATTCCGAGCGACCGCATGGAGAACGCCATGCTCTCCTTCGCCGACTCCATCCGCGGCATCCTCTGTCAGCGCCTGCTGTTTGATGAGAGTCGCGGCAAACGCTTCCCCATTCACGAGCTGCTGCTGCCCTACGACTCCGTGTGCGGCATGATCCGCCGCGGTGAGTTCAAGAACCTCGACCAGGAGCTCGAGGCTGGCTTCACGCGCGGCATGGTCAGCTTCGAACGCTGCCTGAACATGCGCATGGCCGACGGCTGGAAGCCCGCCACCGCGCGCAAGACCGGCTACACCGAACATGAGGTGTACGACTTCCTTTCCAAAGAACAACTGACCTCCATTTATGCTGCTGGATGAAATCAAATCTGTCCTGAGCTTCGCCGCCTTCAAAGCCGACCCCGACGACTCCGCCGTCTCCTGGGGAAAACGCCACGAGGGTCGCAAGTCTCTTCTTCTCAACGTCAGCCGCGGCTCTGTGAGCTGGCGCTCCGTCAACAAGCGCGGCCGCTTTGAGGAAGGCGGAGTACAGGAGGGGGAGATGGCCGACGCCGCCCCGCAGCGCGCCGATGAATGGCGCGGCATGGTCGAGGGTGGCTGGTGCTCCGTCTCTGTGAACCACCGCTTCATCATCAGCCTCGAAAACAACCTCATGCGCGGCGACAACTGCGTGAGCCTGCTGCGCACCAATCCGCGCGCCGTGCTCGGACCGAAGTATGACCGTGGCAAGCGCTACGCCATCTGCCACCATCCCGAGACCACGGCCAGCCTCCTGCTCGCCGTGGAGGAGTCCCTGGTCAAGGTCACCGAGGACGTGCTCAGGACGGTCAACCTCAAGCCTGGCCGCGTCTGCTGCGGCCTCTTTGCAATGCTGGAGCACGCGATCCTGAGCATCTTCCGGGCGAGTTCCGGCGGCACGCCGGCGGACTTCGTACTCATCGCCGCGTGTGAAGGCTCCCTCGGCGTCCTGGTCCAGCAGGAAGGCCAGTGGAGGGACATCCGCTGCCGCAGCGGTCTCGGTCCCGAGGCCGTGGAAACGGCCTTGCAGATCATCAGTCCGCTGCTGGCCAAAATTCCCCAGGGCAGCCCGGTTTACTTCGTCGGCGACGGCCACGACAACAAATTCCGCACCGAGATCATGCTCCATCTGGAGAAGGTCGGCGCCTCCGACCTTACCCAGGACGACCTGCTCTGGACCATCATCGGCGAACACTGATCCATCTGAAATCCATGAACGATTATCTTTGCCACGACTTCAAAACGCCGCGCACCGACACCTCGCGCCGCCTGCCCTCGTCGTTCCGCGCCATCCCGGTGATTTTTTACGTCGCCCTCATTGGCAGCGCCTATGTGATGACGATGGATTACTTCAACTACAAGCGCGCCCTCCAGCAGAAGACCGAGGCCGAGGAGCGCAAAAAGGTCAGCGAGGAGCAGCGCGACGCCTTCAACAAGGAGAAATCAACCCTCGAGTCCGAGGCCACGAAGGCGGAGAAAGTCGCGCAATGGATGGAGGGTGCGCGCAACATCCAGCCCATCGCCGTGAAGATCGCCCGTGCCGTCCAGCCGGAGACGCGCATCACCCAGGTCGCGCTGGAGCGCAGCGAACAGGTTCCCGCCAACCTCGCCCTCACCATCCACCTCAACGGCACCCAGGTTCCCAACGAACTCGCCGCCATCGAATCCGCGCTCGGCCAGCTCCTTTACCGCTCCTACTCCCCGCAGCAGACGAAGAACGGGGATGTCGTCGAATACCACTCCACGCTCGTCCGCCAGGCGGAGTGACCTTCCTGCCTTCCACCCTCTGAAACCATGAACCCGAAGCAATTCGCCTGTGTTGTCCTGCTCATGATCATCGGCGGCATGACCTACGCCGCGCAGATGATCCACAACAAGGTCACCACCACGCGGACCGAGGCGGAGGACGCCGACAGCGCCGCCATCACTGCTGAAAACGAGCGCTCCACCGCGGAGATCGCCACCACCATGTTCAAGGCGGACACCGAGGATGTGCGCCGCTTCCTGCGCGGCTGGATGCCCTCCATCGAACGCGTGCAGACCCAGCAAGAAGCGGAGCAGACCATCGAGCTCAGCCTCCGCGAGCGCGGCATCAACCTCGTCCGCTCGCGCAAGACGGAGCTGAAGACCTCCACCAACAACAAGATCATCCCCAAGTCCCTCCTCACCACCCTCACCATCGAGGAAGAATACGCCAAAGTGCTCAACTGGCTCGGCGACATCGAGCGCCGTCTGCCCACCGCGCGCATGAAAGTCGTGCAGATCACCGGCGGGGCCAGCGGACGCCAGTTGAAGATGGAGGTCTCCTTCGAGACGCCCATCTTCGACCTCGCCGCTGCGGACGCCGTCAAGTCCAAGGAGAAGGACAAAGCCAAAAAACCCTGACCATGAACCGCCTCCCCAGACTCATCCTGCTGGCCGGACTGCTCGGTGCCGTCACGGACCTCCGCGCACAGATCCCGGAGGCCGTCGCTGGAGAAACCGACGAACGCGTCCAGTACCAGCTCGTCCTGCCGGATGAAAAGACCCCCGAAAACGTCAAGCCCGAGGAGCGCAACCCCTTCGAGTCCGAGAGCGAGGCGCAGAGCCGGCTCTCCCCCGGTGACACCGAGGAGAACCGCGTGCGTGACAAGCTTCTCAAACTCCCCGTCGTCGGCGTGAAGCGCATGACAGACGGTCGCATGCGCGTGCTGCTGGGAAACATCATCCTCGAGACCGGCGGCAGCGTCCCGCCCGTGCTGCCGGAGCAGTTGGTGGAGTTGAAGGTGAAGAACATCACGCCCCAGTACATCGAGCTCGCCTGGCAGGAAAAGCGCACCACCGGCCTGCCACCAAAGCTCATGACCATCCCGATCAACCTCTCTCCGAAGATCCGCTACCAGATGCTCGGCCAGGTGGATGAGCTGGGCAAAAACTCCGGTGGCGTGAATGCCACCATGGACCTGCCCTTGCGCGACAACACGGCGGCCACAGCCGTCACCGCCGCACCGCCACCGCCGCGCGCGGGTTTTGTGGATGAATCCCCCGTCCTTCCCGAACCTGTCCGGCAGACGGCGATGAAGGAATCCGCCACACCACCACCAGCGCAGACACCCGCGCCGGAAAAACCCGCTTCCACCCCGCCCTCACGCTCACCAGCGGTTGATTCCGTCGTGCGCATGCTCTTCGGCACCCCTGCACCCGCGCCCCGATGAACCACCGTGCCCGCCAGCCGGGGGGCTTCACCTCCGTGGAACTCCTGCTCGTGCTGGCGCTCTCCGCCCTGATCCTCGGCGGAGCCGTCGTCTCCTACGGCACCCTCGTGCGCAGCCAGCCCGGCGTCTCCTCCATCGTCACGGTGCCGCTCGGCCTCACCCGCCTGCAAAATTTTTACAGCCTCTCCAGCAGCACGCTCAACGTCGCCACGGCCCCGCAATACGGCGCGCTCTCCCTGGCCGAGGAGCTGCGGGAGCAGTTCCTCACGGACACCATCAGCGCCACCGCCGTCTTCTGCCTGCCACGCGACGACATCAACACCTGGCGGCCCGCCCTCATCCCCTACGACCCCGCTTTGCATGAGGAGCTCGACACCCCGCAGAAATTCCGCCTCCACATCATCACCAACGCCTCCGTCCCGGCCACGCTCTACCGCGACTACCGCAATCCCCTCAACGACGGCGCACCCGTCCCCCAGAACGCCAGCATCTTCGTGCTCGGCTACAGCAAATACCCCGGTTATCTCAAAGTCAGCGCCATCTACGACATCGACGTCATCCGCTTCACGGGTGGCAGCGAACCCAACGGCATCTACGCCTCCGTGAAGCGCTACGCCGACTCCACCACGACCACCACGCCCTCCATCCTCAGCCCCATGGGCGGCTACGATGTGTTCTTCCCGCCTTCCGTGCCCAATCCCACCAGGGCCAGCCAATGGGCCGCCGATGGCTTCACCCCGATCTTCATCACCTTCGAACGTTCCACCCGCCTCGCCCTGCGGGAGACTCCAGCCACCATCGAACGATTCAAGCGCGCCGCCGAGCGCCCCTTCTACTTCATCTGGTGGCCCGATCCCGCCACCAGACACCTCGGCCCGCTGCCGAACACCTTCGCCAGCAGCGACCCCCGCCAGGCCTACAACCAGATGGCCGGGCGCACCTCCTTCATGTTCACCGTCCCCATGTTCCCCGCCCTGTAGTCAGAGACTGCGAGCTTCAGAATTCAGAGCTTCTGCCCCCCGATCTCTCTCCGCCCATGCGCCTCCACCACCATCACAAGCATCCGCGCAGCACCGGCGCCCTCATGGCCGCCGCGCTCATGCTCATGGTCGTCAGCGGCATTTTCATCTCCTCCTGGGTCACTCTCATGAGCACCCGCGCCACCCAGGTCAGCTATCTGGAGGACATCTCCCGGCGCCGCATCGGCCTGGAAAGCTCACGCCTCCTCGGCTGGCAGTGCCTCTCCGACTTCGGATTCCAGGCTGGCGGCACCCTCCCAGCCGGACAGGACACGGTCTTTGGCAGCGGCACCGGCGGCTTCAACACCGCCAACGGCTGGAGCAACCTCAATCCCTACACCTCCACCAGCACCGCCGGTGGCATGACCACCGTCTTCCCCTACAACCACACCGGCCTGCGCCCCGGAGTCTCCTATCTCACTGTCGAACAGCTCGTGCGCCCCTCCTCCAATCTCGCGGGCAACATCGACGACTACACCGCCTGGCAGTTCCTCAAAACCATGCCCCCCGTGCTCAACGGCGACGTCTTCTGCATCTACCGCAAACCCGACGGCGTCCCCACCGAGCTCGACACCTACCGCAGCACCGGTTCCGGCAGCGCCGGCCACCACGCGAACTGGGTCGTCGAAGGCCGCACCGTCGTGCGCCACCCGCCCTCCTTCTTTGTCAGCAGCACCCCCAGCCCGCTGCGCCTGCCCTTCCGCACCCGCTCCCTCTACATCCAGTCCCACGCCGCCGCCGAGCCGCCCAACATCCCCTATCCCGTCTATGGCACCGACATGAACGGCAGTCCGCTCCTGCCCTCCAATCTTCCCGTCGTCCCCAGCACCACCGGCCCCGTCGGCGGCAGCGGGGGCGACCGCCGCCACCTCGGCTACCTCAACGTCATCCGCAACGACGCCAACCCCGACAACTCCCTCTGGCACTTCCAGGAACGCGAAGCCACCGCCGGCCGCACCCCCACCGTCACCATCGACGTCCCCGGTGTCTTCAATTCCGCCACCGAAGCCTACTGGATCGCCGAGCAGACCACCCCCACCTACACCCCGCCCGGATGGCCCTCCGGCTACGACGACAAGCTCCGCGTCCTCTTCATCAAGCTCGACAGCCGCCATCTCAAAAACATGCGCATCTACGGCGTCGTCGATCAGATCATCTTCGTCGGCCAGAGCAATCCCGCCGCCTTCGCCGCCGCCGCCGCCATGAAGCCCGTCATCATCACCGTCATGCCCAGCGGCGCGCGCGGCCGCTGGGTGCGCGACATCCGCTTCGAGCGTGAAAACAACCGCCGCCACGTCCTCGCCTTCCAGGACGACAACGGCCGCCCCGTCGAATTCTCCTGGGTCAACAACCCCGTCAGCGGCACGGACTTCCGCTGGCGCTGCGTCCTCGTCAACGAATACCAGAGCATCATGTTCAACATGCCCCCCGCCCTCACCTGCGGCATCCGCTGGATCGGCGGCGTCATGACCAACTGGACCCTCAAACGCCGCGCCCCTGGCGGCACCAACCCCGGCCGCCTCACCTTCACCAGCGACTCCGACCCCGCCGTTCCCGCCGCCGCCAACACCGGCCCCGCCTTCGCCACCTTCCTCCCCCGCGACGCCTGGCTCGAATCCTACTTCCTCCCCGCCGTCCCCCCGTGAAACCTCACCCCCGCATCAACCGCGCACAGCGCGCCGCCTACACCCTCATCGAGGTGCTCGCCGCCGCCGCCATCGTCTCCATCGGCACCACCGCCATGGTCTCCCTCTCCGCCACCCTCATGCTCCAGGAGGAGCTCTCCAGCCGCGTCGCCCTCGTCCGCAACCATCAGGAAAACATGCTCCGCCTCTGGCAGCTCGGCCTCTCCAGTCTCCAGACCGCCGCCCTCATGCCTGCCCAGGCGCAGAACGCCCTCCTCCAGCAGGCTCTCTGTGGCGAGCCCGTCCTTGCCGAAACCGGCCTAACCACCCTCAACGGCGTCACCATGGAAACCGCCACCTGCACCGCCATCGTCAACATCTCCCAAAATCCCGCCAGCGAAACTCCCGGTGCCCCCGTCACCCTCACCGCCCTGCGCCCCCGCCTCATCACCACCCTGCGCCCGCCTCCGCCCTGAGCCTGAAATTACAAATCCTTCCCCGCCATGCTCAAGAAAGTCAAAATCACCAACGTCCACACCGGCAAAAGTTCCGAGGCCCTCGTCGAGACCGACACCGACGAAAAAGCCCTCATCGGCGCCGGCGTCGCCACCAACGAGACCACCGCCATCAGCACCATCACCGGCGTGGACGAAAAACTCCACCGCCTCACCAGCCCGAAGCCCGGCACCGACGATAGCGCTGCCTTCTTCTCCGGCCTCGGCCGCTGCCTCGAACGCAACATCTCCCTCACCAAGTCCCTCCTCCTCCAGACCAACCGCGTCAAATCCGCAGTCTATAAAGGC
>JAEUHJ010000112.1 GCA_016795375.1 Verrucomicrobiaceae bacterium
CGTGGCCTACATCCGCGCCCTGCAAACCGCCGCCAAAGAGGCCGGCGTCACCCTCCAGTAACGGCACGATCACGCGAATCACGGCATGAGTCACCACGTCACCTTCAACGATCTGCCCCAGGGCGGAGAAAAATTCGAACCCGCCAGGGGCGGCAAGCTCATCGGCGCGCTGGGCCTCGTCGGCCTGCTCGGCATCGCGGCATCACTCTGGTTCTTCTTCAAGAGCACGGACACCTTCGCCTACTCCTGGCTGTTCGCGGTTTTCTTCACCTTCACCTTCGTGGTCGGCGGCTGTTTCTGGATCCTGCTCCACAACGCCTCGAACTCGAGCTGGGGTGTCGTTGTCCGCCGGCTTTGGGAAAACCAGGCGTGCATGATCCTCGCGCTCGGCATCTTCGCATCACCGCTGCTCTGCCCGCAGGTGCAGAAGCCGCTCTACGAGTGGATGAACCACCATCGTGCGGCGGCGGCGCACGCCGCTCATGCGGATCACCCGACCACGGTGAAGGACGCGCTGCATCACATGTCCGAGGAGAATCCGCACCTGCATGTGCTGGTCTCGAAGTACGGCTATCTGAACCTGGACACCTGGTTTTCGTGGTACACGCGTTTCGCGCTGTATTTCCTCGTCCTCTGGTTCATCGCCCGTTACCTGCGCGGAAAATCGCTTCAGCAGGAGCAGGATGGCGACATCAGGCACACGGTCCGTTCCCGCCAGTTCTCCTGCATCGTGCTGCTGCCCTTCGCGCTGGCAGTCACCTTCGCCGCCTATGACTGGCTCGTCGGACTCGACTACACCTGGTTCTCCACCATGTGGGGCGTGTACATCTTCGCCGGCTGTGCCTGGGCCTCCATGGCCGTGACCATGCTGGTCGTTGTCTGGCTGCGCAGCCTTGGCTACATGCGGAAAGTCGTCACTGACGAGCACTACCATCTCATGGGCAAGCTGCTCTTCGCCTTCACGGTGTTCTGGGCCTACGTCGCCTTCTCGCAGTTTTTCCTCATCTGGTATGCGAACGTGACGGAGGAGACGCGCTTCTACCTCACGCGCAACACCGAGGGCTGGCGCTGGGTGTCGATCTTCATCGTCGTCGGACACTTCGTCGCGCCGTTTCTGCTCCTGCTCTCGCAGCCGCAGAAGAAAAACCCGGTCATGGTGGGCCTCGTCTGCCTCTGGGTTCTCTTTATGCATGTGGTGGACATCTACTGGAACGTCATCCCGGAGCGCGGCCCGTCGCTGGGCGTCGGTGTCTGGGTTCCCGGCGCCTGGGTGCAGGATCTCGCCGCCTTGTGCGCCGTGTTCGGTACGATGAGCTTCCTCTACCTGCGCGGCCTTGCCAAATACAGCCTCTACCCTTGGCGTGATCCGCGCCTCGTGGAGTCCGTGAACGTCGTCAACTGATCCGCCCCCCCTTTTTCCATGTCGCAGCCCGAACAACCTCCAAAAGCCGGTGCCACCTTCCTGTGGGTGCTCGGAGCCTTCGCAGGCTTCGCCGTGCTCTTCAGCGTCATTCAGAGCCTGAGCGGTTCCAAGCTCGGGGTAGATCCTCGCGCTGCGGAGCGCATCGCCAACACCGCTGAAATCACCAAGGCGCAGAGCGAAAATCTCGCCAAGATCGGTTTGAACGACGCGGCGAAGAGAAAGGCTGTCTTCGAAAAGACCGTGGCTGCAGCCGCCGCGAAAAAACCTGCCGCCAGCACCCAGGTCGTCCCCGGCTCGCCCACGCAGCTCAAGCAAGCTGCCGCAGCCGCCGCGCCAGCTCTCGCACCAGCCACCCCGGCCGCAGCACCAACGACTCCGGCTCCCGCCGCGCCTGCCAAGCCCGCACCGACTCCGGCCCCCACTTCCCCTGCTCCGGCTCCTGCCGCGCCTGCTCCCGCTTCTCCGGCTCCCGCCGCACCCGCTCCGCCCAAGTAAGTCATGCAGACCACTCCCGCCACCCCTGACACGGAACTTCAGGCCGACAATCTTCGCCGCGCGGCGATCGACAAGTCGGTGAAAGGTCCCGTGCTTTTCCTTTTCATCAACGGAGCCTTCTGGCTCATGCTCTCCACCCTGCTGGGGGTGCTCAGCGCCGTCGTGCTTGTCGAACCTGCCTTTATTCCGAACTTGGCGAACTTCCTCGCCAGTTGGGGTGCTCCGAGGTTTCTTGTCGATAGTGCCGCTGAATCTCTGACATACGGCCGCCTCCAGCCCGCGCACATCAACGCGCTCGTCTATGGCTGGGGCCTCCAGGCCGCGCTCGGTGTCATGCTCTGGATCATGGCCCGCCGCTCCGGTCAGGAGTTGCGGACAGGCAAGAGCCTCATGCTCGTCGCCGGTGTGTTCTGGAACATCACCATCAGTTTTGGCATCCTCGCCATCCTCATGGGCAAGAGCACCTCCATCGAGTGGCTTGAGATGCCGAAGTTCGTCTGGCCGGTGCTGCTGGGCTGCTTCCTTTGCTACGCATGGCCGATCGCCCGTATGTTTGGCCGCGCTTTCCGCCCGGAAGGCTTCATGGTCAGCACCTGGTACATCCTGGCCGCCTGCTTCTGGTTCACCTGGATCTTCATCACCGCGAATGTGGCGCTGCACTGCCTGCCGGGCCTTGGTGCTCTCGGCGCAGGCATTGACGCGTGGTACATCCACGGTGTGATCCTGCTGTTCTTCGTCCCTGTCGGCGTCGGCGCGGCTTACTACTTCATTCCGAAGATCACTGGCCAGCCCATCGCCTCCGCGCAGCTCGCCTCCGCCGGTTTCTGGACGCTCGCCGTCCTCGGCGGCTGGACTGGCATGCAGAAATACATGGGCGGCCCGCTTCCCGCCTGGATGACCGCCGTCGGAGCCTGCACCGGCGTGCTGCTGCTCGTCCCGGTCGGCCTGGTCGGCCTGAACCATCACCTCACCACGCTCGGCAAGCACAGCGCCGTCGCCACCAGTCCGACACTGCGGTTCGTCTTCTTTGGAGCGCTCTTCTACCCGGTGTCTGGTCTCATCCTCGCCCTTAACTCCACCTTCTGGACCGGTTCCGCCCTGCAATTCACGCAGTCCTGGTACTCCTTCCAGATGGTCAGCGTGTACGGCTTCTTCAGCATGTGCGCCTTCGGGGCGATCTACTACATCGTGCCGCGCCTCGCCGGCTGTGAATGGCTCAGCGTGCGGCTCATCCGCAACCATTTCTGGTTCTCCGTCTATGGCGTGGGCACCATTGTCATCATGAGCCTCGTCGCCGGCTGGCAGCAGGGCTCGGATCTGAACGATCCCGCGCATTGGGACCAGAATTTCTTGAACCAGGTCATGAATTCCCGCCCTTACGTCGTCTCCCGCGCGGTGGCCTGGGCGCTCATCAGCTTCTCCAACTTCATGTTCCTGATCCACCTCCTGCTCATGGTGGCCGGCCTCGGCCGCCGCAGCTCCGCCCCGACGCTGCTTCACCGCGAGCATGACGAACACGCCTCTCCCGTCCACGCATAATGAACTTCCGCACCTTCATTCTCGGCCTTGCCGCCTCCTTCGGCCTGCCCTGGCTGTGCCTCATCGTCATTCCGGCGATGAAGTACCAGCAGCTCACCCCCGTCGCCTACGACAAGGAAAAAGACGGCGTTGAAGGCTTCTACCCGCCCGCGCCCGTCAACGGCCAGGGCCAGCTCGTTTACATCCGCGAAGGCTGCAACCAATGCCACACGCAGATGATCCGCCCCTCGCAGCTCGGTCTCGACGGCTGGTACAAAGGCTGGGGTCAGGATCAGGAAGGCCGCCCCGCCACCGCCGTGCGCCCGAACGTGCTGCGTGACTATCTTGGCGAGAAATACGCCCTGCTCGGCGTGCAGCGCATCGGCCCCGACCTGGCCAATTTCGGCTGGCGTGCCGGAGATGCCAATGCCCTCCATGCGCACCTCTACGCCCCGCGTTCCGTCTATGACTGGAGCACGATGCCCGCCTACACCGGCCTCTACAAAGTGCAGAAGATCCAGGGGCCCGCCTCGGAACGCGCTCTCAAGCTGCCGAAAAAATTCGCGCCCCGCGCGGGCTATGAAGTCGTCCCGACGCCCGAAGCCGAACGCCTGGTCGAATACCTCCAGTCCTTGAAGAAAGACCATCCCATTCCCGGCCAGTCCGCCGTGGCCGCCACGCCCGCCCCGGCCAAAAAGTAACACCTTGTCACCGCCTTTAGCTCTCCGCACCAATGAGCGCCTCCGTAAATCCTGACAGCACCGACCTCGACCGCCTGCACGCCGCTGTGAAGCGTGAAAAAGAGGATCTCTCCCCCGAAAGCAAGCCCGCGCCGCTTTGGGCCATCTTCCTGCTCATGCTCGTCGCCATCGTCGCCGGTGACCAGCTCGGGCCGATGACCGGCGGCTGGAGCTTCAATGTCAGCAATCCTTTTGCCCTCGCCGGCGGTGGTGACCCCCGCCCGGGCGGCGCCGGGGCAGGCGGTGCGCTCGATCCCTTCGCCGTCGCGATGAAAAAAGGCGCCGGCGGCTACGCCGTGTGCGGCGGCTGCCATCAGGGCAACGGCAACGGCATCCCCGGCCAGTTTCCGCCGCTTGCCGGCTCCGAGTGGGTCACTGGCGGCACCGAGCGCCTCGTTCGCGTCGTGCAGCACGGCCTCACCGGTGCGATCACCGTCAAAGGCCAGGGCTTCAACATGCCCGGCGGCATGCAGCCCTTCGGCGCGGCCATGTCAGCGCAGGATCTCGCCAATGTGCTGACCTACATCCGTAACTCCTGGGGCAACGAAGGCACCATGATCACACAGGAAATGGTCAAGAAAGTGCGCGACGAGGAAAAACGCGCCACCCAGTGGACCGAGGCCGATTTGAAGCCCTTTGCTGACAAAAACTGCGCCGGCGACATCCCTGCCGGCCCCGGAGCCGCTCCGGCAGCCAAATAAATCGAAAAACCACGAGTCATGTCGAATGTGAAGCATGTCGTCTTCCGCAGGGCACCCTGGGCTGCCTTTGGAGTCGCCATGCTGGCTGCGAACGTGAGTTGCGGCAAGGTGCCTGAGTCAACAACGGCGGAGATAAAGCCATCTGCCGCCGTGGAAATTCCTGAAACGACCAGCATCACCGGCAAGGTGACGCTCAAAGGCGCGGATACGGCAAAACTCCGCAAAGTCATCGATGTCGGCGGCAATCCATTCTGCACCGGACATGGAGACATCATTGATCCTGCGTGGCGTGTGGCCGCGGATGGCGCCCTGGCGGACGCGGTCATCACCGTGCGCGGCAGCCAGCCTGCCAGCAATCTGCCTGCCGCCGCTCCGCTGATCGATCAGACGAAGTGTGAATTCGTGCCGCACACCCTCGCCATCCAGGCCGGCCAAAGCGTCCGCTTTCACAACAGCGACCTCACCTTCCACAACATCCGCGTCGCCCGCCAGACTGCTGGCGGCAAGGAGAACATCGCCAACCTCGGCCAGCCCTCGCGTGGGGATGAGAACGTGCAGGCATTCAACACGCCAGGCCGCTACCGCCTGGAATGCGACGTGCATCGCTGGATGAACGCGTGGGTTTTCGTCCACGAGGGCGTCCACACCGCCGTTTCCGCGGCGGACGGCCGCTTCGCCATCAATCGCGCCCTAGGCGATGGCGATTATGTCGTCGAAGCCTGGCATCCGCAGTTTTCAAAATCCCTCACGCAGACCGTCACCATCCGCGACGGCAAGGCCACCGCCGACTTCACCTTTGACTTCGCGCAGGCCGCCCAACTCTGAACCTTGAACCAGGAACGCCGAATTTTCCGTCATGAGCGCCGCCGCCATCCCCTCCGAAACCGCCCACGATCACACGCATGACCATGCGCATGATCATCATGAACCAGCGTTCCTGTGGAAGTACATCTTCTCCACCGACCACAAGGTCATCGGCGCGCAGTACGCCATCACCGGCCTGATTTTCCTGCTGCTCGGCTTCTTCCTCATGCTCCTCATGCGCTGGAGCATCGCCTACCCCGGCATGCCGGTGCCGGCGATCGAGACCATTCGCGAGATTCCGTACATCAAAGATCTCTTCGAGGCCATGTTCGGCCGCTGGCTGAACCCGGACGGCTCCCTCAACGGAGAGATCTACAACATGCTCGGCGCCATGCACGGCACGATCATGGTGTTCTTCGGCATCGTGCCGCTGGGCTTCGCCGGATTCGTGAACTTCGTCATGCCGTTGCAGATCGGCACCATAGACATGGCCTTCCCGAAGCTCAACATGATGAGCTACTGGTTCTTCTTCATCAGTTGTGTGCTCATGCTGTGGAGCTTTTTTGTCGGCACCGGCCCGGTGCAGACGGGCTGGACAATGTACTCCCCGCTGGCATCGACGACGGGCATCGGCGTCACCAGCGTCTGGTCGCACGGCCACACCTGGTGGCTCACGGCGATGGTGTTCAACATCTCAGCCTCCCTCCTCGGCTCCGTCAATGTCATCGCCACGGTCATCAACCTGCGCGCCAAGGGCATGAGCTGGATGCGCATGCCGTTCTTCTGCTGGGCCATGTTTGTCACCGGCTTTCTTCTTCTGCTGGCCTTCCCGCCGCTCGAAGTCGCCGCCATCCTCCAGCTTTCCGACCGTGTCTTCGGCTCCTCCTTCTATCTGCCCACGGGTTTGATGGAAGGCGGCAAGCACCTCGACATTTCCGGCGGCGGCAGCCCGCTGCTCTACCAGCATCTCTTCTGGTTCCTCGCCCATCCGGAGGTGTATGTGCTCATCCTTCCCGCCTTCGCCATCCTCACGGACGTCATTCCGTGCAATGCCCGCCGTCCGTTGTGGGGCTACAAGTCGATGGTCTACGCCGTGCTCACACTCGGCTTCCTCAGCTTCCTGGTCTGGGCGCACCACATGTACCTCACCGGCATGGGCACGATGATGTCCACCTACTTCCAGATCACGACGGTGATCATCTCCATCCCCTCCGTGATTCTGCTGACCTGCCTGATGATCACGCTGTGGGGCGGCTCCATCCGCTTCAACACGCAGATGCTTTTCGCCTCCGCCTTCCTGCCCATGTTTGGCATCGGTGGCCTCACCGGCCTGCCGCTGGCCTTTGCCTTCATCGACCTCGCCCTGCATGACACCTATTATGTCATCGGCCATTTCCACTATGTCGTCGCCCCCGGCACCATTTTCGCCCTTTTCGCCGGCGTCTACCACTGGTTCCCCAAGCTCACCGGACGCTACATGAATGACAAGCTCGGCAAGCTGCACTTCTGGCCCTCCCTCGTCGGCATGAATCTTGTCTTCGCGCCCATGTTCATCCAGGGCATGGCCGGGTTCCATCGCCGCTGGTATGACGGCGGCAAGTACTTTGAAAACACCTCCGGCATGACGAACTGGAGCACCACGCTGACCCACAAGATCGGCGAATTCTTCGGCCTGAACATCCCGGACAACATGCTCTCCCTGAACATCGTCATGTCCGTCGGCGCCTTCGTCCTCGCGCTCGGCCAGGTGCCCTTCATCATCAACTTCTGGCTCAGCATCAAAGGCGGTAAAAAAGCCGAGGGCGACAATCCCTGGAACGCCACCACGCTGGAATGGGCCACCCCCACCCCGCCGCCGCACGGCAACTTCCTCTTCGACATCAACGCCCACCGCGGCCCCTACGAGTACAGCGTCCCCGGCCACCCGGCCGACTTCTATCCGCAGTGGGAGTCCGAACCCGGCAAACCCGTGCCGCCCTCCAAGGCAGAAGCCCACGCGCATCATTGATCCCACCGCGAACTGCGAACCGAGAACTTTCCATGGAAATCCCATACACAGTCCATCCCCGGCCCGACACCGGACTCTACAACGCCAAAGTAGGCATCTGGCTCTTCCTCGCCTCGGAAGTCATGCTCTTCGGCGGCCTGTTCTCCGCCTACATCTTCCTCCGTGTCGGCGCTGACTATCCCTGGCCCGTGCATGACCTCGACGTCACGCTCGGCTTCTGGAACACCATCGTCCTCATCGCCTCCTCCGTCACGGTGGTCATGGCCTGGGCCTG
The DNA here is from genome assembly GCA_016795375.1 of Verrucomicrobiaceae bacterium. Lineage (GTDB taxonomy): Bacteria > Verrucomicrobiota > Verrucomicrobiia > Verrucomicrobiales > Verrucomicrobiaceae > Prosthecobacter. The sequence continues at coordinate 7,964 of JAEUHJ010000112.1, forward strand.
CCTGAAGCTGCGGAAATTCGGCTGGTACCGCATCAACATGGCCATCACCGTGCTCTGCGCGGCGGTCTTCATGTTCAACAAGAGCCTCGAATACAGCGCCAAGTTCAAGCACTACGCCGTGAAGCTCACGGACGGCACCATCCTCACCGGCCACATGCCCGAGGACGAGCATGGACACATCATCCCCTACACTGTGAAATTCGGTGAGGTGAGCGAGATCAACCTCACCCTCCCGGTGAAAAAGAGCGCCGTCGCCGCCGACCCGGTCCATCATGTGCTGCCTTTCATCGATGGTGCCGCCCCCAAGTTCAAAACGCCTGAGGGCAAGGAAATCACGCTCGACGCCGCCAGCTTCGCCGAAATCCGCACCGCCGAGATCGCCAAGGCCAGGGCAGCCAAAAAAGACAGCGCCAGCCTCAAACTCACCGCCAGCGCCCCCTTCAAACTTGCCGCCAAGCCATCCCAGATTTTCGGCTACACCCCCACCACGATCACCTTCCGTGACGGCACCGTCGCCACCGGCAAGCTCATCGACGACAAGTTGACCCTCCTCGTCGATGGCGTGGACGCCCGCGGCGTCGCCCAGTCCGAAAAATCCCTCGCCTTCGATCATCGCTACCTTGGCGAAGGCTGGCAGAAGGCTTTCGTTGCCAATCGCGACCACCACATCAGTGAGTTCGAGAAGAAGTACACGGACAAAAACGGCAAACTCACCCGTGAAAAGTCCAAATCTGCCACGCTGCAAAAAGAGTCCCTCTTCTTCAAGCTCCACAGCTCCACCCCGCCTGCTCAAGGCGCCGCACATGGCGAAAAACACGGTGCCGAGGCCCACGCTCCCGCCGCCGGTCACGGTGGCGGTCACGATTATCCCACTGTCGTGCTCGAAAAGAAAGACGTCACCTTCTTCTCGAATTTCACCCCGAAGCTCAACACCTACTACGCCATCTACTTCACCCTCACCGGCCTGCATGGCGCGCACGTCGTCGCCGGCGCCCTGGTGCTGCTCTACTTCCTGGTCTTCAACGGCCGGATGTTGCGTGAGGATCCCGAGCACCTGGCCAACCGTGTCGAAGTCGGCGGCCTCTTCTGGCACTTCGTCGATCTGGTCTGGATCTTCCTCTTCCCACTCCTTTACCTCCTGTAAGGCACCCACCCCCATTCCTTTTCCCACGTCATGTCTGACAACATCGAAGAAATACGGAAATCGGTCAAAAAGTACATCATCATCGGTGTCACTTTGATCATCTGCACCGGCCTCACCGTGTGGCTTTCTTATGTCGAGCTGCCGACCCACGGCCTCAACATTCTCGCGGGCATGATCCTGGCCACCTTCAAGGCGGCGCTTGTCGCGCTCATCTTCATGCACCTCAACCACGAGCGCAGCGTCATCTACAAGATACTCATCTTCACCGTTGTCTTCGCACTCGCCCTGTTCCTGCTCTTTTACTTCTCCAACATCGACCCGCTGGTCTTTGAGGGCTTCTACAAGCACAACGAATAGGTTTCCGCATTCACCGGCATGTCCCTGAAGCACTTCCACATCGTCTTTCTCGCCTTCGCCATCCTGTGCGATGCCGGGCTCTGGCTGTGGCTGCACTTCATGCCTGAGGACGCCGCTCGCGCCGGTGCCCTGCCTCTGAAACCCTACGTCGGCCTGACCTGCCTCGCCCTGCTCGTCTATGGCGTGTGGTACCTCGTCAGAAAAATGCGCACCATCATCGTCTGATCATGTTCTCCGCGCTCCCATCGTCATTCCTGGCCTGCGCCACCTGCATGGCGGACAAAGGCAGCCTCGTCGGCCAGGCCCAGGGCTTCGCCATCCTTGTCATGCTTGCAGTGCTCGCCTTCATGTTCGCCTGCGCCGGCGGCATCGTCTTCACCCTCGTGCGCCGGCAGAAGAAGCACGCCGCCGCGCCCGCTCAGTCTGAATTCCAATCCCCATCTCCAATCGCATCATGAACGTCAACTGGATCAACGAATTCTTCGGCCAAACCCCGAACGCCTCCGAGCACGGCGGTCTCGTGGACCACATGCTTGGCTTCGTGCATTGGTTCATGCTCGTGTTGTTCATCGGCTGGTCCATCTACCTCTGCCTGGCGTTCTATCGCTTCCGCCAGAAGAAAACCCCCGCCGCCGACTACCACGGCTTCCGCGGCCACGCCACCACGCACATCGAGATCGGCGTCGTCATCGTCGAGGCCATCCTGCTCCTCGGCTTCGCTTTCCCGCTCTGGTCCCGCCAGGCCGATGAATATCCGACCTCTCCTGACACCATCCGCATGCGCGCGCTGGGTGAGAAATTCCTCTGGAACTTCCAATACCCGGGCGCTGACATGATGCTCAGCACCTGGGATCTCCGCAATGTGGACGGCGCCACCAACACCACCGGCAAGGATTTGCACGACCCCAACGGCAAGGACGACTTCGTCAATCCCGGCACCATGAAGCTGCCCGTCGGCCGCCCCGTCATCGTCGATGTCGCCTCCAAGGATGTCATCCACAACCTCGCCCTCGTCCCCATGCGCGCCGCGCAGGACGCCACCCCCGGCGTGAAGAGCCACATGTGGTTCAAGCCCGTCAAGGAAGGCACCTGGGACGTCATCTGCGGCCAGCTTTGCGGCCCGGGCCATGCCCAGATGAAGGCCATCCTCGAAGTCGTCCCCGCCGCCGACTACGACGCCTGGGCCAAGGAGCAGTCCGACGCCGCGCTCAAGAAATCCACGGCCGCGGTGGTGAAGTGACGCCCCGTTCGTGGTTCACGGTCCGCCCTTCGCCGTTGGAACTGCGGGCAGGGAATTAAGAACCGCGAACTGACATGCAACGCGCCTTCCACCGTTACTCGCTTCTCACGCTCGCAGTCGGCATCGCGCTCATCTGGTGGGGCGCGGCCGTCACCACCGAGGATGTCGGTCTTTCCGTGCCGGACTGGCCGCTGTGCTACGGCAAGATCAATCCCGAAGGCTGGTACAAAGTCCCGGCCCTCCTGCTGGAGCACGGTCATCGCTGGCTCGGCATGACCATCGGCTGGCTCGTGCTCGGCATGTACTTCTGGCAGTTCGCCAGGTTCAGGCCCGGGCTCGTTGAAGGCGTCGGCATCGTCCTCTGCTCCCTTGGCTTCCTCGTGCTCATTCACATGGGCTCGCTCATCATGGCGTCCGTCGTCGCGGTGCTGGGGTTCTCCTGGCTGGTTTTGAAATGGTACAGCCAGCGCTGGCCCCTGCTGCGCGGATTCACCACGCTGGCGCTGCTCCTCGTGGTGCTGCAGGCCGCGTTGGGCGGTCTGCGTGTGCTCAAGATGTCTGATCCGCTCGGCATCACCCATGGCACGCTCGCTCAGGTCTTCTACTGCCTGCTCGTCTTCATCGCCTTCGCCTCATCACGCACCTGGACGGAAGGCCGCCTCGTCCTCAGCGTCAAAGAGGCCGCCAAGGCGCGTTTCTGGTCGCTGGCCCTGTTCCTCTGCGTCTTCGGCCAGCTCGTCCTCGGCGCCTCATTGCGCCACACTCAGCGCGATCACCTCGCCGCTGGTGATATTCTCACGACGAAGGGCCAGTGGCTGCCGCCCGCCACGCCTTCGGACGTCTTTCTTCTCTTTGCCCACAAATACTGGGGCTTTATCGTCGCCGTGCTCATTCTCTTCGTCGCCGTGCGTGCGCGTTCCTGGCTCGTCACACTGCCCAAGGTGCGCGTGACGGCCCTGCTGCTCATGGTGATGCCGACCATCCAGGTCGCGCTCGGCATCTTCGTCATCCTCACCGGCAAAGGCTTCTGGGTCACCAATTTTCACGTCCTCAACGGCCTCGCCCTCCTCGCTCTCAGCAGCCTCCTTGTCGCCACCTTCTGGGGCGACGCCCTCTGCCGCGCCGAAGACGAGGAAACAGCATGACGCGCGGTTGATAAGAGGAGGGAATCAATTCACCACCTTCTCCAATTCCTCTACCGTCGTCACGGGGGCCTGGCAGGTGAAATTCTGGCAGACGTAGGCGGCGGGTTTGCCGCTGACAGGTTTCATGCCGGCGACGGCTTCGTTGTGCGTGGCGAGCCAGGATTGCCCTTCACCACCATCGGCGTGAAGGAGGGCGGCGTTCGGCAGGAACTTGCGGCGGATGAAGTTTGCGAGCGTTTGGAACTCGGGCGTGCTCGAATCACCAGCGAGGATGATCTGCTGCTTGCCACGATGATTGAGATCGAAGGCCATCGTCATCACCGGCACGGCGGAGGCGCTGTTTTGCAGCGTGGAGCCGAAGATCGTGAAAATTTTCTCTGCCTGCTGCTTCCAGGTGTCCTTGGCGAGCATGGCGCTGAGGCGCACGAGGTTCAGCGCGGCGAGGGAGTTCGGCGAGGGCTCGGCGCCGTCGTAGTCCTCCTTGATGCGCAGGACGCTGTTCGGCATGTCGGTGTGGACGCTGTAGTAGCCGCCGTTTTTTGTGTCGAGGAAGAGCGTGTCCATCTCGCCTTGCAGTGACACGGCCCACTGGAGCCATTTCACGTCGAAGGAGGCTTCATACAAATCGAGCAGGCCGTGAATGAGGCAGGCGTAGTCGATGGCGAAGGCCTTCGGGCCGCGCCGACCTTCACGCCAGGAACGATGCAGCTCCTTGCCGGGCGTGGCGCAGAGGTGGTCGTGGAGAAATTGCGCGGCTCCGGTGGCGAGCGTGATCATTTCGGCATCGCCAAACGCAGCGCCAGCGCGCGCGAGGCCGCCGATCATGAGTCCGTTCCATGCGGCGATGATCTTGTCGTCGAGATGCGGGCGCGGGCGCTTGTTGCGGGCGACGAAGAGCTGCTTCATGCCGTCTTCGATGATCGTCTTGATCTCTTCGGCGGACTTCTTGAAGTACTCGCCGGTCTTCTTGAAGGAAACAGCGCGGTAGAGGGTGTTCAGGCCCTTGAGCTCGCCATGCGGATCGCTTTCGGGCCGGGCGTTGCCATCGCGGCGCGCGCCGTAGGCGTAGCGGAAGATGTTGCCGTTGTCCTTGCCGAGCACCTCGTCGATCTCCGTGGCCTTCCAGACGTAGAACGCGCCTTCCGTTTTGTGCGCGGCATCAGCGGTGGCGAGGCTGTCGGCGTCCTCGGCGGAGAAGAAGCCGCCGTCCTGGTGGCGCAGGTCGCGTCGCGCATATTCGACCGTGCTGCGCACGATGGACTCGAACATGGCGTTGTCCGTGAGCTTCCATGCTTCCGCGTAAGAACTGAGAAGCTGCGCCTGGTCGTAGAGCATCTTTTCGTAGTGCGGGATGTGCCAGTAGCCATCGACGCTGTAGCGATGGAAGCCGCCGCCGATGTGGTCGCGCATGCCGCCGTTCGCCATGCCGCGCAGGGTTCTCACGGTCATCTCCATCGCCCAGTCGCTCTCGGACGAGCGGTCCTCGCCCTTCTTCCCGGCAAGGATGCGATGGATGCGCATGAGCAGGTTCAGCGTGCTGGGGCGCGGGAATTTCGGCGCGCTGCCGAAGCCGCCCTCGTGGTAATCAAAGCTGCCGGAGAGATCGTCGTAGGCTTTTTGAATGAGCGTGTCGTGCTGGAGGTCGCTGAGGGCAGTGTTTTCGTTGTCGAGGTGCTCCTGCAGCTTTTCGACCGAACGCGCGGCACGTTCCTCGATGCCTTTGCGATCTTCCGTCCACACCTTGTGCAGCTCGTTGAGGAGATTCTTGAAGCCGATGCGCCCCGCCGTGTTTTCCGGCGGATAATATGTGCCGCCGTAGAAGGGCTTCAGCTCCGGCGTGAGGAAGACGCTCATCGGCCAGCCACCGTGGCCGCTGGCGGCCTGCACGTAGGTCATGTAGGTGAGATCGACGTCGGGCCGCTCCTCGCGGTCCACTTTGATCGGGATGAAGTGGTCGTTGATGAGCTTCGCGGTCTCCTCGTTCTCGAACGACTCACGCTCCATGACGTGGCACCAGTGGCAGGTGGAGTAACCCGACGAGAGAAAGATCGGCTTGTCCTGCTCCTTCGCGAGCTTGAACGCCTCCTCGCCCCAGGGCAGCCAGTTCACCGGATTGTGGGCATGTTGCAACAGGTAGGGCGAACGCTCCTTCGCCAGGGCGTTGGTGAACTTGGGGGCTTGGGCGGTCGTTTCGCTCATGGGGGTCTCAAAGAGCTAACGTCCGCATCCGGGGCGGGGTTGCAAGGACAGGTCAGGCTGATCGTGCCATCCACGCAGCCAGGATGTCACGTGAGTAAGGATCGCCCTCGGCTTCAAATTCGTGCAGGTAACCGAGCACGAGTTCACGCACAGCCGCATCCGGATTGTCGAGGCCGTATTGCAGCACCTCGGGATCGAGAAAACGGTCCAGCATCCCCTTGGCCTCGGCGAAATCGCAGACGGGCAGGCGTTCGCGGAAGCACTCTTTCACGCGGCTCTCGAGAAAGATCTGGTCTTTGAAATCATGCTCCCGGCCGGTGTTCGCCTTGGTCACATAGAGGTCCAATTCGTGAGGCAGGGCAAAACCTTCCTCCAACAAGGTCGAGGCGGACCAAACACGATCAAAGTCTTCAAGCTGAAGCTCATTCGGCTTCCGAAAAACATCCACGGGCATGTTGAGGCCACCAATTCGCAACACGCCGAAATCCTCGACCTCAGTGGCCACTTCACCTGCCTCGATCCGTCGTTTTTGCGCTAGCGACCAGAGGTATGCCTCTGGGTAATGCGCAAGAGCCGCGAGGAGAGATTGCGCCCATTGCTCGGCCGTGGCGAACGGCTCAAGCCACACATCATAGTCTTTCGTACGACGCGAAAAGCCATATGCGATCACAGCCATGCCGCCGAGCAGGATCACGCGATGGTTTTGAGCTAGCCGGCAGAGGAAAAGATTTTTGGGAGGATTTGTTTCCATCGATCAATCTCCTTGCCCACCTGCTCTGAAATCCACGCACATTCCTCAAGGCTTCGAGGCAGACCGCCATGCGGCAGCCACGGTTCGGAGTTGTCGGGAATCTGGTTCCTTGTGGCGAGAGCCGGGTTCGCAGCATGCCGCTTCGCGATCATCTTCTTCCGCGCCATCTCGCTGGAGTAGCGTTTTTTGAGCTGTTCGATGGTAGGCCGGTATTGCCGCATGATGCCGGAGTGTAAGCGCAAAGCAGTGGAAGTCCAAAATCAGTTTGCCGGCTGCTTCGGCAGCATCTTCGCGACGACCCACAGCAGCGCACCGACGACCAGGGCCAGCGCGGCCCAGAGCCAGGGGCTGCTTTTGCCGATGGAACCATCGCGCGCGGCCTCGTAACCGGGGAGTTTTTCCTCATCGCCGAGCGTGGCAGAAACTTTGGTGGCGGTTTCGAATTCGCGGCGGACGAGCTGCAAGTCGTAGCGTGTGTGGGTGGCGCGGCGGTTTCCGTAGCAGATGAAAACGGGCGCGGTGTCAGGCACGCGGAAGAGCAGGCGCACGACGGGATGCACGGCGCGCACGGAGGTGATCTGCAGCGGCGCGTTGTCGCCGTTGTCGGTGGTGATCTGGATCGTACCCGCCCGCGGTGCGGTGTAGAGCGGCAGATGGAAGGTTTGCGTTGTCTGGCCGGGCTTGCGCTGCCAGTTCGCGGTGCCGAGGATGCGCTCGAAGTGCCCCTGCTCCGTGTCGTGCTGTTCCGTGACGCTGAGCGTGCGCATGAACAAGGGCGTGGGCGAGTCGAGCAGCAGCTCGTTGGCGGGAAAATTCGGAAACGGCATCGTGATGTCCCATTGCGACTGGCTTGGTTTCTTTTCATCGCGCACCTCGGCAAAGGAGAGGTCGATTTCGCGCTCCACACCGGGCTTGATGGCGAGGAAGGGAATCTGCCGGCCATCGCGCACGACGCGGACATCGTGCAGGTCGTTGGCGGCGCGAGCGAGGATCTCGGGTTCGAGCTCCAGTTCGATCACACCGGCTTCCTTGAACTGCACCGGCCGCTGAAACGACCACGCGGAGACATCAATCGCCGCACCGAGTTCGCCGACTTCGGGTGCGGTGGCGGTTTTGCGGAAGGTGCTGTTCGCCCCGACCGCGCTGGCGGTGACGGAGTTCGCGTTCGCATCGCGCAGCTTGTCGCTAAGCCCGGCGATGTCGTAACGCGGCTCAGAAGCCTGCGCGTTGCCGATGAAGAGCTGCCATTCACCAGCGGCATCGGCCTGGAACACGACGGGCACCGGATGCCGCGTGGCTTCGATGCTGTCGATGCGCAGCGGCGGGCTGTCGCCGTTTTTGACGACGAGTTCGATCTCGCGTGTGGTGGCAAGCTGGTGAGCCGCGATGTCGATGTCCTCGATGCTGCGGCCTTCGTGTTGCAGGCGAAAGAGCCGGGAGCGCATGCTGAGCAGCGCCGTGTCACGCTGAAACACGGGTTCAGGTGTGCGCAGCCACAGCGTGCCGAGCAGGATGTTCGCGCTGCCGAGATCGAGTGTGAGACGTGTGGCGCCGGCTTCCTCCTTGCGGGAGCGGATCGTGACCGGCTGCGGCACCGTGCGCAGTTCCGGCAGCTCCCGGCGCACCTCGGCACGGGTGAACACGACGCGTGCGCCGCGGCTGTCGTCCACGGTGACGCGAAAATGCGTCCACGGAGCAGGAGGGAAGGGGATGCTCAGGCGCGTGCTGTTGTCCTTGCGGCAAAGCACCTCGCCGTTGGCGAGCGTCTGCCAGGTCGTGCCGTCGTTGCTGGCCTCAAGGCTGGCGGCCTTGATGAAATCGCTGGCACCGGTGAACAGCGTCACTTCGCTGATCGTCTCGTTCGTTGGCGGCTGGAATTCGAGCACGGTAGCCGTCGGGTTCAGCGTGGCCTTGAAGGCGGCGGCCTGCAACTGCTCGGGCCGGATGACGCGCGGCAGGGCGATGATGTAAGGCGTTTCAACTCCGGCAGGATTGATGATGCGCAGATCGTGAAACGGCGCGCCGCCGGTCGTGCGCGAGGCATCGAGCAACGCGGTTTCGAGTTCAAGGCGCGTGAGGCCGGGCTGCGTGACGCGCACGGTTTGACGATGCGTCCAGGCGGCGAAATCAGCGGCGCTGGCGATCGAGCAACAGCACAAGGCGAGGAGAAGCGGGCGTGTGCTCATGATTTGTCGTCGGTGAGGAAGCGTTGATACAGGAACGAGGCGGCGAGGGCAATGATGGCGACACCAATCAACGCGCCGATGCGGTAGCCGCTGTCGATGTTGGCGAGATCGTGCAGGAACAGCTTCAACAACGTCACGGCGAGCAGGCCGATGCCGGCGTAGCGCGTGGGCGCGTTGCGTTTCCAGATGCCGAGCACGAGCAGCGTGAGCGCGAACAAGGCCCAGGAGATCGTGTAGGTCATGTCGCGGGCCAGATTGCCGCTGAAGTCGAAGGTGATCGAACGTTCGCCCGCTGGCGTGAAGGCATCGGCGATCTCGATGTTGAGCAGCAGGAAGAGTAAAATGCCGCCGAGCGAGCAGAACAGGCCACGCAGGTTCAATTTGTTCCAGCAATGATGCGGCGGCATGAGCCAGTATGCGGCGAAGAACATCGCGATGGCAGTCACGCTGTAGGCGTAGAGCTGCCAGTTCAGGATCGCCGTCTCGCCACGGGTTTGATACTCCAGCACAGCGGGATTGAGCGCGAGACGCACAAAGGAAGCGACGAGCAGCACGGCGCCGGTGCGCTGGAGCCCTATGTGCGGCACGCGGCGGAACAACCAGCACAGCGCGGCACCTTCCAAGGCCCAGCCGATCGTGATCCACTGCTTCTCGAATTGAATCGGGAAGATGAGCGTGACGAAAAACAACGCCACGCCGCCGAACCACGCGAGTTGCGTGAGACGCGCCGGGTTTTCGGCCTTGTGTTGCTTCAACACGAAGACCAGGCCCAGCAGCGGCACGATGGCGAACGTGACAGGCAGCAGACCCATCATGTCATTCGGCCACGCTTTGCCGACCAGGCGATACACGAGGCTGAAGGTGCCGATTCCCGCCGCCGCTGCGGTGATCCACGGCAGTTTGCGTGCGGCGAACTGCTTTTGAAATACAAATGGGAACGCTGTGAAGATCGCGTAAAAGCCGAGATACCACAGCAGCGGCATTGTCGCGTGTTCCGCATGGAAACTCTGCTGATGCCAGGCCCATTCGAACGCGAGAACGCAGCCCAGTGCCGTCGGTGCAAGAGCGGTGATGCCGCTGATGCGCACGAGGCCGAGCAGAAACACGGTGAGCAACAGCGCGAGGCCGAAGACGGGCGAAGGGTCCGCGATCTTCAACCGCAGCGTGGCCAGAATGAGCAGCAGGAACGGTAGAATGGCCGAACTGACCGGCAGCAGTGATGCGAACGCCACCTTCGGCAACTTGCGGAAGAGGAAACTGCCCGCGATGCCGAACAACACGGCGAATCCACCGACGACGAACAAGAATGGTGCCAGCACGAGGCTGATTTCTCGCGGCCAGCGGAACAGCCATGCTCCCGCCGTGACCAGCGTAAGTGCCAGCGACGCCAGCACCGGCATCAACCGACCGGTGACGACTGCGACGCCAATGATGAGCAGGTCGATGATGAGGATCGCCGGCCAGACCATGAGGCTCATCGTGTCGAGGCTCAGCACGGGCATGAGCAGCAGCACGAGTGACAAGATCGGCACCCAGCCCGAAAAGGACGGCTGCTGCGGCGATTTGCGCTCCAGCAGAATCGCGAACGCGGTGTGCAGCAGTCCGAACACCAGATAGATGCCCAGCGCATGCGGCAGCGTCTCGGTGGTGAGGCGTGTTGTCGTCCAGATCGAGAGATGGATGAAGGTGAGAGTGCCAATGATGCGCTGTGCGATGGCGACGCGGGATTGATGCCAGACGACACGCAAGGCGATGGCGTTGATGCCGAGCACGAAGGTGTAGAGCAGCAGCGGACGTTCCGTGATGGCTCCGAAACCGAGGAACACGAACGCGGCGACCATCGCGCTGCCGCACAACGCAAGCGCGGAACTCGCCGGGAAAAGATCGTCGGAGTCGCGTTGCTTCGACCACCACGCGGCGAGTGAGAACAGCGCCGCGAAACTGAGAAACACGCTCACCGGCACCCAGGTGGCCGCACCGATGGCGTATTGCGAGGAGTGGAAGAACTTCGTCATCCAGCCGGCCTGCATGAAGATCGTGCCCGCGGCGGCGAGCGCGGTCAGATGCAGCCAGCGTTTGTTTTTCGCGACGGCGAGCACGCCGATGTCGAGCAAGGCGATGTAGCTGAAGAGGCCGAAGGGATTGTCACGGCCGGTGGAGCAGAGGATCGGCGTCAAAAAGCCGCCCAGCATGCCGAGAATAGCGATGACCTGCGCATTGAGCCGCACGGCGAGCAGGAACGCTGCCGCCGTGATGAGCGTCATCATCGCAAAAGCGACGAGAGCCTGGTTGAGCGGTGGGATGCGCCACAGCGCATGTGCCGCGAACGTCACGCCGTAGAGTACGACGATGCCGGTGGCGCAAAGTGTGTGCGCAAGCGTGGCATAGCGTTCGCGTCGCTGCATCACCACACCACCGCCGACAAGACCGATGCCGATGACAAAACCGATCGCCGTGCGCAGCTCCGGCGAAATCCAGCCGCGCTCGATGCTGAGCTTTACAAAGAAGATGACGCCGAGGAACAAGGCCAGTCCACCGACCCACGCGAAGAGCTTCGCGCCCATGAACTGCTCGAGATTGATGGCCGGGCGCGTCTTGTGCTCCGCAGGTGGGATGAATTCGCGACGCGGCGGCGGAATCGGCGGCGGGGCCGGTTTTTCCGCCGCAGGGGGCGCGACATGCTCCACGGGCTTTGCACTGACAACTTCGCGTGGTGTGACGGTCGGCGTGGATTTGGCCACGACTTCGGCGGCGGGTGTTTCCACCGGACGTGGAGGTTTGTCCGCGCTTTCGATGCGGTCGATGCGTTCCTTGAGCCGCGCGTTCTGCTCGCGCAGGAAGCCGATTTGTTTGTCGATCTCCTCCGCCTGGCGGCGGGCCTTGCGGGCGATGACGAATGCCGAGATGGGCAGCGCGAGCACGAGGCCGCCGATGACCAGCAGGATGAAGATGATGAGTTCCTCCATGATGCCGGGGAGTGTCCCAAATCCGGCGGGCAATGGAAATTGATATTTCCGGGTGGCATCATTGATAAACCGTATAGCCTCCCATGAAGGCATGAACGTCCATCACCTTGAACTCTTCTACCACGTCGCCAAAAACGGCGGCGTAAGTGCTGCGGCGCGGGCGATGCCCTACGGCATCCAGCAGCCGGCGATCAGCGCGCAAATCCTGCAACTGGAGGACGCGCTGGGCGTCACGCTGTATCAGCGGCGGCCGTTCCAGCTCACGCGGGAGGGGCAGGCACTCTACGATTTTATCATGCCGTTTTTCAGCGGTCTGACGGAGACGGGCGACCGTCTGCGCGGTGGAGGTGAAAAACGGCTGCGCATCGCGGCGGCGGAGGTGGTGCAGCGTGATTACCTGCCTGAGCTGCTCGCACGCATGCGCCGGCGCGTGAAGGGCTTTCATTTCACCCTCACCCACGGACGGCAGCAGGAGATCGAGACGATGCTGGCCGCGCAGGAGATCGACATCGGCCTCAGCACGCTGATGGACAAGACGGCGGCGAACATCGAGGCGCGTGAACTGCTGCGCCTGCCGATGGTGCTGCTCGTGCCGAAGCAGAGCGGGATCACCAAAGCCGCGCAGATCTTTGAAAAGGACCGCATTGACCTGCCGCTGGTGACGATGGAGGCGAAGGACGTGCTCTCACGCTCGTTCCAGACAGCGTTGCGCCAGCGTGGCATCGAGTGGCTGCCGGGTCTCGAAGTCGGCAGCCTCGATCTCGTGCTGCGTTATGTGGCGGAGGGTTTCGGCGCGGGCCTGGCGCTGCATCATCCACGAGTCGAGCTGCCAGCGGGCGTCAAGGCGCTGGCGTTGGATGCCTTCCCGCCGCTGAGCTTCGGCGTGCTGTGGTCAGGGCGGCTGTCACCGCTGGGCGAGGCGTTTCTGGTCGAGGCGACGACGCTGGCGGGTGAGTTGACGTGCTGATCCAGCCTCACTTCACGAGCTCGCCCACCAGCAGGATCGCGCCGGGATAAAACGCCGTGCCGTTGAAGCGCTCCGGCTTGTCGATCTTGTTGCCGTTCTTCGCCAGGATCGCCGCCTTGTCGGGCTGGTCGGGATGAATCTCGATCTTCACCGTGTGCGTGGTGTCCTCCAGGCTGCTGCCGATCGTCAACGTGCTCAGGCGCGGGTAGGTGCAGTAGGCGTCGAAACGCGGCACGATCTTCGACGGTTTGTCATCCAGCGTCACGATCACCTGGCCGCAATCCGGGCCCACGATGTCATAAATCGCGCAGCGCGTGCCTTTGAACTTGAACGTGATCGTCTCGCCCGGCCGTGTGCCTTTGTGCAGCGTCGTCATGCGGCTCGCCCAGCGCTTGCCGAACTCGTCCGTCTTCGGATCGAGCCGCGTGAAACCCGCCGACAGCGTCGCAGCCGTGATCGGCAGCAGTTTGGCCTGTTCGTAGTTGGTGGCGATGAATGGAGCACCCAGCTCGTGCTTCGCCGGTGCTTTGGAGGCAGCTTTGATCGAATCGATCGAACGCACCACGGCTTGCAGATACAATTCGTGTCCGGTTTCGACGTGCGGATGCACGCTGTCGGGCGCGAAGACAAATTTGTCATCCAGCGCCTTCTTCTCCTCGTCCGTCTTCGGCAGCTTCGCCCTCCACACCAGCTTGCCTGCCTTCGCCAGCTTCGCGACTTCCATCGCCATGTGGATCGTCGGGATGCCGTGATGGTCCGCGATCTTCTCCATTGCGCTCGCCGAACGCTGGAACTTGCCGCTGATCATCGCGGGCGCGAGCGCCTCGGTCAGCGTATAGACAAAACAGATGTCGCACTCCGGCAGCGCCTTCCAGGTCTGGCGCACGATGCCTTCCATGCAGCGGAAAATCTGTTCGGGCGATGCGCTGCCATCGTTCACGGCGAATTCGACGAACAGCAAATCCGGTTGGTGATCGAGCACGTCCTGCTTCACCCGAAACACGCCCAGGTCCGAGCCCGTGCCGCCGATGGCCGCGTTGATCTCGCTGAACCTCGCCTGGGGGTATGTTTTCTGGAAATACGCCAGCGTCTTCGGCCGCCAGCCGTTCTGCGCCGTGATCGAGCCGCCGAGGTAGCCGACCTTGATCTCCGCGCCCGCCGTGTTCGCTTTCGCCAGGAAATTCGGCAGCCCGTCGCGCGACCGGCATTCCTTCGCCTCCACAAGCGGGTATTCATCAGCAGCCTGGAGGAGGATGGCGGAGCAGACGAGGATCAAGAGGTGACGCAGCATAAAAGATGACGCGGAAAGTTTCGCTGCCATCATGCGGAGCACCCCGTCATGAACAACTCCGACTTTCGTTCGATGCTTCAGCACGGCATCGCCATCCCCGCGCATCCGCTCGCTCTTGATGCACAGCGCAGGCTCGACGAACGGCGGCAGCGCGCGCTTGCGCGTTACTATATCGCCGCCGGCGCCGGCGGGATCGCCGTCGGTGTGCATACCACGCAGTTCGCCATCCGTGATCCGAAGATCGGTTTGTTCCGCCCCGTGCTCGAACTGGCGCGGGAGGAGATGGATCGCGCCGCGAAACCGCTCGTGCGCATTGGCGGCATCTGCGGGACGACAAAGCAGGCTGTGAGCGAGGCGGAGCTGCTGCGCTCGCTGGGTTATCATGCCGGCTTGCTCAGTCTCGGCGCACTGCGGGACGCCGCCGAGGATGAGATGATCGCCCATTGCCGCGCGGTGGCCGGGGTGCTGCCGGTCGTGGGCTTTTATCTGCAACCCGGCGTCGGCGGGCGTGTGCTGCGTCATTCGTTCTGGCGCCGCTTCGCCGAGATCGAGAACGTCGTCGCCATCAAGATCGCGCCGTTCAACCGCTACCAGACCATCGACGTCGTTCGCGCCGTGATCGAGGCCGGACGTGATGATATCACGCTCTACACCGGCAACGACGACAACATCGTGGCCGATTTCCTCACGCCCTTTTGCTTCAACGGTCAAGAACGCCGCATCGTCGGCGGTCTGCTCGGCCACTGGTCCGTGTGGACGCAGCGTGCGGTCGAACTGCTGGAAAAATGTCGCAACGCTGACGCCACACCTGAATTGCTGCGCCTCGGCATCGAGGTGACTGACAGCAACGCCGCCTTCTTCGACGCCGCGAACGCTTTCCACGGCAGCATTGCCGGTCTGCATGAAATCTTGCGCCGTCAGGGCCTGCTCGAAGGTCTGTGGTGCCTCGACCCCCGGGAAAGCCTCAGCCCCGGCCAGCTTGAGGAGATCGACCGCGTTCATGCGGCGTATCCGCATCTGAACGACGACGATTTCGTCACGCAGCACCGCGATGAGTGGCTGCGGTGAACGTCCGTGATGCTTCTCGCGGCTGACGACGGCTCCCAAGCAAACTCCCTCTCCGCGCCGCTGATGTGGCAATTTCCAGGTTCACTTCGGGGAGAAGTGAGGGGCGTTCTCCAACGAGCCGGGCAGCACCGATTTGGAGACGCTGCGCCAGCGTTTTGAGGCACTGCAAATCGCGGGGCAGGAGATCATCGACCTGCCGCTGCTGCGGGAGATGCTGCAGGCCAAGGAGGCATTTGAAGAGGCCAAGGCCGCGCAGGACGCGGACAAAGTCGGCCGCATACTCACCTACGCGGAGGGAAAGGTGAAGAAGGATTGAGGCAGGGCGAATTGAAGGATTTTTTAGTGGACGCCGCGCATGCCATTTTGGTTTATTCGCGACGAATCATGAAAATCCACCCCCCCCATCATCGTCGTTAAAAGCATGTTTTGTGGCCTCCAGCACGTCTGGTCCAGGGCACGTTTCCCAGCGCTCATCGCCGCAGGCTTTTTTGCCGCTCACCTGGGCGCTCAGGATGTGTGGGTGGATGATGATCAGGACGGCATGCATGATCTTTGGGAGGCCACGCATGGCCTGGACATCTCCTTCAACGATGCCGGGAATGACCCTGACAACGACGGACTGACGAACCTCGAGGAGCAGGGTGCGCAAACTCATCCTCAACTGCTGGATACGGACTTCGGCGGCAAAAGTGATGGCGAGGAGCTTCCGAGCATCACCCAGCCTGAGGCTTTTGCCCAGGGTGGGCTTGTTGATGGTGACCCGTTGAATCCGGCGGATGACGCCAACGCGCCCGATGAGCAGCCAGCCCCGCCGGAACAGCCGCAAAATGGCGCGCCACCCGATCCGGGTGCTGGCAACGGCGACCCGCTTGGTCCTGCGCCCGGGGACAAGCCCGGTGATTTTGACCACGATGGCATCAGCGACATAGATGAGCAGACCGAAACATTCACCGATCCACTTGATAGTGACACGGATGGTGACGGCATCCCCGATGGACGTGAAGACACGGATGGAGATGATGCGAGCGATGGTGCCGAAACCCGAAACAACACCGCTCCATTTGAACCGGACTCGGATGATGACGGCTACGATGATGGTGAGGAGATCGGGGCGGAATCCGATCCGCTCAATCCTTTTGATGTGCCACTCGATCCGCAGAACCCCGTTGGAGGAAGCGGACCTGATCCCGACGAGCAGCCGCAAACAATGCCGGAGCCTGAACAGCCTCAGTCCGGCGTGGAAACGCCCCCGGAGACGACCGGAGGCAGCGGTGGAGAGGGAGAAGACACTTCCCCGACCACCATCATCGGCTGGGTCTTCACCGGCCTCAGTTTTTTCGACCCGACGCCCATCAGTGACTTGGTGGATGCCAGTAGTTCCTTTGTCGATGGTGACTACTGGGGTGCCGGGCTGTCATTGGTCGCCGCTGCCATTCCCTTCGTGAACAGCGCTGAACTCAAAGTTGCCAAGAAAGTGGGTGACGAGATTGCCGATGCACTCGGTGGAACAGGCAAGGCAGTCGATGATGTCGCCGAGGCGGGCGCGAGGCAGGCTGACCCACCACCAGGCTCCGATGGTCCTCCGAGCCAGTCTGCGAGCGGATCCCCAGAGGTGCCTGATGAATCTGGGGTTCCAGTCGGCAGTGGAGGGGATGAAGTGCCGATTGAGGTCGGTGGAGGAGGCGGGCCGAGTGGCGGTTCTGGTGGTGGTGGTGGCTCAGGTGGAGGGGGCGGCACTCCGCCTCCAACAGGTGGATCGTTGCCGCCAAAAACGGGAGGAGAAACTCCTCCCACAGATGCACCGCCCCCGAGTCCTCTGCCCAAAAAGCCCAGTAGTCCAAACCAAGTGAAGATTGCTGACTCGATGACTGCGGAAACCGACGAAGCTTTATCTATGCGCGAAAGCATACCTCTCGAAGAACGGGAGCTTTGGGCGAAGCATTTTGAAGAAGTTTCAAAAACAACCAGCAGTGATGCAGGGGCGAAGCTCAATAACGAAAGAGCTCGTTGGCTGCGAGGTGAGCGAGACACCCCTCCTGGCAACATCAGTAATTATCAAGACTAACCACATGCCAGATCCAAAACTCATCAAATTTTTCAGTGCATTGTACGATGAATGGGTTCTCCGCCCGTGGTCATCTGAAAAAGCGTTTGTGGATGTCGGCACATGCCGGGCTTTGCGTCACGCATTTGGAGATGCCTCTTTTGAGGCTACTATGACAATCCTTGAACGAGATCAAAAAATTAAGCGGTTGCCATGTGATATGAGGCAAGCCAGCCCCCAAGACCACGCTATACAGCTCTTGGACTATGCTTCTTGAGCGAGGGAATGAGCATTGAGAAAACCATCGCCCCAATCTCTCATGTCGCGCTCAAGGAGGATGATTTGGAACATCTTGAAAGCAGGCTTGGCGTGAAACTTCCTCAGGACTACAAGATTTTTATGATGCTCCACAACGGAGGAAAGCCAGCAGCCAGCGTCTTCAACTTTGCTGAACGTGGTGCTCAGACTAGCGCTTCGGTGCGCAGATTTTTTGCGTTGGACGACTCGCACAAGTTTTACAGCCTGAACAAGCACATCTCCATTTATCATGGGCGTCATCCGCCAGGGATGGTTCCTGTGGCATGTGATTCGTTCGGGAATTTGATCCTGCTGGAGTGCGCGGGCGAGCATTATGGAAACGTGTTTTTCTGGGATCACGAGAATGAGGACACCAGTGGCTCCAGGCGGAATCTGTCGCTGATCAGCCGCTCATTCGCTGAGTTCTTATCCCTCCACGCCCCGAAAGCTTGAAGGAACATAGCGAGACATTTGTAGTGTTTCCAATGCGTGCAAAAAATGAATGTATGTCCGGTTTGCGGCAATCTCATGGACGCCCCGCCTTACGACGAGCATCGCTGCGCCACATTTGAGATATGCCCCTGTTGTGGCACTGAATTTGGCTACGATGATGCGGCGGCGAGCCATCAGGCCTTGCGAGAGATCCGGATCAAGCGAGGCATGCCCTGGTGGAGCCGCCACCAACTGCCTGCTGATGGCTGGAGTCCAAAAAGGCAACTGTCCGAGGCGCGGTTCACTCAAGAATGAGGCGATGGAACGCACATGGAAAAAAGATTCGTTTGCCTTTGGCACGTTTCGGGCGATAGAGCGCCTCAGGTCACCTGTTAAGGGTCAGGCTCAGTGTTCATCAGGTGATTCAAGCGTTGGTGTTCACGAGTTCTGGCACGAAGACGGCAGCCGCACTCAACAACGATATGAATACCAAGATGTATGTGGGCAATCTGCCCTTCGCCG
>JAEUHJ010000156.1 GCA_016795375.1 Verrucomicrobiaceae bacterium
CTCAACGACGCCGTCATCACCAAAGACGCCACGGCACCGCCAGCACCTGCACCATCCAAAGCCTCGCCTCGTCAGCTCATCGAAGCCTGGCAATCCAACACCCACTCCGACGCCGACGCCGAAGCCCTCGACGCCCTCATCCAATCCAAACAACTCTCCCTCGACTCCATCACTCCATTACTCCAGCGCTACGCAGACCTCGAAGCCAAGCTCCCGCTTCCCACCCGCGTCCCCGGCGTGATCGAGGCCGATGCCAAGGACGCGCCGCTCTTCACTCGTGGCGATCACAAACAGCCCGCCGAGCTCGTTTCGCGTCGTTTTCTTGAAGCGCTCGATCCCAAGCCCTTCGCCACCCAACAAAGCGGCCGGCTCGAACTCGCCGAGCGCATGGCAGACATGAAAAACAACCCGCTCACCGCTCGCGTCATCGTGAACCGGATATGGCATCACGTCTTTGGCCGCGGCATCGTCGCCAGCGTCGATAACTTCGGCAAACTCGGCGATCTCCCGACGCATCCCGAGCTGCTCGACTTCCTCACACAACGCTTCATCGACTCCGGCGGCAGCATCAAAAGCCTGCTGCGGGACATTCTGCTCTCAAAGACCTTCCAGCGAGCCTCCGGCAGCAACGCCAGCGATCCCGAAAACAAGCTCCTCAGCCACTGGAGCACCCGCCGCCTCGAAGCCGAGGCCATCCGCGACTCCATCGTCACCCTCTCCGGCAGACTCGACCCCACGCTATACGGCGAGTCCGTCGGCAATGGCGACGAACGCCGCAGCATCTACGTCAAAGTCATCCGCAACTCGCTCCCGCCCTTCCTCACCACCTTCGATGCGCCCGTGCCCTTCGCCACACGCGGCAAGCGCGATACCACCAACGTCCCCGCGCAATCGCTGACGCTACTCAACGATCCAAACATCATTAGTTGGGCTCGTTCATGGGCCTTGCACACGATCAGCGACGGCAAAGACCGACCCGACGATCTCCGCATCCGCCAGATGTTCCGCGAAGCCTTCTCCCGCGAAGCCACTGACGACGAGATCAAACAAAGCCAGGCCTACCTGACCTCTCTCCAAGCCGAAAGCGTCCAAGAAGCCCAAAAGCTCTCCCAACAAGATAACCAGCTCGTCGCTCTCAATCGCCAAATCGCATCCATCCTGGACCCAGCACGCGAAAAACTGCTTAAATCGTCCCCATCAGTCACATTCGTCTCATCTGTCCCATCTCCTCTAGCTGAGTGGACCTTCGACAAAGACCTCAACGACACCCGTGGCAAACTCCCGCTCAAGCTCACCGGCAATGCCCGCCTCGAAAACGGAGCCCTCGTCGTCGATGGCCAGTCAATGGCCGAAAGCGGTTCGTTGCCCAAAACCCTCAGCGCGAAGACCCTCGAAGCCTGGGTGATGCTCGACGACCTCAAGCAGCAAGGCGGCGGCGTCATCACCGTGCAGCACAAGGATGGCGGATTGTTCGACTCGCTCGTCTTCGCGGAGAAAACACCCACGCATTGGGTCGCCGGTAGCAATTTCTTCGAACGCAGCGAACTCTTCGAAGGCCCCGCCGAGACCGAGGCCGCCACACGCCCCGTGCATGTCGCCGTCGTGTATCAACCCGATGGCACCATCCGCGGCTACCGCGATGGCAAACCCTACGGCCGCATCTACCGCAAAGCCCCCGGTGCCGTCTTCGAATCCAACAACAGCCAAATCCTCCTCGGCTGCCGCCACGGCAACCCATCTGGCAACCACGGCCTCCGCGGCCGCATCTACCGCGCCCGCCTCTACGACCGCGCCCTCACGCCTGAAGAAATCGCCCAAACCGCCCACATCGAAGCCAACACGATTCGTGAATCCGACCTTCTCGCCGCCCTCACGGAGCCCCAGCGTCAGCAACTCCATGCTCTCCAATCTCAACGCGACACGATGAATCAAGCCCTCGATGCCTCGCGCACAGCCACGAACAGCGACGACCCAAAAGTCCAAGCATGGACCAGCCTCGCGCAGAGCCTCATCAACTTGAAGGAGTTCATTTATCTTCGATGAAAGCACTCCCAAACATCGCGCCTGCGACATGGACTGCGGCAGCCTGCTGCCGCTTTCGGGTGTGGCAGCCCTGCTGCCTGGAGAATGATGTCGCAGCCGGAATGATTCGCTTCTTCAGTAGTGATGCTCCGCTGCTTGCGAACACTGCTCAGCCTTCGCCGCCAGCAGGGCTGGCTTACGCAAAGCGGCAGCAGGGCTGCCGCAGTCCAAAGGCTGCCGCCTGCTCACCACTCAAACTTCACCGGAAAGTCCGGGCAGAGTTTCGAGGTCGTCGCCTCGGGGACATCATGCCGGTAGAAGGTCATGTTGCCATCTTCATCGCAAAACCAGACCTCCTCGGCGCCGCTGGCAAAGTAGAGCTGCATCTTGCCCATCATCTCGACAACGCTGTTGGAGTAGGAACGCACTTCGACGCAGACCTCAGGGGCAATCGGCATGGTGAATGCCCGACGATGCGGAGCAAGGCGGTCATTGGACACCCAGGAGACATCAGGCACCTTTACCCCATCCGAGGTTTCCACCGCACATTCGGTGATCACACGCCCTTCCTTGAGACGGCTCCGAAGCTCGCCAGCGATCTCAGACTGAAAGCCACCGCGCCAGTTGTATGCGGGACTCATGACGATTTGATTGAAGCGATTGGTTTCGATCTTGTACGGCAGGTCCTGCAAGGTCGGGTCTTCGCAGATTTCTTTCCAGGTGCGCATGGTGCAATCATGTCAGCACCGAAAACGCCTCGCAACATCCAATTCAAGCTCTCATGAACGCCTTCGCCCATCGTAGATTCGACTGGCAGTCGAACCCGAATCACCCAGCGGCTTCGATTGCCAATCGAAGCTACAGCCGCCGCGCCCTCCTCTCCCGCGCCTCCACCGGCTTCGGCATGGCCGCGCTCGCCGGCTTGATGCAGGAGGAAGCCCAGGCCGCGCTCGTCCATCGAGCGAAGCGTTTCGCGCCGAAGGCACGCAGCGTCATCTTCCTCTACATGAGCGGCGGCGTGTCGCATGTCGATTCGTTCGATCACAAGCCGATGCTCAAGAAGTTCGAAGGCAAGCCGATGCCGATGGTGGTGAAGAAGACGCAGTTCAACAACAACGGCACCGTCCAGCCCTCGCATTGGGAGTTCAAACCCTACGGCCGGTCCGGCATCGAGGTGAGCGACCTCTTTCCGCAGATCGGCGGTGTGATCGACGACATCTGCCAGCTCCGCAGCATGACGGCGAAGTTCAGCGAGCATGCACAAGGCAACTTCTTCATGCACTCCGGCTTTCCCTTTCTCGGCAATCCGAGCGCCGGAGCGTGGACGAGCTATGGCCTCGGCAGCGAATCACGCGATCTGCCGGGCTATGTCGTGCTGCAAAGCGGCGGCGCTGCGGCACCGCATGGCGGCGTGGGCCTTTTCAGCAATGGCTTCCTGCCCGCGCAGCACCAGGCCAGCATCGTGAAGGCCGATGAAGCCGAAGCCGTCGCCAACATCCGCCCGCGACAGCCGCACGACCTCCAGCGTCGCCAGCTCGACTTTATCGGCGCGATGGATCAGCGCTTTGCCAACGCCACGCAGCACGACACGCACATCGAGGCCGCCATTTCGAACTACGAGATGGCCTGGCGCATGCAGGCCGCCGTGCCCGACCTCTGCGACATCTCCGGCGAAACCGAGGCGACGAAAAAACTCTACGGCCTCGGCGATCCCGAGCCGAAAAAAGCTGCCTACGCCCGCCAGTGCCTCCTCGCCCGGCGACTCGTCGAACGCGGCGTGCGCTTCATCGAGCTCAGCACGCTTGCCTACAACCTCGGCGGCGGGAACGCAGCCAATCCTTGGGATCATCACAGCCAGGCTAAGGAGGGGCATGGCAAGATGGGCAACCAGACCGACCAGCCCATCGCCGCACTCATCAAAGATCTCAAAGCCCGCGGCCTGCTCGACAGCACGCTCATCGTCTGGGCCGGCGAATTCGGCCGCACTCCCTTCGCGCAGGGCACGAACGGCCGCGATCACAATCCCTACGGCTTCACCGTGTGGATGGCTGGCGGCGGCGTCAAAGGCGGCCACATCTACGGAGCGACGGATGAGTTCGGCTACAATGCCACCGAAAACGTCTGCACTGTCTATGACCTATGGGCCACGGTGCTCCATCTCATGGGCCTCGATCACGAAAAGCTCACCTACCGCTTCGGCGGCCGCGATCTGCGACTCACTGACGTGCATGGGAATGTGCTGCGTGATGTGATCGCGTGAGTTGGAATGGAAGGCGGACGGGGTGCCGTGCTCCTTGGCTGCGGCTGGATACATGTGCGATGGGAAAGGCAGGATTGCGGACGAGGGCGTCCGCGCTCCACCTGATCACACTTCCAGCTTCCATGGGCTGCGATACTCGCGGCCAAGCAGCTTGGAGGCATCGGCGTCGCCGATGATCTCCTCCTTAACAGGATCCCATTTGATGGAGCGGTTCACGAGGAAGGAAATGAGGGCGAGATGGCCCGGGGTGGCGCTGTGGTGCGCGGTTTCGACCGGCGTGACGGTGGGCTGGCGGCTCTTCACGCAGTCAAGGAAGTTGCGATGATGCCCGGGCGTGGCGTAGAGGCGTGTTTTGATGACGTCATCGCCGAGTTTGGGCGCTTTGGCGACTTCGATGACCTCGCTCTTTGGATCCTTGTCGTTCTTGCGCTTCTTGACCATCTGTTTGAGCGCTGGATTGGAGCAATCGTAGGCACCGCCTCGATTCACATAGACCCAGCCGTCGGCACCGATCCATTTCGTGCCCATCTGGATGTCATTGTGCCCGCCGGCGATGGTCATGGTGATGCCGCCCGCGTATTTTGCCTCGGCGCGATACCTGGTGGCCGTGTTCCAGATGTCAGTGCGCGGCGGCATATCCACCTGAATGGGATTCACTTCGACGGGGCCGCTGCGGTCCATGTCCATGCCCCAATGCGCGATATCGCAGTGGTGGCCGATCCAGTCGAGAAGCTGGCCGCCGCCGATGTTGTAGTCCCAGCGCCAGTTCTTATGCACGCGGCACTCGATGTAGTCCTGCATCGTCGCCGGGCCGATCCACATGTCATAATCGAGCTCCGCAGGCGGTTGTGTGACACTGCGCTTGTCCTTGCTGCCCGCGAAGTCGCTGTGCCCGGCGGGAAGGCCGACATGCACTTCCTTGAGTTTTCCAATAAGGCCGTTGCGCACGATTTCAGCACCGATGCGGAAATTATCCTCGCTACGCTGCCAGGAGCCGGTCTGCCAGATGCGTCCATGCTTCTGCACCGCCTTCACAATGGCCTGTTGCTCCGTGATCGTGCGTGCAAGCGGCTTCTCGCCATAGATGTCTTTGCCGTTCTTCGCAGCCTCGATGGCGGTGAGCGCATGCCAGTTGTCCGGCAATGCGAGCATGACAGTGTCGATGTCCTTGCGTGCCATGACCTCGCGGTAGTCGTGGTAGCCTTTGCAGTCCTGGTTCTTGTAGGCGCCGTTGATGGTGTTGAGCGCCTTTTCGAGATGTTTTTTATCCACGTCGCAGGCGGCGACGATCCGGCAGTCCTGCTCCTGGAGGAATTTGGCCGTGTTGCCCGGCCCCATCATGCCCCAGCCAAGCACGGCCATGGTGATCTTGCCCGAAGGGGCATTCTGGCCGAGCACGCTGGCGGGGATGATCGTGGGGAAGCCGATGGCGGCGGCCGTGCGTCCGATGAACTGACGACGGGAGGAGGCGGGGATGCGTTTCATGATGGATGCTGGGTGATTGACTTGGTTTTAAACGAAAACCGCCCTGCAAGTCCATCCGCAAATCAGAACAGCACGACCGTCAGTTTTTTCGGACCGTGTGCTCCGAGGATGATGATGCGTTCGATGTCGCCGGTGCGGCTGGGTCCGGTGATGAGCGTGGTGAGGCTGGGCCATTCCGCGCCGTGGCGTTGCTGCACGAACTCGTAGGCGGCGGGAAGATCAGGTAGCAGTTGCTCACGACGGGCGATGACGACGTGGTGCGGCGGCAGCACGCTGAGAGCGCGACCGCCTCCGGTGCGCGCAGTGAGGATGACGCTGCCGGTCTGAGCCACGAGCGCGTCGCATTCGGTGAGACCGGCATCGCAGGCTTCAAGCTCGAAGCGGTCGTAACCGTCGGTGGCATCGAGAACGGGCAGCGACGACGGCAGGACGGCGTCTGTCAGCGTGCCGCGATGGGTGGCGATTTTTTTCCAGCCGTAATGTGCCGCGAGTTCGGCGAGCATGGCCTTCGCGGCGGTTTCATCGGCGCAGACGTGGAATTCAGCACGGAGGAATTCGGCGTTCGCAGCGAACTGCGGGATCAAATCGGTGACGGCTGGCAGCACGGCGCGTTTTTGCGCGGTGGTGGCTTCAAATGGTGGCACGGCAGCCCCGATGAGCGCTTCCTGGATGCGGGCGAGGATGATGTCACGCGAGGTTTGCGGTGCGCGGGCGCCCGCGTCTGGTTTGGAGGCGGTTATCTTGCCTGAAACGGCCGGGAACGACCGCGCTCCGGCTTGGGATGCGGACGTGGGCGTCCGCGCTCCGGCATTCCTGGCGCTCCACCATTCCTTGAAACTCTGCGCGGCCATCTTCGGAGTGGCGCGGGTGTTCGTCCACGCACGCATGGGGTCGAGCGGTGTGGCGGAGATGAGCCTGTGCAGCGGCTGCGCGAATCTGGCGAGCTTGGAACCGATCTGGTAGATGACGGGTTTGTTGATGGTCCGCGCAAACACACGCCAGGCGAATCCTTCGAGCGGATCCGGCTTCTCACGGGCGGCGTTGCGGCGGTTGTGCAGCAAATGGTGATGGATGTCGATTTTGACCGGGCAGGTCGCCGTGCAGGCTCCGCAGAGCGACGACGCGCCGCTGAGGTGTTTCCAATCTTGCAGACCGCGGAAGTGCGGGGTGATGACGCTGCCGATGGGACCTTGATAGGTCGTGCCGTAGCTGAGGCCGCCGATGTTTTTGAAAATAGGGCACACGTTCAGACACGCACCGCAGCGGATGCAGTGCAAAGCGTCGCGCTGCTCGGAGTCAGCCAGGAGCGCGGTGCGGTGGTTGTCGAGCAGGACGACGTGCCATTCCTCCGGCCCGTCGATCTCGCCAGGCTGGCGCGGGCCGCCGTAAGCGGTGTTGTAGCAGGTGACGGGCTGTCCGGTGCCTGCCGTGGCGAGCATGGGCAGGAAGAGCGCGAGATCACTCATCCTGGGCAGCACTTTCTCGATGCCGACGAGCGTGATCATCGTCTTCGGCAGCGCGCCAGTGAGGCGGGCGTTGCCTTCGTTCTCGGTGATCGAGATCATGCCGGTCCCGGCGATGATGAAGTTCGCGCCCGTGATCCCGGCGTCGGCGGTGAGGTAAGTCTGGCGCAGGAAGCGCCGCGCGATCATCGTCAGTTCCTCGGGATCGTCGGTGGGGGCTGTTTTGAGCTTCTCCTGAAACAGATGGCTGATCTCCTGCATGCTGAGGTGCATGCACGGCGCGACGAAATGATACGGCGGCTCTTTGCGGAGCTGCTGGATGAACTCGCCGAGGTCGTTTTCGAGGACGTGGTAACCGGCTTTTTCGAGATGGTCGTTGAGGTGGATCTCCTCGGAGGTCATCACCTTGCTCTTGATGATGCGCTTCACCTCTCGGCGTTCGAGGATGCTGAAAATGATCTTCCGCGCCTCCTCGCTGTCTTTGGCCCAATGGACGACAGTGCCGCGCGCGGTGGCTTTCTGCTCGAACTCGACCAGATGCTCGTGCAGGCGGCTGATGGCGGCCTTCTTCGTCTGCGAGGCCAGGATGCGCGCCTGCTGCCAGTCCTGGAAATGCCCCTGCGAACGGGCACGCGCGTCGTAATACTTCCACATGCCGTTGTGGATGCGGTCGCGGTGCACGAGATCGTGCGTGAGACGTTCGGCCTCGTGAAGAAACTCGGTTTTGGCACTCATGAGCGTGAGGTGAGGACTTCGGCGATGTGGATAGTCTTGAGTGGCTGCTTTTGAGCGGTGATGAGCCCCTGGAGGTGCATGAGGCAGCTCGAATCGGCGGAGATGAGGAATTCCGCGCTGGTCTCGCGTGCGGAGGCGCATTTCACCTCCCCCATGGCGGTGGAGATCATCGGAAACTTGGTGGCGAAGGTGCCGCCGAAGCCGCAGCAGGATTCGGCCTCCTTCATTTCGACGAGTTCGAGGCCACGCACTTTTTCGAGGAGCTGACGGGCGGGCTTTTTGAGATTCAGCTCGCGCAGACCGTGGCAGCCGTCGTGATAGGTGACCTTGTGCGGGAACGACGCGCCGAGATCGGTGACGCCGAGCTTGTTGACGACGAAGTCGGTGAACTCCCAGCATTTGGCGGAGAGCGCGGCTGCCTCGGCTTCCTCGGGATGGCCGTGGAAGAGCTCCTTGTAAAAGACTTTGAGCATGGCCCCGCAGGAACCGGAGGCGATGACCACGGCCTCGCTGTCACGCAGCCGCCTCAGCACGGGACGCGCAGCCTCGCGGGCCTCGTCCCAATAACCGGCATTGAACGGCGGCTGGCCGCAGCAGCCGAGCTCCTCGGGAAAGTCGATCTCATGGCCGAGCTTCTCCAGAATGCTGACGATGCTGATGCCCGCCTGCGGGCTGATGAGATCGACGAAGCACGGGATGAAGAGGGTGATCTGCATGGGAAGAGGGAGTACAGACGCGATGTCCTGTGCTATCAAGCATTTGCACCCGCAAACAAGCCATGTTCATGTTCTCGAAGCCGGTCAGCAGCTCGTGGGCACGCGCTGGGCGAGTTTCACACTGTGCGGGATGGCTCCAAGGACGAAGTCGAGGCATTCGACCGCGCCTTGGGGTTTGCCGGGCAGAGCGATGACGAGCGAGGTGTCCACCACGGCGGCGAGGCTGCGGCTGAGGATGGCATTGGGCGTGATGGCGAGCGACTTCATGCGCATGGCCTCGCCAAAGCCGGGGATTTCGACGCGCATGATGCCACGGATGGCCTCGGGAGTGACATCACGTTCGGCAATGCCGGTGCCGCCGGTGGTCAGCACGAGGCCGCAGCCTTGGGCTGAGAAGGAACGGATGGTTTCCTGGATGCGCGTGAGGTCGTCGGGCACGATGGCCTCGGCGATGATGCTCCAACCATGACCCTCGGCGGCTTTTTTCAATGCGGGGCCGCCGAGATCTTCATACACACCTTCGGAGGCACGGTCGGAGACGGTGATGATGCCGACGGTCATTTCAGGAAAGCCAAAGTCCAAAGGATCTGAGATGAAAGGCGTGCTGACTGCTGGATGCCTTTCATCTTATGGTTTTCACTTTTGTCTTTTCGATCATTGCGGCTTGGGCGTGGCGTCCGCCTGGGCCTTGCCATCGCTTTTGGAGGCGGTCGCGGGCGTGTGTTCGAGGTCGATCAGGTCGCGCAAAATGTGGATGGTCTCCAGTTTCACGGGTTCGAGGCCGTAGGGGAACTTGGAGCTGTCCCCGGCAGCATCTTCGTCTTTCGCGGTTGCGGTGCGCATGCCGGAGTTCATCTCCTTGGTGAAGGCGGAGTGGGGGACGAGTTCAGGTTTGTCCACGTTGTCGAGCGTGAGGTGGTAGATTTTGAAACTGTCACCCTTGAGGCGGCTGGTGATTTCTCCGGCACGCTTTTCACGCTCCTCACTTTGTTTGTCGCGCCGGGTCTCGGTGTCGAGGCGCTCTTTCTCGCGGTCCTGGAGGTTGAGGGAGACGGTGTTGCGGTCGATTTTTTCCTTCAAGCGCCTGGACTCATCGACAACATACTGAAATTCAGGATTGGTGGCGATGCGGCTTGTGACCCGGGCATTGATCTCTTCGACGGGGAAGGGAGTCTTGCGGAAAAGGGTGTATTTTTTCGCGGGAATGGTGTCGTAGGGCAGGGGGTTCTCGGAGGAGGCTTCGCCGATGTCGAGGACATCGCGGATGGAGGGAAGCCTGACGTCGGGGACGACGCCTTTGAGCTGGGTGGAGCCGCCGGCGATGCGATAGAATTTCTGAATGGTGACCTTGAGGTCTCCGGCACCTTTTTTGTCGCTGAAGAAGGGCATGTAGCGCTCGACAGGGAGGATGGTCTGGACGGTACCTTTGCCGAAGGTGGACTGGTCGCCGACGATGAGGGCGCGGCGATAATCCTGAAGGGCGGCGGCGACGATTTCGGAGGCGGAGGCGCTGGCTTTGTTGGTGAGGACGATCATGGGGCCGTCATAGACGGGTTTGGCACTGTCGCAGTCGCGCCAGGAGATGCTGCCGCGCCAGTCCTTGGCCTGGACGACGGGGCCGGCCGGGACGAAGAGGCCGGTGAGCTTGATGGCCTCGTCAAGGGAGCCACCGCCGTTGTCACGGAGGTCGAGGACGAGTCCGTCGATTTTTTCCTTCATCAGGCGGTGCAGCAGGCGCTCCACATCGGTGCTGGTGCTGACGGTGCCGTTTTCCATGTCGGCGTAGAAGTTGGAGAGGTTGATCCAGCCGACTTTGAGCGATTTTCCAAGTTCTGGCGGAGTCACCAGCATCTCGGCGTTGGCGAGCTTCTCCTTGAGGGGAACCTCGTCGCGCACGATGGCGATGACCTTCTTGCCGGAGGGGTCGTCGGCCGGGATGATCTTGAGGTGGACGGTGGTGCCTTTTTCGCCGCGGATCATGTCCACGATTTTCTGCAGCTTCATGTATTTCACATCGACGAACTCGTCGTCCCCCTGGGCGACGGCGATGATGCGGTCGTTCAATTTGAGCTCTCCCTGCTTGTCGGCGGGACCGCCGACGACGATGCCCTGGATTTCGGCGCCGTCGTTTTCCTTCTGGCCAAGGAGGGCGCCGATGCCGACGAGCTTGTGCGACATGTGGATTTTGAAATTGTCGCTCTCATCCGTGCTCATGTACTCGGTGTGCGGGTCGTAGGCGGTGGCGAGGCTGGAGAGGAAGAAGTTCACGACATCCTTGCTGTCGTTTTCATCAATGCTTTCGAGCAGCTTCTCGTAGTCTTTGAGGACGCGCTCCTTCGGGGTGAGGTCTTTCTCTTTGTCATCGGCCTTGGTGGCGATTTTCGGGGCGTCAGGCTTGACGGCACCCGGTTTGGGAGTCTCCACGCCCGCAGCATCCTTCGCCGCCTTCTTCTTCTCCTGCCGTTCCTTGGCCTCATCGACGAGGCGTTCGGCGAGGAGGTTGTCCTCGATAATGTCGAGCCAGAGCTTGTCCTGCTCCGCCTTGTCCTTCGGCCAGGGGGCCTTGTCGCGTTTGATCTCGATGCTGCGTTTTGAATCAAACGCAAACGTGTGTGTTTCGAGCGATCTCTTGAGGAAATCGACGCGCTCTTTCACACGCTCCTTGTAAATCTCGTAGATTTCGAGGGCGGGGCTGATGTTCCGCATCAGCACATGATCGTCGAGCGTGGTGTCGTACTTGCCCTTGAAGTCATCCACGTCTTTCTGGGTGAAGAAGATGTGTTTGAAGTCGAGCATGTTCAGGTAGTTGTGCAGCATCTCGCCGGACACCTTGTCGTCAAAGTCCTGCTTTGAGTAATGGTGGTTCTGAAGCATGTAGGCCACATGCATGGCCACCTGGCCGAAGTTGGTTTCCGCGCGCGAATGGGAGGTGAAAAGCGCGAATGCCGCGATCACTGCCGCGGCGTGGGAGAAGTAGGTGCGATTCATGAGGTTTTGCCTGAACTATAACGAGCCTCGCAGGCTGTTTTGCCGGAGGATTTTGCCTTTTACGGGTTGAAATGTCCAACGCTTTCCCGTCTTTCGCCACCGCATGACCGAAAACTCAACCTACACCGGCGGCATCGCCGCCACGAACGCCCATCTCCTGCGCCTTACGGGCGGCGCCATCCTCGTGGACGCCCCGGAGGGCACCGCCGCGTGGCTGCGCGGCCAAAAGGCGCGGGTGGACGTTCTGCTTCTCACGCACCAGCACTTCGATCACGTCATGGATGCCGCCGCGATCCAGGCGGAGCATGGCTGCCGGGTATGCGCGTTTGCTCCGTTTTCGCGGGAGCTGACCTTGGAGCGGCTGGTGGCGACGATGTCCCGTACTTCCTTGAGGGTGCCGGCTTTCGAGGTGGATGAACTGCTGGAGGGCAGGGACACGCTAGAGGCCGCTGACGAAACGTGGCGACTTTATCATGTTCCGGGCCATTCGCCGGACAGTGTTTGTTTCCATCTCGAACGCGAGCAGTTCGTTTTCGGCGGCGACGTGCTGTTTCTCGACGGCATCGGCCGCACGGACTTCCCCGGCGGCTCCACGAGCTTGCTCCTCAGCGGCATCGCCGAAAAATTGCTGCCGCTCCCTGATGCCACCCGCGTTTTTCCCGGCCACGGCGATGACACGACGATCGGGCGTGAGCGGCTGGAGAATCCGTTCCTGAATTGAATCTGCCATCTTCCTTGATGCCGCGCTCCTTCCATGACCTGACCTTTGGCCAGCTCCGCGACGTGCTGATGGCCGCAGGTCTGCGTCCGGCGCATGCAGGCACGCTTTGGAATACGCTGCACTTCCGTGCAATGGCCGATCCGCTCGCACGCGACGACCTCGCCCCGCCGCTGCGCAAATGGCTCGCGCAAGTGCTCGGCGACGGCTCCTGGTCGCTCGACGTGCCGCCCGTGTCCTCCGACACACCCAGCAGCGATGGCTTGACGCACAAGTTCCTCCTCCGTCTCGCCGACGCGCAGGAGATCGAAACTGTCATCATGGGCTACACCGGCCGCCACACCGCCTGCATCAGCACGCAGGCCGGTTGTGCGATGGGCTGCGTGTTCTGCGCCACGGGGCAGATGGGATTTGTGCGGCACCTGCGTCCCGGCGAAATCGTCGCCCAGGTGCTGCATGCGCAGCGCATCCTGCGTACCGCCGGTGAAAAAGGCCTGCGCAACCTTGTCTTCATGGGCATGGGCGAACCGCTGCACAACTACGACGCCGTGATGACCGCGCTCGACATCATCTGCGACACGCGCGGCCTCAACATCGGCCCCAGCAAGATCAGCGTCTCCACCGTCGGCGTCGTCCCCGGCATCCTGCGCATGGCAGCGGAAAAACGGCCCTACAATCTCGCCGTCAGCCTCCACGCCGCCACGGAGGAGGAGCGCGCGAAATTGATCCCCGCCAACCAGCGCTGGCCGCTCGCCGAACTCATCGCCGCCTGCCGCAGCTACAACGCGCAAACCGGCCGCCGCATTTTCTTCGCGTGGACCTTGATCGCTGGCGTCAACGACACGCCCGAGCACGCCCAACGCATCGCCGAACTGCTCCACGGACTCGATGCGCACGTCAATTTGATCCCGCTCAACCGCACCGAAGGCTACACCGGCACCGAAAGCGACGACGCGGCCGCCGACACCTTCCACCGCATCCTTCAGGACGCCGGATTCCCCTGCACCATCCGTCAACGACGCGGCATCGACGTCGCCGCCGGCTGCGGCCAGCTCAAAGCAGCGAAGCAGTCGCGACGCAAGGCGGCGTGACTTGGTCTTATAACTTCAAGTGGGGGCAAAGATCGGTCATTTGCCGACAGCCCCACTCTCGGCTGAAGCAGGTGGATTTCCTTGGAGGGACTGAATCATAGCTTCGAGCCGTGCCTTCTCTTCTTTGAGTGCGGGCGCCGCAGTCTCCACCTCCTTCATAGCCACCTGTGCTTGATAC
>JAEUHJ010000160.1 GCA_016795375.1 Verrucomicrobiaceae bacterium
ATCAGCATCGCGATCGTCGCCTCCCTTTACAACAACCAGTTCGTCCAAGGACTGCTCAATGCCGCCAAGGAGGAGATCGAGGTCATCGCGCCAAACGCGTCGCTGGATGTTTACCGCGTGCCGGGGGCGTTTGAGATACCCGTCTGCGCCGAGCTCGTGCTGCGCGGCAGCGCGCCGGACGCCGTCATCGCGCTCGGTGTCATCATCCGCGGTTCGACGGAGCATGCGGATCTTGTCGGCGCATCTGTCACCGACGCCTTGCAGCAGATGGCGGTGAAGCACTGCATCCCCGTCATTCATGAGGTGCTGCTTGTGGAGGACGAGGAGCAGGCTGAGGAGCGCTGTCTTGGCGTCACGATCAACCGCGGCACCGAGGCCGCGCAGACCTGCGTGAAGATGATCAATCTTTTCGGCAAAATGAAGGCCAGCTTCGCCGGCGAACCCATCGACCACGCCTGACATCATGGGAAGACGCCGCGAAGGCCGGGAGGCCGCCATTCAATTTCTCTTCGCCCGCGACATGCAGGGCGCGGGAAAACCCGCCGAGCCTGAGGTTTTCTGGACGCTGCACAGCGCGAAGGCATCCACCCGCGCGTTCGCGGAGAGCCTGATCAACGGAGTGCTGCATAACCAGGCGGACATCGACGCCCGCATCACCGGACTGCTGCAAAACTTCCGCTTCGAGCGCCTTGCCTCCGTGGACCGCAATGTGTTGCGCGTGGCCGCCTACGAATTGCTGCACTGCCCGGACGTGCCTGCGCCGGTCATCCTCAACGAGGCCATCGACATCGCCAAGGCGCTCAGCGCCGGTGAGTCAGGTTCCTTCGTCAACGGGGTTCTCGACAAGCTGGCCAGGTCGCTTCGCAAACCCGAGGCGCGGAACAATGTTGAAACCGCAGGTGAGGACTAGGGCATGGCCGGTTTCTTCAAATCCCTGCTCCAGCGGTTCACCAAGCCCGACATTGACTGGGACGAGCTTGAGGCGTCATTGATCGCGGGCGATCTCGGGCCACGCCTCGCGCTGCAAATCATCAACGATCTCAAATCCCGCCAGCGCACGCTGCACGGCGCCGACATCGTCCAGGTGACACGCGAGCATGTGCGGAAAATTCTGCCTGAGGTCGTCCCGCCGCTCGAGCCGATTTCTGGAAAGCCCAAAGTGCTCCTCATGGTCGGCGTGAATGGCACCGGCAAAACCACCAGCACGGCGAAGCTCGCCCATGTGCTGCACCAGCGCGGTCACAAGGTCGTGCTGGCCGCCGCTGACACCTTCCGCGCCGCGGCAGTCGAGCAGCTTACCGTGTGGGCGGAGCGTTTGAAGATTCCGCTGGCCAAAGGTCCGCCGAATTGCGATCCCGCCTCGGTTTGTTTTGATGGTTATGAAATGGCGCTCAAGACACGGGCCGACTTCCTCATCTGCGACACCGCCGGACGCCTCCATACGAAGCACAATCTCATGGAGGAGTTAAGGAAGATTCACCGCATCCTCGGTCGCAAGGATCCGGAGTCTCCGCATGAGGTGCTGCTCGTCGTCGATGCCACTACTGGCTCCAACGCGCTCCAGCAGGCCCGTGAATTTCACAAGGCCATTCCGTTGACCGGCATCATCGTCACCAAACTCGACGGTAGCGGCAAAGGCGGCGTGCTGGTCAATATCCAGGAAGAACTCGCCGTCCCCACTCGCTTCATCGGGCTCGGCGAGCGCGTGGAAGATTTCCAACTCTTTGATTCGCAGCGTTTTGTCGAGGAGTTGCTCTGATTCGATGGTCAGCAGCGTGCGGGGAGTTATCTTTGGGCTAAGCAGGAGTGTGGGTGTGGTGATTTTATCACAAAATGCTGAAAGTCAGTGATAAAGGCTGAAGTTGCTCGAAGAATAACTACTGTGTTTACAGTAAAAAGAAGGATTGGATATAAAATTTCTAGATTTTTCAGAATGTTTTTGCATTGCTGAGCCGCACCTGTTAGAATTTGGACGCTTCTGCGACATTGCTTCATGAGGCTATGGCCCCATGCTGTGGTGGCAGTCTGGCTCGTTATATTTTCCTATGATTGAAGGACTTCAACAATTCGGCAGCCTTTCCGTGGCGCACCGAACTGGCGGTGCGCCGGTGGAATTGGCGCGTTCGAAGGACGAAGTTGTTTTCCTGGCTTTTGACAATCGCATCCGACGCCTCGTGGAGCTGCATGTTTTGCGTGGAGGCAGCACTTTGGACGCGGCAATGAAGAGATCCGCCTTCGACCGGGCGCGTCAGGCATCGGAACTTCGCGGGCAAGCGTTCATGAGGATTCTCGAGGTGGGGGAGGATCAGGGGCTGGTGTATTACACGAGCAATCTGAATGATGGCGAGTTCGTCGGGGATTATGTACGGAGAAGGGGTGGCGTGGCGCCTGCGATTGCGCTCGCCATGGTGTTTCAGTTGCTGGACGACCTGCTTCAGTTGAAGGGGTATCAGCGGCTCGTCTCGCGCATGCGTCTGGATCATGTGCTCGTCACGACCTTGGAGGACACTTTTCTGCAATTGCGCGTGTTTGACTACGGGCTTTCGCAAATGGACGCCGGTAACGAGGCGCAAAGCGGATCCCGCCTCGTGGCGGAGGTCTGCCGGTTGATTTTTCTGCTGCTCACCGGCCAGGCATATGAGGGGGAGAATCCTGACAGGTTTCCAGTGCTGACCCAGCTGCCCATGAGTCTGCGCACCGCAGTGCGTGCCGCGCTGGCGGATCCGGCGAACGCTCCTGCCTCGATTGAGAAACTCAGGGATGATGTCCGTGAGGCTTTCAGCGCTCTTTCGACCCATGTGAAGGCGCGCAACTTTCGCAAGCACCTGGTGGTGAACGCCTCCCTGCTGCCCCAGTCGCAGTTGCAGGATCTGCTTTTGGAGAATGTCCCCGTGGAAACCATCCTCGGGACGCGCTTCGCCGTCGAAGACGCCGAACACACGCGCCGCTATCCGTTCTCGATCCCCGCGATCAACACGAAGGCGGAACAACCGGTCACGGTGCATCTGCTGCCGCCGTCGCGCATTGTGGAAAAGAGCCGTTATGAGGCCGTGCCCTTGCAGATGTGGCGGTTCAATCCTGAGAGGCACCCCAACATCCTCCGCTCCCTGAGCCTGTGGGAAAGCCCGGACTGGACTTTCCTGACCGAGGAGCGCGAGCCTGGCTTTGCGCTGAGCCGTCTGATGGCGGAGCGCATCACGTTGAACCCCGCTGAAGTCATCGTGCTCATGCGGCAGGTCCGCGCCGGCCTCGACCAGGCGGTGGAATGCGGTGTGCAGCGTGTGGATTTGCATCCTTCGAACATTTTGCTGCGTGTGGGCAAAAACGGGCCGCTGCTGGCCCGTGAGCTTGAGCGGCTGATGCAGAAACGCCTGGATGCGTGGCCGCCTTTTGCCGTCAAGCTGCGTCCGCACATGACCATGCGCAGTCTGTATGAGCCGCTGTTGGTGGACATGGACATTCCAGAGGGGCAGGCGCAGGAGGAGCATCTGCTCGACCGCGATTTCCGTCATCGTTCCTTTGTGGCGCTGGCGGCTTACCTGCTGACTGGAGAGCGGCAGAGCGGAGGGAGTCCGAGTTTCCCCGAATCCGTGCCTGATGCCGCTGCCGCCTATGTGAGGGAATGCATGGATATGACCCGGCGTGCCGGCAAGACGCCGGGGCCGGGTGAATTTGTCGATAAATTTGAAAGTCTGCTCTCCGCTCCTGCCGTTGATCTCGCCACGCGGCTTCGTGGCGGCGCTGTGGCGATGGAGGAAATGGAAAGCGCCGGCTCGGTGTCAGATTTTGAGGACGATTGGACCGGGGATGATGGCGAGGAGCATCTGGATGGCACTGCGGCCACCCAGGTGAGACGCGGCATGAAGACGCATGATCTCAATCCGTTGAACGTGAGGAAGCGTGGGATGCCCTGGGGCTTGTTGGCTGCCGCCGCTGCGGTCGTCTCGGGCGGCGCTGCATGGATTTTCATGGGGAATGATGGTGAGAAGCCGGTTGTCGGCGGAGCGCCGACGGCGGTGAAGGTGATTGAGAGTACCCAAGCAGCGGAGGTGAAGTCTGAAAAAGCCCCTGTGCCAGTGCCAAGGCCCAAGGCACCTGCGGCTCCGTCGCCAAAATCTGTGGTGGCCATATCAGTGGCTGTTCCTAATCCTGGCAAAACGAAGCCGCTGCCATCGGCTGCTCCCGCGACAGCATCGGTGCCGCCTCCGGTCCAGAAGCCCGCCGCCGCGCCGCCTGTAAAGGCAGTGGTGGCAAGCGGTGTCGAACCTCCTGCCGCAGTTCCCGAAAAATCCGCCGCGCCGGTGGTGCCGGTGCCTGCGGTAAAACCGGTGGAGAAGGATCCCGTCACCATTCGCCGGGCGATCGTTCCAACCAAGGAGGAGATCGACCGCATGAAGCAAGGGCATGTGGAAAACAGGACGGGGCAGGTGCCTGCAATGTCCACGGCGTCACCGTTGCCGTCGAAACAAACACAGAAGCCGTGATCTCCTCACCCGAACGACAGCGCATTCCGAGCAGAGTGGAGCGTGGGTTTTCTCGCGAAGGGGCAGAATTTGCTTGGACTCAATGGTGCCCGCAGGTAAAAGTTTCCGCGTGGAGACGCAGTGCCGTTCGCAAGGCAGCCATGATTGCGAAGTCCGGGCGGGCCGGGCGAGGAATCTGGCTGTGGGGCGAGGGTGCGCGTGTGTCATGCGACAGAAATTGTCAGAACGTCAACATCACATTTGAAAAGCGAAACTAGGAGAGACTGATGAAGGTCAACAACACAATCGTCATTTCAATCGGCCAGGCCGGCAACCAGATCGCCGCATCGTTCTGGAAAACCATCTGTCAGGAGCATGGCATCGATCCCCTGACCGGACAGACGGCCCAAGGGCAGCAGCCCCGTGGCAACTGGAGCGCGTTTTTCACCAAGCTGGGGGAATCCACATCCGGCAGCTATGTGCCGCGTTCGATCATGGTCGATCTGGAGCCCAGCGTGATCGACAACGTGAAGGCCAACTCAGGCTCCTTGTTCAACCCCGGCAACCTGATCAGCCGCACAGAAGGCGCGGGCGGCAACTTTGCCGTCGGCTACCTGGGGGCTGGCCGTGAGGTGCTGCCGGAAGTCATGGGGAGGCTTGACGCCGAGATCGACAAATGTGACAACGTCGGCGGCATCATCGTGCTGCACGCCACGGGCGGCGGCTCCGGCTCCGGCTTTGGCGCCCTGCTCATCGAGTCCATCAAGGAGAAGTATCCTGAGTTCCCGGTGCTTTCCTGCGCGGTTCTGCCTTCCCCGCAGGTGTCCAGTGTCGTCACCGAGCCTTACAACACGGTCTTCACGCTGAACACGCTCCGCCGCAGCGCGGACGCCTGCCTCATCTTTGACAACGAGGCGCTCTTCGAGCTCGCGCACCGCAAGTGGAACATCGAAAGCCCCACGGTGGATGATTTGAACCTCCTCATCACCGAGGCGCTGGCCGGGCTGACCGCCTCGATGCGCTTCAGCGGCTTCCTCACGGTGGAAATCAGCCTGCGCGAGCTCCTCACCAATCTTGTGCCGCAGCCGTCGTTGCATTTCCTCATGTGCGCATTCGCGCCGCTCACGCCGCCGGACCGCAGCAAGTTCGAGGAGATGGGCGTCGAGGACATGATCCGCAGTCTGTTTGACAACGGTTCTGTCTTCGCCGCCTGCTCGCCGATGGAAGGCCGCTTCCTGAGCACCGCCGTGCTCTATCGCGGCATCATGGATGACAAACCCCTCGCCGACGCGGCCCTTGCCGCCATGCGCGAGCAGCTTCCGCTCACCTACTGGATCCCGACCGCGTTCAAGATCGGCTATGTCGAGCAGTCGGGTGTCTCTCATCGCAAGAGCATGGTACTCCTCGCCAACAACACCGAGATCGCCCGCGTGCTCGACCGCATCTGCCACAACTTCGACAAGCTCTGGCAGCGCAAGGCCTTCGCCAATTGGTACCTCAACGAAGGCATGTCCGAGGAGCAGATCAACGCCCTCCGTGCATCCGCCCAGGAACTCATCCAAAGCTATCAAGTCGCGGAGGAAAGCGGTGCCAAGGCCAAGGTACAGGACAGCTCCGCTGACATTCCGCGTGGCAGCACCGGCACCGCCGAGGACAGCCGGAGCGGCATGAGTCTGCGGGATCTCGTCGATCGCCGCCGTGCCTGATGACACAACCTACGCAACAGAGAACCAACAGTTTGGAGGAGAACACCCGTGAGAGAAATTTTGAGCATCCATGTCGGACAGTGTGGCAACCAGATCGCCGACCGCTTCTGGCGGCTTGTGCTGCGTGAGCATGGCCTGACCGAGGCCGGCACGCCGAAGGACGGCAACAACACCGCGAACAGCAATGCCAACCTGGAGGTTTTCTTCCACAAGGTGCGCGACGGGAAATACATCCCCCGTGCCATCCTCGTGGACCTCGAGCCTGGGGTGATC
>JAEUHJ010000187.1 GCA_016795375.1 Verrucomicrobiaceae bacterium
CAGGTCACCTGTTAAGGGTCAGGCTCAGTGTTCATCAGGTGATTCAAGCGTTGGTGTTCACGAGTTCTGGCACGAAGACGGCAGCCGCACTCAACAACGATATGAATACCAAGATGTATGTGGGCAATCTGCCCTTCGCCGCTCAGGAACAAGATGTCCGCGAGCTGTTTTCGCAATACGGTGGCGTCACCGAAGTCTTCCTGCCGATGGACCGCGAAAGCGGCCGCCCGCGTGGTTTCGCCTTCGTGACGATGGACTCCCCCGAGGCCATGAATGCCGCGATCAACGCACAGAACGGCCAGGAGTTCCTGGGCCGCAAGCTCGCCATCAACGAAGCCCGTCCGCGTGAGGAACGCCCGGGTGGTTTTGGCGGCGGTGGTGGTGGCCGTGGTGGTTACGGCGGCGGCGGTGGCGGTGGCCGTGGCGGCTACGGTGGTGGTGGTGGCGGCGGTGGCCGTGGTGGTTACGGCGGCGGTGGCGGCGGTGGCAAGCGCTTTGACCGCGGCAATCGTGGCGGCCGTGACGGCGGCGGCGAAGAAGGCGGCTGGTAAGCCCTGCCCCGGATTGTTTTCTCAAACCCGTGGTGCTCCGGGACGCGCTCAAGCGCTCTCCTGCATCACGGGTTTTTCCGCGTTCACGAACAGCGAGAAAACGCCGGCGAGCACAAATGCCGCCGCGCAGAGCCACACGCCTTCATGGTAATCGTGGTTTGTGTCATAGAGCAGCAGTGTCTTGGTGAATATGACCGGCAGGATGGCTGCGCCGAAATTTCCCCACATGTTTCCCCAGCCGAAGAATTGCGCCTGATGCCTGCCACTGATGTCCTGCATGAAAGTCCACATGGCGGGAAGGCCGAGGTCGGCGAAAAAGGTGACCGCACCGAAAGCGATGGCCATGCCCCAGGCGGAATCCATCTGAAGCGCCAGAAGATACAGCCCGGCAGCGCAGAATTTCGTCACCGACATGGGCAGCACACGCCCCAGCCGCCTGCCGTGGCGCTTCGAAATGTAGTCGGTCATCAGCCCGCCCACCGGCAGCGCCAGGATGCCGATGGTCAGCGCCCCGGTGGTGATGAGTCCGCTCATGCCGTCATCGAGATGCTTCACCTCCTTGAGGTAATCCGGCAGTGAGAGGATCAGGAAAGCCCAGCCGATGTTGGTGAAGAACTGCGCGCCGTTCGCCAGCCAGAGGTTGCCGCTGCGGCAGGCGGCGGCGAGCGGGAAGCGCCGGGGCGGATCTTTGACGGGCTGGAAATCGCCGCGCCCTTCCGCCAGGAGGAGTACCTCTGCCTCGTTGCAGCCGGGATGCTGGCGCGGGTGTTCACGGAACACGCGCCAGTAACACAGCGCCACGATCACGCCGCCCACCCCGTAGATCCACCCTGCCCAGCGCCAGTCATCCGCCTGGAGAATGACGAAGGCGGTCAGTCCGGGGGCTGCCGCGCCCCCGACGCGGCCCCCCCATGAAATGACACTGCTGGCAAAGCCGCGGGACTCGATGTGCGCCCAGCGTGTCAGCAGTCCGCTGCTCGCGGGATAGTATCCCGCCTCCGCCAGCCCGCACAGCATGCGCGCGGCGAACAGGGTCCAGAAGCCCGTCGCAAAGCTTGTCGCAGCGGTGAAAAACGACCATGCCGCGATGTAAATCGTGATGAGCGTGCGCGCGCCAAAGCGGTCGCTCAGCCAGCCTGCGGGCACCTGGAACAGCGCGTAAGCCCAGAAGAAGGCTCCCTTGATCCAGTCGATCTGGCCCTGGTCGAGGTGGATGTTTTTTTGGAATGAGTCCGAACTGAGGATGTTCGCCAGGCAGATGCGGTCCAGATACATCAGGAAGGCCACGACCGTCGCCGTGGTGAGAATCTGGTGACGGACGGCGGTGGGGCGGGCGGTGGACGACATCGGGGAGACAAGACGCTGGATTTCCGCCAGCCTTAGCAGGATTCCAGCTTGCTGAACAGACCGAAGAGGCGCATGGGCCTCCCGA
This sequence comes from Verrucomicrobiaceae bacterium, assembly GCA_016795375.1. Taxonomy (GTDB): domain Bacteria; phylum Verrucomicrobiota; class Verrucomicrobiia; order Verrucomicrobiales; family Verrucomicrobiaceae; genus Prosthecobacter. The sequence goes on from JAEUHJ010000187.1 coordinate 1,984, forward strand.
CCCGGTGCAAAACGCGCGCGTTGAATGCGGTTGCGTACAAAGCCCGTCTCACGAATCGTTTCCCCACCATGACTGCCATCAAAAACCTCACCGCTTTGCTCGTGCTCAGCTTCCTCGCCTCCGGGGTGCTGGGCTGGTTCCTTTTCCAATCACGCTCCGACCTCGCCGATCTGCGCTCCAGCATGGAACAGCTCAAGACCGAGCACGCCGAGGCTCTCAAGGCGAAGGAGGCTGAATTTCAGCGCACGCTGGACGCGCAGGCCGCGCAGCATCAGAAGACGATCACCGCGCTCAGCAACGAGCACGAGAAGAAAATCGACGCCCTGCGCAAGGGAGAACGCCAGCGCCTGGCCACCGCCGCGAAGGAGTTCGAGAACATTTTTGAGGGCAACAAGACCACGCTGCAATACATCGACCTGCTGGAGGACAAGGTGAAGGCCGGGCAGGCGCTCTCGAAGGCCGAGGTCGAGAAGCTCGCCATCATCACCACCGGACTCGGCTATCTCAAAAAGCAATATCAGAAGCCCATGCAGGAATTTCAAGAGCTGGCGGCCTACTTTGAGGCCCAGGCGAACCGGCAGATCGAAAAGCCCAAGGGCGGCTTTTTCAAGCGCATCTTCAGCAAGGAGTTTCGCGAACGGGAAAAGGAATACGCCCGCCAGGAAGGCGCGAAGGAGGCGTTCGAGCAGGCGCAGGGCAAGTTCACCACGGTTTATGCCTCCGCGCAGAAAGTCATGTCCGGCGTGAATCTCGACGCCGACGCGCAGATCCAGAAGCTGCACGCCTACATCGACGACAAGCAGCAGATGAACGCCGAGGATCTTGGCTCCTTCTTTGACAAAGCCCGTAAAGCCCTGCGCACGCACCAGGATGTGCTCGACTTCGAGCCGGAAGCCCCGCCGCTTCCCGCTCCGAAACCGCAGCCGTGATCGCTCTGGGTCGCGAATCCCCCGTTTGGGTTAGTTTGCAGTTTTTGGTTCCCAAACTCCTGTTTTCAGTTCAAAACGCTCCGCCGGTCAGGCGGGGCGTTTTTTCTTCACCGCCTGCTTTCTGCATCAAATCGCGAAAAAAAGCTGTTTCCCCTCGTTTAACCTCGTCCCACACCATGCATACCCACACTCAAACCTCCCGCCGCACCTTCATCCGCGGCACTGTCGCCGGCACCGCCGGACTCGTCGCATCCCGAGCCTTCTCCGCACCCATCGGCGCCAATGGTGATGTGCGCGTCGCCGTCATCGGCTTCAACAGCCGTGGCCAGGGCCACATCTCCAACCTGCAGCGGATCCCCGGCGTGCGCCTCGTCGCCCTCTGCGACGTGGATTCCAATGTGCTGACCAGGGAGGTCGCCAATCAGGCGAAGAAAAACAACACCGTCACCGCTTACACCGACTACCGGAAGCTCGTGCTCGACCCCGAGGTGGACGCCGTCACCATCGCCACGCCGAACCACACCCACACCCTCATCGCCATGACCGCCATGGCCGCGGGCAAGCACGTTTACGTCGAGAAACCCGTCTGCCACAACATCTGGGAAGGCCGCCAGCTCGTGAACGCCGCCGAGAAAGTCGCGAAGAAGGGCCTCGTCGTCCAGCACGGCATGCAGCGCCGCTCCAGCCCCGGCTGGCAGCAGGCCATGGACTGGGTCAAGGCAGGCCACATCGGCAAGGTCACCCTCTCCCGCGGCATCAACTACAAGGCGCGCAACTCCATCGGCACCGTGGCCGCGCCGACTGAGGCGAAGGACGGCGTGATCAAGGGCATGTTCCGCACCACCAGCGGCAAGCCGCAGAACGTGGACGTGGACTTCAAGCTCTGGGCCGGCCCCCGCGGCATCCAGCCCGTGCAGCGCGAGCAGTTCCACTATGACTGGCACTGGCAGTGGGCCTTTGGCAATGGAGACATCGGCAACCAGGGACCGCACCAGATCGACGTCGCCCGCTGGGCGCTGGGCAATCCTGAGCTGCTGCCCAAGCGCGTCATGAGCTTCGGCGGCCGCTGGGGCTACAAGGACGACGGGGAAACCGCCAACAATCAGATGGCCTTCTGGGCATATGAACCCGCCCCGATGATCTTCGACAACCGCGGCCTGCCCATGAAGGACATGAACTGGACCAAGGGCTTCGAGCCGGTCTTCCGCGTCGGCACGACCGCCGCGCCGCGCATCGGCAACGTCATCCACTGCGAAGGCGGTTTCGTCGCGGAAGCCAAGGCCTACGACAATGAAGGCAAGACCATCATGAAGTTTGATGATTTCGACGAGGGTGCCGACCACATGCTCAACTTCATCAATTCCGTCCGTGCCGGGAAGCTCATCAATTCCAACCTGCACGTCGCCCACGGCTTCCACGCCGCCTCGCTCGCCCATCTGGCGAACATCTCCTACCGCCTCGGCAAGGCCGTGAGCGTGGACGAAGTGCGTGAGCGCCTGAAGAACGACAAGGCCGGTCTGGAGACCTTCGAGCACTTCGTGCAGAACCTCGTGGACAACAAAATCGATCTCAACGTGGACAAGATCAGCGCCGGCCCCTGGCTCGAATTCGATCCCGTCACCGAGAAGTTCACCGGCGAGTTCGCTGAAGAAGCCAACAAGCTCGCCACCGAAAACTACGTCGACGAGTTCAAGCTGCCGACGATCTGAACGTAAAACGAGTTTTCCAACTCGTTCCCTCACAACGCGGAGCCGGGAAACCGGCTCCGCGTTTGTATTTCCATCCCCGCCGCTTTCTGATACACCTCGCCCCGTCATGGACTCTCCCACACCACCTCCTGCCCTTCCCGCATCTGCCACTTCGGATGAGAAAACCCTCGGCATCGTCATGCACATCCTCTGTCTGGTAGGTTTCCCCATCCTCGGCCCGCTCGTCATTTGGCTCATCAAGAAAGACCAGAGCTCTTACCTCGACCGGCAGGGCAGGGAGCTGCTGAACTTCCAGATCAGCTACTTTGTTTACGCGCTGATCTCGTTCGTCCTCTGCTTCGTCTTCATCGGCATCCCGCTGCTCGTGATCGTCGGCGTCGCCTCCATCGTGCTCACCATCATCGGCATCGTGAAGGCCGCCGAAGGAAACGTCTATCGCTTCCCGCTCACGATCCGCCTGCTGTGAAGCCGTGCGGAGTGTCACTCCCGCCCCACGATCGAGCCGCAGCTCCAGCAGCGCCATGTTTTCGAGCCGCCGCGCAGCGCGATGAACAGCCAGACCACCAGCCAGATGCCGCCGGTGCAGATTCCCAGGAGCAAATGGAAGGTGTGATCAGGCGTGCGCCTGCGGACGAGCACTTGCTTGGCGCATTGGTCGCAATGCCAGGTTCCATCGTCGTAAGGCATGGCCGTTTTTATCGGCATGGCCGTCTTGAGGTCAATGCCAAAACGGTTGCGGCTCTCCTGTCGCGATGTTAGCAGAGCGCCCCGTTTTCAAGCCTCCCCCAGATGCGAGCCAACCAACTTCTTCAAGCAATCGGTCCCGAACTGCGCGCGCAGATCATGACCTACATGCAGAACGATCAGCGCGCCGCCTACAAGGCCGTCATCGAATCCCTCGCCGCAGGCCGCAAGCTGCGCCCGGCCTTCGTTCTGGAAAAATCCCGTGCCAAGCAGGCCGAGTGGCTCCTCGAACAGCTCAACACCAGGGCTAACGAAGGCGTCACCGCGCAGATCTTCCAGATCTGGCTCCTCAAAGGCCAGTCGCAGATGCTCATCACCTTCCTCGATGCCGCGCAGATCGCCCACGATGGCAAAGGCGAGGTCACCGAGCTGCCCGAGGTCATCGACGATGACAAGGCCGAAGCTTCTGTCACCGCCTTGCTCGCAGCGTATCCGGCGCAGCAAGTCGCCCTCTACCTGCACATGTTCCAGGAGCAGCGCCCCGGCGGCTGGGACTCGCTCACGAAGGCCATCGCCGCCCGTCCTGAGCTCAAACTCGAAGCCTGAGCCGCCCTGCCATGATGGACGCCCTCGACCGCGCCATCGCCAGCACGCAGGTCCATCTCGGCAGCCTGCGCAATGCGCGCGGCCACTGGGAGGGGCGCCTCAGCAGCAGCGCCCTTTCCACCGCGACCGCCATCGTCGCGCTCTCGCTGGTCGATCGCGACAAATATGCCGCACTCATCCAAAACGGCGCGCAGTGGCTTTGCGCTCATCAAAACGCCGACGGCGGCTGGGGCGACACCACCATCAGCAAAAGCAACCTCTCCACCACGCTGCTGTGCTGGAGCGCGCTGCATTTATGGAGTGCCGACGATTCGTCGGCAAAACAGGATTCGGAAGGGCGACGAATCGTCGCCACTCCCAACATCCAATCCGCCAACGCCTGGATCATCGCCCACGTCGGCTCGTTGGAACCCGATGCCATCGCCAAAGCCGTCATCGCACGCTACGGCAAGGACAAGACCTTCTCCGTGCCCATCCTCATGCTCTGCACGCTCTGCGGCACGTTGGGCAAAGATGGCTGGCGTCACGTCATCGCCCTGCCGTTCGAGCTCGCCGCGCTTCCGCGCGCTTGGTTCGGCGCCATCGGCCTTCCCGTCGTCAGCTATGCCTTGCCCGCGTTGATCGCCATCGGTCATGCGCGTTTCCATCACGCGCCGCCCGCGTGGTGGAATCCGCTGTGCTGGCTTCGCGCGCTCACCTGGCCACGCATCCGCCCGATGCTGCAAACGTTGCAACCCAGCAGCGGCGGTTACCTCGAAGCCACACCGCTCACGAGTTTCGTCACCATGGCTCTCGCCGGTGCAGGTCAACTCGATCATCCCTGCATTCCCCTCGCCGTCGATTTCCTCGTCAAATCCATGCGCGACGATGGAAGCTGGCCCATCGACACCAATCTCGCCACCTGGGGCACCACGTTGTCGATTCGCGCACTGGATGGTTCCGCCTCTTCGCCCTCTGCCCTTTGTTCTTCGCTTCTTTCCCAGCAATACCGCGAAACTCACCCCTTCACCAACGCCGCACCCGGCGGCTGGGCGTGGACCGATCTTCCCGGCGGCGTTCCTGATGCCGATGACACCTCCAGTGCGCTCATTGCACTCAAAAAAATCGGCCACACCTGCGATTCGGCCATTCACAGCGGTATCGCGTGGCTGCTCGACCTGCAAAACCGCGACGGCGGCATTCCCACCTTCTGCCGCGGCTGGGGTGCGTTGCCATTTGACCGCAGCACGCCCGAGATCACCGCGCATGCGTTGCTCGCGTGGTGGTCGTGGCATGCGGAACTGCCCGCCGCCACGCAAAAACGCATCGTGAGCTCCACCGCACGCGCCCTGCGCTATCTGGGGATCTCGCAGCGTGCGGACGGCTCCTGGATTCCGCTCTGGTTCGGCAACGAGCACACAACCGACGAGAACAATCCCGTCTATGGCACCGCGCAGGTGATCAACCACCTCGGTGGAAATGAGCACCTCGCCATCCAGGCCCGCCATCTGATCGACTCCGGCCTCGCCTACCTCCGCTCCGCCCAAAAACCCGACGGCTCCTTCGGTGGCGACTCCACCGCGCCTTCCAGCATCGAGGAAACCGCCGTCGCCCTGCATGCGCTCTGCCAGGACAGGAGCGCGGACGCCCTCGCACGCATCCAGCAAGCCACGCATTGGCTTTTGAACATCACCAGCCACGGCGCACGTTTCCCACCGGCTCCCATCGGCCTTTATTTTGCCCGCCTGTGGTATCACGAGCAGCTCTATCCCGTGGTCTGGACGCTCGCCGCCCTGCACGCGGCACGAAAGGTGCTCGCCCGCGAGAAGCATTGACAAGGCGGGCATGATTTCTAAAATCAGCCTCGAAATTCTCAGGAAAATACGGCACAGCGAATAGTCAGGCAGCGGAGGTTATCACATGAGGAACACAGAATATGATGATGGTGGTGAGCGGCGTCCGTCCAATCCGCCGCTGCATTCCGAAAAAATCGTCACCGAGCGGAAGATTTTCTTCCTCGACCTGAAGGAGAACGACCGCGGCAAGTTCATCAAGATCACCGAGGACGTGCGCGGCCGTCGCGACACGATCATCCTCCCGATTGACGCCGCGCAGGAGTTCATGGACGCCATGATGCGCACCCTGGACGCCGCGGGCGTGGACGAGTGAAACGCATTTTGTCCACGCTTTAGGGAAACACAGAACGATTCATCAACCGCAGAGGCACGATGAGCGCAGAGGTTGATTCCCAACAGTTCTTCTCTGCGTACATCGCTCCTCTGTGGTTTTATCCAGCGCTTCCCTAAAGCGTGAACAACGTGCCAGCCCTGGCGCGAAGAAGTCTCAGGTGAACTTGATCACATGCTTCTGCCCGTGCTCCTCGTGTGCAGGATTGAGCGCGCGCAGTTCGAATTCGGCACGGTCGGAGTCGATGCGGGCGATGACCCAGCCGTTCGGGTTCTTCGGATTGAAGACGTAGGCGACAGGCGGCAGGTTGAGTATCGGCAGGCCGGTTTTCTCGTGCTTCGACTTCAGCCAGGTGTGCGTGTGACCGTAGATGTAGCCTTGCACTTTCGGGTAGGCGGCCAGGAGGTCGAACAAGGCGTCGCTGTCCTGCAAGCCGGTGGGTTTTTTGCCTTCGGGCACCGGTCCCTGTGGATTGTGATGGGCGACGATGAAGGTGGGCTTGTCCGGCGAGTTGCGCAGCTCGCGCTCGATCCAGACGAGCTGGGCCTCGCCGAGACGGCCGGGCGTTTTGTTCACGAGGTCGAGCGAATCGAGCAGAATCCAGTTCACCAATGCGCTTGTGACGGTGGCGACGTGCTTGTCCGGAACGTTCAACTGCCGCTCGGCATTCGGCGGCGGCGGGCCGATGACGGCATTGAGGAAATTGGTGCGGTGGTCGTGGTTGCCGAGTGTGCAGTGGACCTGGATGGATTGCTCGCGCAGCGGCTGCATGCAGCGCAGGAAGGTGACGTAGTCATCGCTGCTGCCCTCCAGATAGGCGCAGTCGCCGTTCACGATGAGCCCGAAGGGCTTCTGGCCGAGTTTGAGCACCTGGTTGGAGCAACGGAGCAGGTTCTCCGCCATGTTGACGTTGCGTGCCACGAGAGTCTCGTCCGCGGCGACATGCGTGTCGGAAAACAGCACCCAGACCTGTTCGGGAATGTCGATGGCGGGCAGTTGCGAGGCCAGGGCGCCGAAAGCGGCGGCTGAACCGTGTTTGAAAAAGCCGCGGCGGGTCAATGGGGGGATGGAGATGGGCATGACAGGAACAAAAAACGCTCCGCAGAGCATGAATCGTGCGCCGCAGAATGGAAGGGCGGAAAGAAAAAACACCCGGACGGCAAGCAGGGAATTTCCAGCGCGGCAGCCTGTGAGATGCGCGGCAGTTCCCGCGTATGCCTCCCTGCCCATGACCCGCCCCCACCTCTGCTCCCGCCGTCATTTCCTGCACGCCAATGGCTACAGCCTCGGCACGCTGGCGCTTGCCTCGTTGCTGGAGCGTGATGGGTTGCTCGCCGCGCCGGTGAAGCCGGTTCTCGACATGAACGTACGTTAT
>JAEUHJ010000238.1 GCA_016795375.1 Verrucomicrobiaceae bacterium
TCATGCGGAACAATTTCGAGTTCACCAAGCAGCTCTGCCACTGGTCGCTCACCAACCGCACCCGCTTCGTCTATGCATCCTCCGCCGCCACCTATGGCGACGGCGCCCACGGCATGAACGACCAGGATCCTGACATCCACAAGCTGCGCCCGCTGAACATGTACGGCTACTCGAAGCACCTCTTCGATCTCCACGCAAAACGCGAGGGCTGGCTGCCGAAGATCGCCGGCCTCAAGTACTTCAATGTCTATGGCCCCAACGAGGACCACAAGGCCGACATGCGCAGCCTCGTCCACAAAGCCTGCGGCCAGATCCTCTCCACTGGCAAGGTGCAGCTCTTCAAATCCCACCGCCCCGACTACCAGCACGGCGAGCAGATGCGCGACTTCCTCTATGTGAAAGACGCCATCCGCATGACCCTCCACCTCGCCGAGAACACCAGCGCGGGCGGCCTCTTCAACCTTGGCTCCGGCGAAGCCCGCACCTGGATCGAACTCGCCACCGCCATCTTCGTCGCGCTCAAAAAGGAACCGGTCATCGAGTTCATCGACATGCCGGAGCATCTGCGAGCCAAGTATCAATACCACACCTGCGCCGACATCACCAAGCTGCGCGCCTCCGGCTTCACCCAGGAAATCACCCCGCTGGCCGAAGCGGTGCGCGACTACGTCCAGCGCCATCTCGTTCCTGACAAACGCCTGGGAGACGAGGCGGGCTGACACCAAACCTCAAACGAAGGCAAACCAGGAGGCCGTGTTTGATGCGAAATCCGGAAGGCGCCAGCGGTCAATCCGGCGGGAAAATCAAACACCAAACGCCTGGATGAGGCACACCTCGAGCGCGAGCGACTCATTCACATTCGTGTGCAGGTGGCTCTCGAGCTGGCGCAGGATGCGCACGCGCTTCGCCACATCGGCGGGTCCCCATTTCGTGGCGAGCGAAGCCGTCATGCCCTGATGCTTCGGCAGGTCGAGATGCTCCGCGCCGGCCTGCTGGCGCGCGACGTCGCCGAACCAAGAGAGCAGCAAGTCCATCAGGGCGCTGCGTTGTTGGATGTAATCCGCCTCGATCGTGGCCTCGACCTGCTCCTCGCGCTGTTTGAGCCAGTTGCCATCAGTCGTTTTGCCGTAGTGTTCCGTCTCCCGCTCAAACTCCTCCTCATGCCTCTTTTTGAGATCGTCGCGCAACTCTTCCAGGATGCCTTCAAAGTCGGCCTTCAACGCCAGCGCCCCGGAAAGCGTGCCGGAGCCGCGTGACGCATGCTTGCCCAGCACGATGAGCAGCTTGTTCTCGTGCTCGGTGAAAATCCGCGCCCCGGCGGGCGGCATGAGGCCGATCTCGATGACTCGTGATCTCGTTGTGGCCAGCAATCGTTCTGGATGCGATGTCAACAGCAGCAGGAGAGTGCGTGGCGGAGGTTCCTCCAATGTCTTGAGAAACGCGTTCTGCGCCTGAACATTCATGCACTCAGCATCGACAATCACTCCCAGCTTCATGCCGATGCTATCAGAAGCCGTCTGATACATGCTCTTCAAAAAATGCCTCATTGTCCCCGGGCCGTCGTCGTCAATCTTGCCAATTTTGATTTGTCTGCTTTTGCTCTGCGGACGCAGGACATAGGCTCCCTGCCCTTCCCAGCCTTCGAGATTGCGCTGTTTCTGCCCAGTCACGAGATCGAGCACTCTTGATGCGAACTCCTCATGCCGGGACTCCTTCGGTCCGGTGATGAGATAAGCGTGTCCCAGCCTCCCGTTGTCACGGGCGCGCGTGAGAAGCTGCAGGGCGTGGTCGCTCTTAAAGGGCATGGGGGCGTGTGCTCAGGAGGTTCCAGATGTCATCGTGTACCTGCTGCTCGCTCCGTGCAGCATCAATGACTGTCACGCGCCGCGGCTCGGCCCGGGCGATGTCGAGATAGCCCTGCCGCACCTTCTCAAAAAAATCACGCGGCTGGCTTTCCATGCGGTCGAGTGCGCGGCCGGTGGCGTGGATGCGCTGCCAGGCAGTCTGCGTGTCCATGTCGAGCACAATGGTGAGATGCGGCAGCGTGCCGCCGATGGCGAAGGCGTTGATGGCGCGGACGCTTTCGAGCGAAAGGCCGCGGGCGTGACCTTGATAAACCGTGGTCGAGTCAAGAAAGCGGTCGAGGATGATGAATACGCCGGATTCGAGCAACGGGCGGATTTTTTCACGCACGATCTGGGCGCGGCTGGCGGCAAAGAGAAGCAGTTCAGCCTCCGCCGTCATGCTGTGTCCTTCTTTGGCGTGCTGGAGGAGATGGCGGATGCTTTCACCAACCTCCGTGCCGCCGGGTTCGCGCAGGACTTCAACTTTACGACCGGATTTTTCGAGCCGTTCACGCAACAAACGAATCTGCGTCGATTTGCCGCAGCCTTCAGAGCCTTCAAAAGTGAGGAAGAAGCCAGAAAAAATGGGCATGATCGGAAAGATTTCTGGGAAGGTGTCAAAGCCCAAAAGCAGACCGGGCTAGGTCATCCAGCTCCGCCCATTGCTCAGGAGACGGCAGTTCGGGCTGTTTCGTGAGCTTCAGGCCGAGGCGGCTGATTTTTTGATGAACTTCGTTGAAAGCATCGAACGGCGGCAGCGCCAGATACTCGACCACGCTGACGCCGAGGCTCAATTGCGCTGCGTAGGCGGAGATGGCCTCGGAAACGACCGGCGCATTCAAAACCGCCGTGAGATAGGCTCCCTCGTCCTGCGTGGTGCAGGGCACAAAGTAGAGTTTGTGATCCGGCACCACGACGCGGGTGCCCCAGCCTTTGTCCTGCTGGGGAGAAACGAGCGCGGCGGCAAAACGTCCGCCCGGCATCTCCCGCCACGCCACTTTGAAAGGTGCGAAGGTGTAAGCGCCCGTGCTCCACAGCGACCACCAGGCCTGTTTCTTCTGAAAGCGTTTGTAACTCGACCTCGACTCCAGAATGGAGCGGAAGCGGATCAAGAAACGGTGCGTCTTCGGATGCGTGGCGGGCAGCTCGGGATCGCCGTGCATGCCACGCTGCGGCACGAGCACGGAGAAGGCTTCATCCGGCACCGCTTTGAAAGCGCTCACGCCGCGACCACGAAGCAGCGGAAACACATGATCCATCTCGATTGTGGCTGTCACGGGCTGGATATCGTCACGTTTGCCGATCTCAGGATGATTGCGCACCTGGCAGGTTTTCGAGCTGGCATCCACATCTCCCACTGAGACGAAAAAGATGCCGTTCGCGTCTGTCGTGATTCCTTTGCGGGCGGTGTACTCGTGTTTGGAAGGTCCGAAGAGTTTTTTCCAGACCGTGTGCTGAGCGCGGGAGCCTTTGATCCATGGCCCGGCATCGGTTCCAGGCACCGGACAGGCGAGCTGGTCGAACTTCACCGCCTCCAGAACGAACTGCTCGGCACTGATGAACTGGCGTTTCACCTCGCCCTTCTCTCCCGGCGGTTTCCACCAGCGGTAAGTGACGGGATAAGTGGTGGGATTCCCTGTGCGGAACATCAGCAGCGCCGAGTGATTGCTCACGCCTTCAAATGGAGCGACCTCGTCGTAATCCTCCACGCGGATGACTTCCATCGGTAGCTTCAAATGCGGGATCTCGAAACGACGAAAGCCCTGGCTGGATTCGTTGGCGAAAACGGTGCCGGTGATGAGAAAGGCCAACGTGCCACCGCGTCGCAGCCACTTCTCCGCGGCCACATAAGTCACCACCGTTGAGATATCCGCCTCGATGCCGCCTACCCAGGCATCATCGCTGAAGACGCCGATCTTGCGGCAGCGTTCTTTGATGATGGCGGCGTAATCCGGCGGCAGATGACTCCATTTCACCCACGGCGGATTGCCGCACACAAAATCCGCCGGCGGCATCGACGACGCGGCGAAGCGCTCTGCGAGGATGGAGCACCAGATGCCATTCCAGCCTTCCGCATGCAGTTTGACAAACACGCCGATGCTGTCCTCGAAGGCATCGCGCTCGACCTGTGGCAATGCCTTCACCGTTTTGTCACTTAGCAGCGTCTTGAGAATGAAAGCGGCGTCTTTGTCGGAGTCGATCAGTTCACGCAGGCGGTTGAAGAGCGCGAAGAAGCCGCTGCTCTTCACCAGCGAGGCAGGCACTTTGAACCCGAACGCGCCCTTTTCCGTCTGGAGGCGGTGCTCGTAAAGTTTGCCGCTCAAATCCGCTGGATGCACCGCATCGGCGAGGAAGATGGGCAGACGCACCGGTTTCGCCGGATTCAGCCTTTGCGAGAGATAAACGACCAGCGAGGCACGCGCCGCCAAAACGGCCAGCGGGTTCAAGTCCATGCCGTGAAGCCCGTCCAGGAGCTCGGCAGCTGTCGTGCGCGGCGTGGCATTCGAGAGACGGCGACGGATGGCTTCAAGGATGAAAGTGCCGGTGCCGCAGGTGGGATCGGTGAGGCTTTTGGAGAGCTGCCAGCCTGCCTGGTTCACCACATGACCCGCGAGCCAGTCCGGCGTGTAAAACTCACCCAGCGCATGACGCAGCGCCCGAGGCACGAAAGACTGGTAAAGTCCCTTGAAAAGGTCCCGCGTGGATTCCGGCGACTTCCGCGAGATGTCGAAGCTGATGTTCGCCAGCACGGCCAGGAGCGACTGGATGCCTTTCTCAAACTTTTTCCAGCCCGCGTCATCCGCATACCACGCGAAGAAGTCGCCATTGAGCAAGTTTTCGACTCCTGCATCGCGAAACAGCACGCCGCTTTCCAAAGCGCGGATGCGATCATGCAGCGGCACGGAAGCGTTCAGCACGCTTTCGGAAACCGATGGCAACGCCAGCGCGGCAGTGAGCTTTGCCACGAGGCCAATGAAGGTATTTAGCGCGAAGAGATAGGCCGCCACATCGCTGCCGTAGTCAGCGCCGTGCATCTGGCTCTGGCGTTCGAGCAGTTTTTTGAGCGAGTCCGTCTGGATGCCGACCGCCTGACCAAAAAGCCGCCGCCACTCGACGAAGAGCAGTTTGGTTTTCGTCGTCTGCCTTGCCTCCGCAGCCTTGCGCACGGCGTTGAACATGGCCGGAATCAAAGAAGCACCCAAATCCGACTCCGGCCCGGCGAGATGCGCCAGAAGCAGCGGATGCACCAAAGGAATGCCGTCTGAAGCGAGTGCTCCGAGCAGTCGCTTTGCCCCCGCGATGCCAAACTGAGTCAGCGGTTCCCATTTTGACGAACCATTGTCCAGTCTGCCAAAGGCGATGTGCGAGCCATCCCAGACGACCAGCGCGTAATCACCCGCCATGCGGCCTTCCTGCACCGCGAGGAGACGCGCATAATCCTCCGCCTGCTGCTGCGCATGAAGGAGCTGCCGCCGGCCTTTGGCGAGGCTGTTGGGCCGCTCATACTCGATCACGACAGCTCCATGGGCCACATCCGCGTAACGTGCCTGTTTTGACTCGGTGCCCGTCAGCGCCAAATCGAGCCGGAAGGGCGTCCAGGCTACGCTGAGCTGCGCGCAGCATGTCTCAAGCGCTTTTTCTAATTCGTGCCGAAGACTGGCTTCATTTGTCGCGCTCGCCGCAGCCTTGAGAGTCTGCTTCAGCAAATGCTGGGCAGACAGCTCAATGTTCTTGGCAGCGGGAAGCATGGTGAACAAAAATCAGGAATCAAAAATCGAAAGCCCGCATCACTCCCACTCGATGCTGGCGGGCGGCTTGGTGCTGATGTCGTAGAGCACGCGGTTCACGCCTTTGACGCTGTTGAGGATTTTGTTGGAGGCGTTGGCGAGCACTTCGTAGGGCAGCCGGACCCATTCAGCGGTCATGGCGTCCTCAGAAATAACGGCGCGGAGGCTGATGGCCTGCTCGTAGCTGCGTTCGTCGCCTTTGACGCCGACGGTTTTCACCGGGAGCAACGCAGCATAAGCCTGCCAGGTTTGCTCATACCAGCCGCTGCGGCGCAGCTCGCCGATGAAGATGGCATCGGCCTGCTGGGTGATGGCGACACGCTCGGGCGTGATCTCGCCGGGAATGCGCACGGCGAGACCGGGACCTGGGAACGGATGACGCCACAACGCGCGATGCGGGATGCCGAGGCTGGCTCCGAGAGCGCGTACCTCGTCTTTGAAGAGCTCGGCGAGCGGTTCGAGCACCTTGCCCTGCTCCTTAAGTTCCATGATGCGATCGACGCGGTTGTGGTGCGTTTTGATCTTGCTGGCGATGCTGCCGCTGGTGGCGCTCTCGATCACGTCGGGATACAAAGTGCCTTGCGCGAGCAATTCGACGTTGTCGGCCACTTTCCAGAACTCATCGACGAAGAGCGTGCCGATGATGCGGCGCTTCTGCTCGGGATCAGTCACGCCTTTGAGCGCGCCGAGGAAGGTGGCGCTGGCGTCGATCTGCTCGATGGGCACGCCGACTTCATCAAAGAGCGTTTTGACCTCCGCGGCCTCGTTGAGGCGCATCATGCCGGTGTCGATGAAGATGCAGCGCACCTTCACGCCAGCCTTCGCGAGCAAGACGGCGAGCACGGTGCTGTCCACGCCCCCGGAGACGCCGCAGATGACTTCGCGACTGCCGACCTCGGCCTTGATGCGTTCGAGCATCTGCGCCTTGAAGGCGTTGATGTCGAATCTGGCAAGCTGCGCGCCGCTTTTGGTGAGGAAGTTTCGCAGGATGGCGGTGCCTTCGTGCGAATGCGTGACTTCAGGATGAAACTGGATGCCCCAGCAGCGATCCGACCACTTCAAGGCCACCGGGACGGCGTCTTCGTTGGTGGCGATGACTTTCGTCGTGCTGGCGAGATTGGCGCAGGTGTCGCTGTGGCTCATCCAGACCTGGGATTCGTGCGAGATGGCGCTGAAAAGATCCTCGTGGTCAGTGACGACGAGTTTCGCTGGGCCATACTCGCGGGTGACGCCGGGCTTCACCGTGCCGCCGTGTTTGATGTTGAGGAGCTGCATGCCGTAGCACACGCCGAGCACGGGGACGCCGAAGGACATGAGCTTGTCGAAATCGACATCCGGCGCGTCTTTCTCCGAGGTGCTGCGCGGGCCGCCGGAAAGGATGATGGCACCGGGATTTTGCAAATTCGCGAGTTCCGCCGGCGGATACAGGTGCGAGGCGAATCCGAGCTCGCGAACGCGGCGGACGATGAGCTGGGAATACTGGGAGCCGTAATCGAGCACGGCGACTTCTTGGAACGTCATGGGGAAGGGTCAGCCTTACGGAATGCCGCAGCCCATGCAAGCGGGTGTTGAGTCAAGGGTCCTTCGAGCCGGATTCCTGAGGCCTCATGTGTCAGAGAGCCATCTCACGCAGGAAACGGAGTCCACCGGCACAAGGCGTGACAGCAAAAAAACGCCGCCTGTTTCCAGGCGGCGTTCGTGAGCGATCAGATTCCTTCAAGCAGCAGCTCAGGCCGTCGGCACGGTGGCGATCGTCTTGAGGACGCGGCCGGCGATCTGGTAAGGATTGCCCTGGCTGTTCGGACGGCGGTCCTCCAGGTAGCCCTTCCAGCCGTTGTTCTTGAAGCTGTGGGGCACGCGGACGGAGGAGCCGCGGTCGGCGAGACCCCAGGAGAACCTGTCGATGCTCTGGGTTTCATGCAGGCCGGTGAGGCGCATGTGGTTGTCCGGACCATAGACGGCGATGTGCTCGTCACGATATTTCTCAAACGCGGCCATGAGGGCGAGGAAGTATTTCTCACCACCGGTTTCGCGCATGTACTTCGTGGAGAAGTTGCAGTGCATGCCGGAGCCGTTCCAGTCGGTGGCGCCCAGCGGCTTGCAATGCCACTCGATATCGACGCAATACTTCTCGCAAAGGCGCATCAGGATGTAGCGGGCCACCCAGACATCGTCGGCGGCCTTCTTGGAGCCTTTGCCGAAGATCTGGAATTCCCACTGGCCCTTGGCCACCTCGGCATTGATGCCTTCATGGTTGATGCCTGCGTCGAGGCAGAGGTCGAGATGCTCCTCGACGATCTGGCGGGCGATGTCACCGACGTTTTTGTAACCGACGCCCGTGTAGTAGCCGCCCTGTGGTTCAGGATAGCCGTGCTCCGGGAAGCCGAGCGGGCGGCCGTCCTGGTAGAGGAAGTATTCCTGCTCAAAGCCAAACCAGGTGTCCGGATCGTCCAGGATGGTGGCACGGTCGTTGGAGGAATGAGGGGTGCCGTCCGCGTTGTACACTTCGCACATCACGAGCACGCCGTTTTTGCGGGTGCTGTCCGGGTAAACGGCCACGGGCTTCAACACGCAGTCGGAGCTGCCGCCGGGCGCCTGCCGGGTGGAGGAGCCGTCAAAGCCCCAGTTGGGCAGTTCCTCCAGCTTCGGGAAGCTGGCATAATCTTTGAGCTGCGTCTTGCTGCGGATGTTGCGGACAGGCTCGTAGCCGTCCAGCCAGAGGTATTCGAGTTTGTATTTGGCCATGGTTGATGGGTGTGACTTGAGGTTTGCCAGGCCGGCACACAGGAATGGTGCCAGTCTTGAGCGCCGGGCATCAGAGCACGTCCCGTGCCAGACGCGAGATGAATTTTTGCCAGCTTGCGCATCCACCGGCCCTGCCGGAAGGGTGCCTCCCACAACTTTCCATGCAGGAAGCCAAAAACACCCAGCGCGCCCTCGTCCGCATCGGTTACGACGGCCGTGTGCACAAGTACTTCCGCGGCCCGAGCGCCGGCGAACGCTTTGCCAACGAGACGCGCGTCCTGCGCCTGCTTGAGGAGCGCGGCTGCGGCTTCGTGCCCCGCCTCCTCGAAGCCCACGAGGACCAGCTTTACATCGTGACCACAAACTGCGGCTCCCGCGTCCAGCACATCAGCGAAAGCAAGGTGAAGGAGCTGTTCGCCGAGCTTGAGCGTGATTATGGCGTGCGTCATGACGACCCCTTCGACCGCAACGTCACCTACCGGGCAGGCGACGGGCGCTTCTGCCTGATCGACTTTGAGTTCGCCACCATCCTTGACCTGCCCGCGAAATCCGCCGCATGAGCGCCCCCCCACCGCCCCAACCAACGGACCGCCTCCACTGGTCCGGCATGACCCATCCCGGACGTGTGCGCCAGAACAACGAAGACGCCTTCCTCGCGCTGAATTTTGACGCGCGCGAAGTCCGCTACCTTGGCAAGATCGGGGAAGGCTCCTTCAACGATGGCGATTTCGTCTTCGCCGTGAGCGACGGCATGGGCGGCGCGAAGTCGGGCGAGTTCGCCAGCAAAATCGCCACGGAAAAAATCACCCGCCTGCTGCCGAAAAGCTACAAGCAGTCCGCGCAGCACATCTCCGCCGGACAGGGGGATGTTTTGGACGAGCTCTTCGACCGCATCCACGACGAACTGCTTCACCTCGGGCGTTGCTATGACGAATGCCGCGGCATGGGTGCGACTTTGAGCCTCGGGTGGCTCACTCCGGGCTGGCTGCATTTCGCGCATGTGGGCGACAGCCGCATCTACTGGCTGCCCAAAAACGGAAAGCTCAAGCAGCTCACCGAGGATCACTCCCACGTCGGCTGGCTGCGCCGCCAGGGCAAAATCAACGAGCGGGAGGCCCGCAGCCACCCGCGCAGAAGCATCCTGACCCAGGTGCTCGGAGCCGGGCAGCAGTTCCTGGAGCCGCAGATCGGCTCCGTCGGCTGCGAGAGCGGCGACCGCCTCCTTTTCTGTACAGACGGTGTTATCGACGGCATCTGGGATCATGCCTTGGAGGACATGCTTGCCGCCGGCAACGACGCCCGCGCCTTTGTCGAACACGCCGTCAGTGAATCCGGACGCGACAATGCGAGCGCGCTGGTGGTCGAACTGCTCTGACGAAGCCATTTGAGCCCGAGGAACGCGCTCTGAGGGCTGACAGAATAAAGTGCTGTCCCTTTACGATCTCCCTGCGGGCACACCGGGGTGGGGGAACGGGCACACCGGGGTGGGGTTGTGGGCACACCGGGGTGGGGTTGTGGGCACACCGGGGTGGGGTTGTGGGCACACCGGGGTGGGGTTGTGGGCACACCGGGGTGGGGTAATGGGCACACCGGGG
>JAEUHJ010000231.1 GCA_016795375.1 Verrucomicrobiaceae bacterium
ATCAGCACGAACGGCGCGGAAGGAGCATGTCCACAAACAGCGCCAAGTGAAGTCTCGAGCGAATCCAGCCTCACGCTGGAAGCCGCGTAGAATCAAGGCTCCAGCCACTTTCCGCTTGACGCATTTTCTTCAGAGAAGGAGAAACGGGGGCAGGGTGCAAAATTCTGACAAACGCTTCACCTCTCGCGTCCCTGCTCCCGCGACGCTGCGGAGCCTGAATCGAGTCCCGAAAGCCCCAACCAGCCGTTTCCTGGGCGTCCCGGTGGCTTCAGAGATTGCAGCTCACCGGGGGGGGAGGGAACCGGCAACGAGTAACAGCGGCGCGCGCATGGGATCATTCGATGAGTTTCGCCGCTTCCTTTTTGGCCTTTGCGAGCACTTCGGCGAGTGACACCGGTTTGCCGCCCTGGCGTGCGCTCTCATCGGCGGCTTCCATGAAGGTGAAGATTTCGAGGGTCTCGGCCTCGCTCACAGGTGGCGTGCCGGTGCGGAAAAATGTGCCGATCTGGCGGCACAGGGCTTCGTAGCTGATGGTCTTGGCCCCCTGGCGGACGCCAGCGCTGCCGAAGACGAGGGCGCCGAACTCCGGCTTGCCCTTCAGGATGCCGCGGTAGGTGCCGACACGGCCGTCCTTCCACATACCGGTGACTTGATCGGTGACACGGCCTTTGGCGCGCGAAACGCTCTCGCAGCCTGTGCCCATGAGAGTGAAGAGTGACTCGATGCCGTGGATGGCATAGAAGAAAAGGTCGGGCGTGCCGCTTTGATACGAGCACGGGCCCCAGGTGGTGACGCTGAGGATGTCGCCAATCTCGGGATTTGATTTCAGGGCGATCAAATCAGCCCCGAAACGCGAGGACGAGCTGGACCAGATTTTCACGTTGTGCTTTTTCGCGAGTTCAAAGACCGCGACGGCCTCCGCCAGCGTGCCTGCGACCGGCTTGTCGATGAAGACCGGCTTGCCCGCCTTGAAGATCTCCCGCGCCTCCTGGAGATGGATGCGGCCGTCCACGCTCTCCAGCAGCACCACATCGACCTTCGCGAGCAGGTCAGGGATCGTGGGTGCGATCTCCACGCCCATGTCGCGGAGCATCTGGGTGAATTTCTCCTTCCGCGTGGCACTGGCAGGCATGTCCGTGCCGCCGGTGTAGCCCGTGGTGACTTTGATGCCGGCCAGCTCGCCCGTGGTCTCACCCTTGTTGAAGAGCTTCGTGAAGGCGGGGACGTGCGAGGTGTCGAGGCCGACGATGCCAGCGCGGAGCGGCTTGAGGTCGTTTTGCGCGAAGGCGGCGCTGGAGAGGGCGAGTGCGAGGAGGACGTGTTTCATGGTCATGGCTTCAAAAGCGGCAAAACCGGCGGTTTGATCAATTTTTTTCTGCGCTGGCATCAAGATCAGCGAAATGGAGCTGCAGGATGCCCCCCCGACGCAAATTTGTGAATTGCCCTCATTAGGTCTTCGACATTTGACCGGCCTTGTTCATTCTTCCCGTTCATGCCGCACCGTGCTCTCAATTCCACTCCCGATGCTGCGACCCGGGACGGCACATCGAAATCCACAGGCGCAAAACGCCATTTCCTCGGCTGGGACCGCCCGCTGGTGAGAGCTGTGGTGGCGCATCTGGCGGATGGCTGGGACGGCGCGGGCGCGCTCGACCTGGGTGGCTGGCTCATCATCGTGCCCACACGGAATGCCAGCCGCAGGCTGCGTGAGGCGCTGGCTGCGCATGCGGCGGAAAAAAACGCAGCCGTGCTCCCGCCACGAGTGGTGACACCGGATTTTCTCACCTCGCCAGAGCACACACCAGAGCTGAATCCGGCTGGGCCTCTCGAAAGCCTGCTCATCTGGGCGGCAGAGCTTCTGCGCATCGACCTGGATGCTCATCGCGCGCTTTTCCCGGTCGATCCCGTCGAGCGCAGCTTCTCCTGGGCGCTGAAAACAGCGAACGACCTGCTCGAACTGCGTGAGACCCTCAATGAAAAGGGTCTGAGCTGCGCGGATGTGGCACACGCCTTCGGGGACACCGAGATGGAGCCGGAGCGGTGGCGCGATCTCGCCAGCGTCGAGCAGCGTGTCGTGGAGGCCACGGTGCGGCACGGTTTTGCCGACTGGCAAGCCACACGCCGTCATTCCGCCCGCCAAGGGAAACCTCCAGCGGGCATCGCGCGCGTCATGATCGCCGGCGTGCTCGATCCCTCTTCCCTCGCGATCGAGGCGCTGGAGGCGTGGTCGCGGCATCTGCCGGTGGAGGTGCTGGTCTATGCACCGGAGGTCACTCATCAGGATTGCTTCGATCTCTGGGGCCGTCCGCTGGCGCAGGCATGGCTCACACGGCAAATCGACCTGCCGAACGCGAAGGAGACGACCCACCAGGGCGGCACGCCGGAGGAGCAGGCGGCGGCGGCGGTGGACTTGATCACGCTGTATGACGCCCCTGGTGATGTGACGGCCATCGGCGTGGCGGACACGGCAGTCCTCGCGCCGTTGGAGAAAGCGCTCGCGGCGCGAGGGACGGGCGCCTTTGATCCTGCGGGACGGAAAATGGGCACGCATGGCGTGTTTCACCTGCTGCGCATCGTCTCGGAGCTCGCCGGCACCCGCTCTTTCCGTGCCGCCGCAGAACTGATCCGCTGCCCTGATGTGGCGCAGGCCATCCGTGCCTGCGTGGAGCAGCAGACCGGGGAAAAGCCCCCGCTCAGCAGGTTGCTCGATGATTTCGACACGCTCGCCGCCACCTCCCTGCCAGACACGCTCGATGACGCCATCGAACTGGCGCCGCAGGTGTTTGAGAAACATCCAAGCGCCGTGCCGGCGGCACTCGCGTGGATCGACCGCGCGCTCCAATCTCTCAACGGGCGTGATTTCGGCCTCGCCCTCACGGACTTTCTTGGCGAGGTCTTCGCCGCGCGACGTTTCCGCAGTGACAATCCGCAAGATGCGGTCTTCTCCGCCATCGCGGACCAGATCCTCCAAGTGCTCGACGCGCTCGATGAGCTTTCCGCGATCTTCCCGGACGGACTCGCCGCCACGCAGCGGCTGGAGCTGCTGCTGCAAACCCTGGCCGACGAAGCATTCCACCCCGAACGCAGCGCGCATGACATCGACCTGCAAGGCTGGCTGGAGCTGCTGTGGGAGGATGCCCCTCATCTCGTCATCACCGGCATGAACGACGGCAAAGCCCCGGAGGCCATCCTGGGCCATGCCTTTCTGCCGGACTCTGCCCGGCGGATCCTCGGCCTGCGCAGCAACGACACACGCTTCGCCCGCGACGCCTGCCTCATGACTGCCCTTATCGAATCGCGCCGTCACAACGGCGGGCGGGTCGATTTCGTCTTTGGCCGCACCGCCGCCGATGGCGCGCCGCTGCGCCCCTCACGCCTGCTTTTCCAATGCGCTGAAGCCGCGCTGCCCGAGCGCACGCTGCATTTCTTCCAACAGCACGCGCCGCGTGTCGATCCAGCGCCGTGGCGGCTCGCGTGGCGGCTCCAACCGCGCCCGCTGCCAGACGACGCACCCGTTTTCCACCGTCTGCGCGTCACGCAGTTCAGCAGTTATCTGCGATGCCCTTTCCGTTTCTACCTGGGCCACGGCCTAGGCATGGCGGAGATCGACACCACCGCCACGGAGATGGGCGCGATGGAGTTCGGCAGCCTCCTGCACGGCGTGCTGGAAGATTTCGCGCAGGACGAGGCGGCTAGACGACTCACGGATGAGGCAAAAATCCGCGAGGCATTCCACGCCTCCCTCGACCGCCGCCTGCATGGCATCTACGGCTCGCGCCTCAGCGTCCCGGTCATCATCCAGCGTGAGTCTGCACGGCAGCGTCTCGGCTGGTGGGCGGAGCACGAGGCGGAGCAGCGCCGCCAGGGCTGGCAGATCATCGCCGCCGAAACCCGGCTGAGCACAGATGACGACCCGTGGCAGCTCGCAGGCATGACCATCAGTGGACGCATTGACCGCATCGAGCGTCATGAGCAGCACGGCGTGCGGCTGATTGACTTCAAGACGCGGAAGCGCGAGACCGTCGAAGAGCGCCACATCACCGCCTTGAAGCGCGCCGAGCGACCGGAGAGCTTCGCGGAATGGGTGCTCGTCACCGGCAGTGGCGGCGCGGCGGCGCGGTGGACGGATCTGCAACTGCCGCTTTACCGCCTCTCCATGGAGCGGCGCTTTCCTGGCGAAAAAATCACCACTGCTCATGTCTCATTGAGCAAGACGCAGCCGGAGATAGGCATCGAAGAATGGAACGCCCTCGATGACGTGCTGCTGGACAGCGCCCGCAGATGCGCGGAAGGCGTGATCAAGGCGATCCGCGGACGCCAGTTCTGGCCACCGGTCGAAGAGCTGCCCTACGGCGATGATTTCGAAGCGCTCTTTTTCGGCCTGCCACTGGATGCCGTCGATGCAAGCCTGCTCACAGGAAAGGAGGCCGCATGACCATCCCGAACGAGATGATCCTGGCCTCCGCAGGCTCGGGAAAGACCTGGCAGCTCACGAACCGCTTCATCGCGATCATGGGGCGGCAATTGCTCGCGGGTGAAGATGTGACGCCTGAGCGCATCGTGGCCGTGACCTTCACCCGGAAGGCGGCGGGGGAGTTTTTCGACTCCATCCTCATCAAGCTGGCAAAGGCAGCCGCCGACGCAGGCTTCGCCGCAAGACTGGCCGGAGACGAGAAACTCGACCCCGAGGCCGGGAACGACCCGCTGCGTGCCATTCTCAGCGCGTTGAAACCGCAAGACTACCAACAGCTCCTCCGCGTCTATATCGCCCGCATGCCGCGGCTGTTTCTCGGCACGCTGGACAGCTTCTTCTCGGCCATTTTGCGCAGCTTCCCGGCGGAGTTCGGCCTCGCGGGGGACTTCGAGATTCTCAACGAACACCTCGACACCGTGGAGCGTGAGCGCGTGTGCCGCCTCGTTTTCCAACGCTCCCTGCGCGGGCCCGAATCGCGCGCCAGTGGGGCGGCTGTGCAGCGTGAGTTCCTGGAGGCATTCCGCCAAGCCACCTTTGGCAGGGAGGAGTCACGCGTGCGCGACGTGCTCGACGAATTCATCAGCAACCAGCACGAGATCCTCCTCCACGCGCCGGATGGTGCCTTGTGGGGCAATGCCCGTGCGATATGGCCGGAGGGCAGTCATTGGCTTGAGGCGCGGGTGGATTTGAAACCCGCCACGCAGCTCCTCCGCCAGCTCCTCGAAGCTGCTGACACCAATGACAAGGCATGGGAGTTCTGGAATGAATTCATCGACGAGCTCGGCGGCCACCTGCCTGGCGGGAAACTTGCCGACCGCGTCTCTTTCTTCGTGAAGAAAGCTCTCGACCAATGGGAGGAGATCGAGGCAAAGAGCTGCACGCTCACGGTGAACCGCCAGAAGCAGCTTCTCGAAGGCCGTCTTTGCGATGCCTTCGCCGCTATCATCCGTCACATCGTCGGCGGTGAGCTGCGGGCGCGGCTGGAGCGCACGCACGGCGTGTGGGCCGTGCTGAACCAGTATGAGCAGACGTGGTCGCGGCAGGTCCGGCGGCGCGGGCGGCTCACCTTCCAGGATTTGCAGCTCATCCTCGCAGGACATGAGTCCGCCGCCGGTCGTTCCCGTCCGCTGCTCTCCCAGACGCCGGGCGAGGACGCGCGCCTGCGCATTGATTACCGCCTCGACGCACGCTATGACCACTGGCTGCTCGATGAGTTCCAGGACACCAACCACACCCAGTGGTCCGTGATCGAAAACCTCATCGACGAAGCCGTGCAGGACACCAGCGACGGGCGCACGCTCTTCCTGGTGGGGGATGTGAAGCAGGCCATCTATGCCTGGCGCGGAGGTGACACGCGGCTGTTCGAGGACGTCCACGCCCGCTACAGCTCCGGAACCGTGCCGCGCGTACACAAGCGCCCGCTGAACGTCTCCTGGCGCAGCGGCCACGATGTCATCGACCTCGTGAACCGTGTGTTTGGCAATGTGGCCGCGCTCAAAGAGCTGAATCTGCCCGCTGAGACCATCGGGCGCTGGCCCTGGCAGGACCATCAGGTCGCCGGCGTGAACGACATGCTGCCCGGCCACGCCTTGCTGCTGCATCCCCTCCCCGCAGAAGAGGACAAGGTGACGGAGAAGGACCGCTTCGCCCTCACGCTGGGCCTTTTGGAGGAAATCCAGCCGGTGAGCCGGCACCTGAGCTGCGCCATCCTCGTGCAAAGCAACAAGGCAGGGCGGGCGCTGGTCGATTATGTGCGCGCGCACTCCCGCAGCCGCATTCCCATCATGTGCGAGGCGGAGATCGCCATCGCCACGGACAACGCGCTGACGCTCGCGCTTTTGAGCATCCTGAAGGTGGCCGCGCATCCTGGCGACACCTTTGCCTGGGAGCACCTGCAC
Organism: Verrucomicrobiaceae bacterium; assembly: GCA_016795375.1. GTDB lineage: Bacteria > Verrucomicrobiota > Verrucomicrobiia > Verrucomicrobiales > Verrucomicrobiaceae > Prosthecobacter. The sequence goes on from JAEUHJ010000231.1 coordinate 6,373, forward strand.
ATGACGCCCTTTCGCGGTCTGCTGGAGGGCAAAACGCCCGGACATCTCGTGCGCGAGGTACTGCAAATGGTCTTCGATGAAGGCTTCGAGGCCGTGCTGCGCCACTGGGCGCACGCGCTGGAGGAGAGCGGAGTCGTGCCAGACACATTCAGCAAGAGCCGCGTGGAGAGCCTAGCGCTCGCCGCACGTCTGTTTGACGACGACGGCAGCCGCGACGTGGACGAATTCCTCGCCTACGCGTCCAGTCACACGGCGGGGGAGCCGGACACACAGCATGCAGTACAGGTGATGACGATCCACAAATCCAAAGGCCTCACCTTTGACTGTGTGATCCTACCAGATGTCGAAGGCCACAAGCTCACCGAGGTGCGGCGCGGCACCGGCGTGAAACGTGCGCACGACCGGCATGTGGAGTGGGTCTTCGACCTGCCGCCCTCCGATTTCGTGCGCGCCGACGGGCAACTCGCCGCGTTCCGCGCGGAACAGGAGGCCGGGGCGGCCTACGAGGAGCTGTGCCTGTTCTATGTGGCCCTCACACGTGCGAAGCATGCGAACTACATCATCGCAAAACCACCGGCAAAAAACTCAAAGTCCGAAAACTTCGTCAAACTGCTCCAGCACACGCTGGGCGGTGACGCGAAGCCCATTGACCGTGAATTCGGCGGCGTGAAAGCGCAGGTAGCCTTCGAGTCGTCCACGAAGACCACAAACCCGCGCTGGTTTGAAAAGCCCGCCAGGGTGGAAACACCCGACGAGCTGGTGAGACCGCAGCCTGTGACAGCTCCCGGCCGCCAACGCCCCGCGCGCCGCACACCGAGCGGCAGCGAGACGAGCGTGGTGACGGGAAAGACGCTCTTCTCACGCGGAGGGCGCCTGGCCCGCGCCTACGGCACCCTGGTCCATGCGTTGTTTGAGCAGATCGAATGGCTGGATGAGATGACGGACGACCATATCTCGAAACTCTGGGCCGCCGTGCCATGCGGCGAGGAGAATGCCCGCGTGCGTGCGGAGGATGAAGTGCGCCGCTGCCTCGCCGTGAAGGACATTCGCGCCATTTTGGGACGCCCGTCCCCGGAGGCCGTCTGCTGGCGTGAAAAGCGCTTCGAGATCCTGCTCAAAGGCGAGTGGCTCAGCGGCACCTTTGACCGTGTGATGATCGAAAACGACCGTGCGACGATTCTGGACTTCAAGACGGACAAAACGGACGGTGACGAAGCTCTCAGGGCACGGATGGAGGGCTACCGCCCGCAGCTCGAGACCTATCGTGAGGTGTTGTCACGAATGACGGGACTCTCTGCTGACAAGATCGCCTGCAAGCTGATCTTCACCCACCTCCAGAAGGTGGAGGCGCTTTGAGGTGGCAGTCAGGTCTCAGCCCTTCGGCTTCAAAAACAGCACCTCGGCGCGCTCGATCCAGCCTTTGCGCAGATCCATGCGGAACCAGCCGTCGCTGTTTTTGTGATTGATGCGGCAGCCGCTGCGCGGGGCGAACTCCTTGAGATCGTATTGCGCCCAGGTTTTGCCCTTGTCGCCGGACCAGATGATGCCGCAGCCATACGGCGAGGCCGGTGCGCAGTGCGTAGCCACAAACACGCCATCCTCGTACAACATCACAGCGGATTCGTAGCCTGGATTGAAGAGCATGGTGTGCTTTGACATGTCTGTGATGACCTTCGGATCGCAGACAAAGATGCCGCGATCATAGCGATTGGCGAGGGCGAGACCGTTCGCGTCGGCGATCCAGTAGCACTTGCCGCCGATGAAGTTCAAGCCGCCGCACTTGAAGCGCGAGTTCGAGTTCACATCGATGACGTGCTTCCAGTCCCATTTATCCGCCGTCGCATCGTATGTGCCGCGCACCCAGTGGACTTCGTTGCCGTGACCGCGATCAATATCGCCCGTGACAGCGTAAAAAGCGTTCTCAGCCGGGTTGTAAGCCACGTTGTGGATGTGACGGGCTACGTACTTGTTCCCGGGATCACCGAGCAGAGGGGCCTCCGGCTTCGCGCCCTTCTGCTGGAACTTCGGGTTCTGGCCGAAGGAGTAAGCCAGCTTCACCGTCTCGCCGTTGTCGGTGGAATAATAAACATTCACTGGCACAGGGCCGCCGAGCACGTTGCAGTAGTTCCCCCACACCAGCATTTCTTTCCCGCCGACCTCGAAACAATGTTCGCCATCGAGCGAATGGAAATACCAGCCGGGGTTCTTCGGGTCCACCGGTGTGTGCGGACGGTATTCGCTGCCATCGGCACGCTTCACGATGATCTCGCGATGCGTCTTGAGATTGTCCGTGCTGAGGAAAAGCCGCTCCCGCGTGGCGAAGAGCACGTTTCCGTTCTTCAACAGCACGCTGAAGGTGATGTTCTGCGCCTCCGGGAACTCCGCCACATGCGGCCACGTCTTCCCGCAATCCTCAGAGAGCATGATCTTCGCGCCTTTGAAGCCGAACATGCGGCTGCCGCGCTGCGTGTCGATGTACGGCTCGTCCGCTGACGGCATCCGGTAATAAAAATGCTCCGTCTCGCCCTCGACGGCGGGAAGGCAGGTGGTGATGGCGGATAAAAAAGCGAAGATCAACAGTTTCATGGCACCGTAGAGAACGTCACCGTCCGGCCACATGCTGCAACGCCGCCATCAAATCAAGCCGGCGGAAGCTGAGGCCGCCTTTCGCATCCTTCACCTCCACACCAGTGATTTGGAAGATTCTCATCATCGCGCTCGCGAGATCGGGGCCGTGTTGTTTCCAGTCGTGGCCGGACTTCTCGATGGCCTCGCGCAAGATCATCGCGGAGCCGCAGAGGATGGCGTTCGAGCTGCTGGTGGCCTTCGCTGGCACGAGAAGGTCGATTTTGGCACTGCGATCCAATGTCACGACATCCTTCCCCGGCGTCACTGCGCCGATGGCGAAGCAGTTGGGCTGGCTCGCGGGCCAGGAGATGCCTTTCGTGAAGTGATGATTGCCCGCCGGAGCGCTGACCCAGATGCCGAGTTCGCGGAGCTTTTTCAGTTTGGCATCGATTTCTGTCGGAACGGGTGCCGCGTGCTCCTGATCATCCGCTGGCGCGAGATTCACCGTCGTGATGCGATGCTCCGCATGATGGTCGATCACCCATTGCAGCGCCCTGGCGAGCGAAACACTGTCCACAATTTTGCAATGGGCGCATTCAAGGCTGCGCACGATGGCGAGTTGGTTGTTGTAGGCCACGCCACGCTTGCCGCCGTAATTCACCGATGACGGAATGCCGATCGTGCTGCCATGGTAGCCCTTGCCTTCGTGTTTCGGATCATCGTCGCCGTCCACGGCATCAAACGTGACCTTCACCTTGTCCCCCTGCCACTCTGGCCGTGACATCTTGCAGCCATCATCAAGCAAGGCCAGCGTCTGCCCTTTGCCGAACGTCAAAACGTCCGCGTATGCCTTCCACGCTGCCGTGATGCCCGCATGCTCGAACTCAGCAGGCTGCGCGGGTTCTTGAGCCGAGATCGAAACAGCAAGGAACAGGAAGAGGAGTGATTTCATGACGACCTTCTTCAAACACCACTTGCGCTGATCTTCTCTCCTTAACATGCGTCTTGCCAATCTGACACGCTCGTCATACGATGCGCCACATGAAGACGCTCTCCGTTAAAATCCCCGATCCTCTCGCCAAGTGGCTGCTCGGCGAAGCGAAGCAAACCCGCCGCTCCCGCTCTGAGCTGGTGCGTGAGGCATTGGAGGCGAAACGCCAAGGCAACGGTGGAAAACCGAAACGACGCAGCCTCGCAGATGCCCTGCTGGAGTGCGGAGGCACGTTTGACGGCCCCGGCGATCTCTCCACGAATCCACGCTACATGGACGATTTCGGCAAATGAGAGAGGTCATCCTTATGGACACAGGTCCGCTCGTGGCACTCTACAATGCTCGTGACGAGCATCACGGATGGGTCTGCGAGCAAATGCGCCACATGCCGGATGAGGTCATCACCTGCGAGCCTGTACTCAGCGAAGCCTGCTTTTTGCTCGCGCGTGCCCGGACGAGCCCAATCCGCATCGTGCAGGCCGTCAGACGTGGCATCGTGAAGCCATTGTTCGAAATCGCCGACGAGGCGGCCGCATTGGAAACACTGATGAGCCGCTACGCCGACACACCCATGTCACTCGCGGATGCCTGTCTCGTGCGCCTGTCTGAAATCCATCGCGACTGCCGCATCTTCACCCTCGACCGGGATTTCAAACACTACCGCCGCTTCGGCCGCTCGGTGATTCCACTGCTGAGTCCGTGGTGACTTTCTTGAATCCGAACCAGCCACGCTAGAAAGTCACACATTGCATTTTGCGTTCACAGAACATGAACAGACGCCGCTTTGCTTCTGCCGTTATAATTCCAGTGATTTTTCCATCCGCATGCTCACGCGGAAACAAGTTATCCCATGAAGATCGCGTGAGGCTGGTGGCTGCTGACAAGCAGTGGCAGCCCAACGAATGGCGTGAATTCATGCTTGGTCTCGAAGATTCGGCGTTGGTGGATCTTGCAATCGTATACGGCTCTATCCGACCAAACACTCCAGGCATCAGTATCAAAGGTGAGGTTTTAGATGCCACGATGGCTTTGAACTATAACAGCGGACGCGAGTCCTTGGTGAACACCATGCAAGAACAAGCCATGAACACATTTTGGAGCAAACTGGAAAAGGCCGGAACAGTTTTTACAAACCCTGGTTATCATGTGAAATGGCACGAGATCGTAAAAAGAGCCTGCTTCTGGGCAGGCTTGGACGGTAAGGAATACGACACGAAAAGTTCTTTCGAAGCCGAACAAGCGCTCATCAAAAAGCTCGTTGCTGGTGCTTGGGATAAGCTGTCCCAGGACCAAAGGCGAGAGGTTGTCCTGAAGTGCGAGGGGTTGTCGAACCTTACTGAGGCGCAAAAGGCAGCCATCATCACAGGAAGTGGCGGCGTGTTGATTGCCACATTATCAGCAACGATTCTTTTGAGTGGTTTTGCCTTCTATACAACCATGTCATCTGTGCTGTGCGCTTCCGCGGGCGTTTTGGGCATCACCCTTCCATTTGGAGCATACATGGGAGCTTCTTCGGCAGCAGCACTGGTAGGTGGTCCGGTGGGGTGGACTGTTGCCGCGCTTGGGATTGGCGCTGCGATATTTGTATTTTTCAACGATGGGGATAAAGAGAAGCTTGTCAAAATGGTCGTGGCAACACACCTCATGAAGCTCAGGATGCTGAATGACAAATTGTAGAAAGCGTAGATGACTACTTTGTCAAAAACGCCAGGAGATCACGCAGCTCGGTATTCGTGAGTGTCAGCACCAAGCCGGGCGGCATCAGGGAGGTGCGGAGTTCGGTGCGTTTGAGGATGTCGGCTTCGGGGAAGGATTTTTCTTTGCCGGTGAGGTCGCGGAAGACTTCGGTGTTGGAGGAGCGTAGCAGGATGCCGGTGAAGGTGGTGCCGTCTTTGAGTTCGACGACGGAGGGATAAAACTGCGGCGCGACTTCACGATGTGGTTCGAGGATGGAGCGCAGGATGGCGGCGCGGTCGCCTTGCTGGGCGATGAAGGTCAAATCGGGGCCGACGACGTTGCCGCGGCCGTTGTGGCGGTGGCAGGTGGAGCAGATGGCGACCTTGCTGTTGAAGAAGATGCGACGGCCGGTTTCAGGATCGCCCTTGCCTTCGATGCGCTTCAACCAGGCGACGGTGTCGTCGAAGGCGGGGCGGTTTGTGTTGATGGAGCGTGGAAGGGCTCGCTGCGCTTCATCGCGGATGATCGCGTTGTCGTTATGGGCGAGCTTTTGCAGCAGCGCGGTGTCGTCGGTGCCGAGGATGGCTTCGGCGCGGAGTCGCGGGCTGCGTTTATCATCGGCGGCGATTTCGGCGCTGGCACGGCGGGCGGCGAGGGTGCGGACGGCTTCGAGTTGAAGCACTTCGTCGTTGCTGTTCGCGAACTCGCGCAGGAGTTCGAGCGTGAGGGCTTTGTGCGTCGGTGGGGCGAGGCGCAGGGCGTAGCCTTTGATTCGGGCGGGCGTTTTGGGATCGGTGATGCGCTCGACGAGCACTTCGGGATTGGTGACGCCCGCGCCGGGTTCACCGCGAAGGGTGTTCCAAGTGGCGAGCACGGCCTCGAAGAGGCGGAAGTCGAGTTTGGAATCGCTGAGCATGGCCTCGACCTGCGGCTGGAACTCTTTGAGCACCGCGTCAGCGATCCAGCGCAGGCACTCGAAGCGCATCTCGGCATCGGGATCGTCGAAGAAGGCACGCACCCACTTCGCATCGCTCAAATCAACACGTCGCATGGCGACGAAGGCCCACACGCGGTCATTTGGCGGCAATGCCTTCACGGCTTCCACACTCAGTTTGGATCTCGAAAGCGCGGTCAAAGCCGCGTCGGCGAGGTATTTGTCGTTTCCACGAGCCAGTTTGAACAACTCGGCCACTTCAGGCATTTCGCGGCCTTCGCGCAGTTTTTTGGCGAGAGCGGCCTCGGGAGTTTCAGGCTGCTTTGCGGCGATCCAGGGCTGCTTTTCGATTTCGAGCTTCCAGAGGCGACCGCGGCCATGAATCGGGTAGGAACTGAAAACCCAGTCGGTGAGATAGAATGCTCCATCGGGACCCTGGGCCATGCAGACGGGGCGGAAGAAGTCGCTGCCTTTCACGAGCGGGATGCGCTCGGAGGTATAGCCCGCGCCTTTCGGCGTGAGCGGGAAGTAGTCGATGCTGTGGTCGCTCCAGCTCGGGATGATGACGCCGCCGCCGAGTTCGACGACGGCACAGGGGCCTTCACCGCAGGGATGCACCATGCCGAGCGTGCCGCGCAGCTCGCCATTCCACGCGACAAAGGGATGCACGGGTGCGCTGCCATAGACCCATTGGAATCCGTAGTCCGCGCCTTCGACGACATGGAGCAAGCGACACGGCGGGCGGCTGCCGGGATCGTTTTCAGCGGCGAAGATCTCGCCATCAGCACGCACGAGCAGTCCGAACGGATTCCAGAAGCCACGAGCGATGCGGCGCAGACCCTTGCCATCGGCGGTGCAGCGGAAGACTCCGCCTTCACCGCGCCCGCTGGCCTTCGCGCCATCGATGCCGGTGAGGGTCCAGTCCTTGCCAAAATTTTCACCGAGTGAGAAGACAAGCCCGCCATCGGGATGCCAGGCCATGCCGCTGAGGCCGTTGTGCGGGTAATCGGAGACGGTATCGAGCGTGGCGAGGTTTTCCTCGGTGTCGCCGGTGCCGTCGCCATCGCTGTCCTTCACGCGCAGGATGCGGTCACGCTCGGCGAGGTAGAGCCAGCCGTCCGGGCCGCATTCGACGTGCATGGTGGCGTCCGTCTTGTTGTAAAAGACGCGGCGGTTTTTTCCGTCGGCGTCGAAAACGAGGATCTCGTCATGCTGCGGCCCCGCATAACCCTCCGGCCGGTGGTGCGTGTGACTCGCGGCGAGCCAGATGCGGCCCTTTGCATCCACATCGATACCTGTCGGCGTGACGAGCGCGGGATGCTCGGCGAGCAGCGTCATCTTCACGCCGGGCATCAGCGTCTCGATCCGCGGATTGAGATCGGCGGGAACGACGGGGGCCTTCGACGGCGGGCCGGATTGAGCGAGGGCGGCGAGAGGGAGGAGGAGGCAGAGAAGTGACCGGTGCATGCAGCTTTGGAATACGCGCCAGCACCGGACACTTTGCGGCTCAATACGTCGCGCGACCGCCGGAGAGGTCGAACACGGCTCCGGTGGTGAAGGAGCAGTCCTCCGAGCCGAGCCAGGCGACCAGCGCGGCGGCCTCCTCCTTTTTGCCAAAGCGGCCCATGGGAATCTTCGAGAGCATGTAGTCGATGTGCGACTGCTGCATCTGCGCGAGGATGTCCGTGGCGATGACGGCGGGCGTGACGGCGTTGACGGTGATGTTCGAGGTGGCGAGCTCCTTGCCGAGCGATTTGGTCAGCGCGATGACGCCGGCCTTCGACGTGCTGTAGTGCGCGGCGTTCGGGTTGCCCTCCTTGCCGGCGATGGAGGCGATGTTGATGATGCGGCCATAGCCATTCTTCAGCAGATGCGGCACGACGCTGCGGCAACAGTAAAACGGGCCGTTGAGGTTGATGTCCATCACGCGCCGCCAGTCGGCGGGATCGAGTTCCCAGGTCTTCGCGTTGCCGCCGGTGATGCCGGCGTTGTTCACGAGGATGTCGAGTTTGCCAAAGGCTTTCACCGTGGCCTCGGTGGCCGCCTGCACGGAGGCGAGATCAGCGAGATCGACGGTGGCGGTATGCACACGTTCAGGCGTGCCCATTTCTGCCGAAGCCTGCGCGAGCGCCGCGGCGTCCACATCCCAGAGGGAGACACGGGCACCGGAGGCGAGAAGACGTTCGGCAATGGCGCGGCCGATGCCACGCGCACCTCCGGTGATGATGGCGTTGCGGTTATTGAGGTCGATTTGGTTCATGGAAAGTTGGTTGTTGAATCATTCACAGCTCCACCCACTGGCCGGGGACGGGCACGGGGTAGCGGCCCTGGGCGTCGGACTTGATGGGTGGCTCGCTTTCGTAGGTGAGCTTGTCGATGCCTGGGAACCACTGGAAGTTGGAGGCCATCGCCTCATCCCAGGTCACGGTGCGGCCCATGTGCATGGCGGCGCGGCCCATGATCGCGGCCATGTTTGACTGCGCGGCACGTTTGGCCTGATTGAAGGGCTTGTTCGTGCGGATGGCCTCGAGGAAGTCGTTCCACTGGTTCTGCCAGACGGTGTGTTTTTCCTTCGGTGCGCGCCATTCGATGTTTTTGCGCGTGGTGTTTTGATCTTTGTAGATCTCCACGTCGGCGGCGTGGGTGTTGCCGGAGAACTGCGCGGCCTTCTTGCTGCCATGCACATAGGTGGCGAAGCGACTCTCCGTCTTCGCGATGTAGCGCACGGTGTGCATGGCGCGGGTGCCATTCGGAAAGGTCCACTCGACATTGAAGGCGTCGAGGTTCTGGCTGCAATCCTTGCTGTTCGCGGCGCGACCGCACACTCCCTGCGCGGAGACGGGCAGCGCGTCATGCAGCCAGCACAGCTCATCGATCTGATGGATGTCCATCTCCGCCCAGAGGCCGCCGCAGACCCAGTAGAATTTGGTGAAGTTGCGAAGCTGCCACTCCAGCTCGCTTTTGTCGGCAGGCTTTGGCCCGAGATCGCCCACCGGTCCCATGCGGTAGGCGCGGGTGTATTGCAGATCGCCCAGCTCGCCGGCGCGCAGGCGGCGGATGAGCTCCTCGCGATTTGGCGAGTGGCGGCACATGAGGCCGGCGGCGATTTTGACGCCCTTCTTCTCCGCGGCCTCGGCAGCGGCGATCACGCGGCGCACACCGACGGGATCGGTGGCGAAGGATTTTTCCATGAAGACGTTCACGCCGCGTTCCACGGCATACTCGAGCTGCTGCGGGCGAAAGCCTGCGTAGCCGGTGAGCAGGGCGATGTCGCCGGAGCCTGGGCGCAAGGAGTCGATGGCCTTTTTGTAGGAGTCGAAGCCGATGAACTGGCGCTCGGAGGGCACGTCGATACGCTGCTCGAACTTGTCGTAGAGGGCGGTGTGCGCGCGTTGCAGGCGGTCGTCATACAGATCGGCCATGGCGACGAGCTTGGTGGTGCTGCCGGTGGCCTCCATGGCATTGGCGATGGCGCCGCTGCCACGCCCGCCGGAGCCGACGATGGCGAGCTGGATGGTGTCGCTGCCTGCGGCGTGGACGTGCGGGATGGCAACGCCTGCGAGTGCGGAGGCGGCTGCGGCTTTGCCTGCTGTTCCGAGAAAATCACGACGGCTGATGGTGGATGGCGTGTTCATGGGTGGGTTGGGTTGATGGGTTGTCTGATTGGGTTGAAACTAGGCATTCAGCACTTCGCTGATCTTTACTTCACGGCCGAGGGCGAGGGAGCGTTTGGCGGCTTCGAGCACGGCGATGACTTCGACCTCTTCCTCGACAGGTACGCTTTCCTTGCCGTGGATCACGAGGTCGAGGAAGGACTCCAGGAGGTAGGCGTAGAGGTTAGCGAGGTCGGGGGTGACGCTGCGCCAGCCTTTGGTGCCGTAGAGATTGATCTGGTAGCCGGCGCGCATCACCTCCTTGTCGGCGACGAGCAGCATGACGTCGCGTTGATCGCCAAAGCGGATGCGGGCGATGTTGGCGCCGGGTTTGCCGACGTTGGTGACGCTGGTGGCTCCTTTGCCGAGCACGGCGTAGGCCATCGAAAGCGCGTGGATGCCGTAATAGACGAGTTCGTTGCCACAGACGACGCTGGCGAGATGCACGTCGCCAAGCTGCGGCAGCTCGCCACGCAGTTTGATGATGTCGGGCACGAAGCGCAGGCTGCTGGCGGACATGAAGCGCGTCTTCGTCTCGCGTGCGAGTTTTGCCACGGCGGCGGCTTCACGGGCGGTCATGGCGAGCGGCTTGTCGCAGAAGGTGGGCACGCCTTTGCGCAGGGCATGCTCCGCGTATTTCCATTGTGCCCCGCTGCCGTCATCGACGATGAGCACGGCATCCACGCCATCGCAGCATTGCTCGGGCGTGTCGGTGACGGTTTCGATGCCGCAGACGTCCGCCAGGGCGCTGGCTGCGGCCTTGTCGGTGTCCCAAATCTTCACCACGCGGGCGCCTTCGAGCCTGCGGCCGGATTTGACGAAGGTACCTTTGAGCTTTTTCGCCTTCTCCTCGTCCCAGCCGTTGAAGGTCGTGGAGAATGCCGTGCCATGATGCGAGCCGGGCATGCGGGCGGCGGAGGGATTGTCATAAGTTGGTGCATACGTCGCAGCGGAGATGATGCCGAGCTTCAATGGCGCTGATTGAGCGCGTCCGATGAGAGGAGCACTTGCGACAGATGCGGCCAGCGTGGCTGCGGAGCGGGTGACAAACGTGCGGCGGTTGAGTGGCGGATTCATGGTTGTTGGGGAAGAGGTTGAGGCAGAATCATGGAGGGCAGAATGATGGGATTGGATTTCAAAGAGATGATTTTGCCCTTCATCATTCTGTTTTCTTCAGTAACTCGAACCGGACATTATTGAGGGGCAGGTTTACCCAGGCGATGGCGTCCAGTGCGGTGTGATTGAGCAGCCGTTGAAGGTGTTTGCGCGTGTCCGCGATCCTCGACACGGCAGTGACGGCCAAGCCCACGCCGTCGCGAAGCAGGTGCATCGAGTGTTCGCCGAGCTGTCGCGAATCTCCCATGATGGGGACTGGCTGCGGGAGGAGACTGCGCCCGCCCATGAGCGTCGCCACCGCCTCGCGATACAGCGCGACTTCCAGGCCCAGCCCCACGTCGGCGCAGAGAGACACGACGGTTTGCCGCAGCTTTTGATGTTCGGTGTCTTCGGGCCAGCCGTGCGCCGCGGCGCTGAAACGCCGCCTGTCAGACGGAGTCAGCGTCGTAGAGACAAACTCGGGCTGAACCTTGAGCGGGCGGAAATTGACGAGACTGCCGTGATGCGCGCCTGCCAGGAGCACATAGTTCAATGCTTGTGCGCGATGCGCGGGAGCGATGGCGGCAGCGCACTTGGCCTCGGCCACTGTGCTTCCGGCGAGCAGGAGATCGATGAAGTAGTCCTTCACAAACGTGCCGTGTCGCACCCGGATCAAAACCTCGCGCTCGGCGGTTATGCCTCCCTGGGCACAACGATAGGCCAGCTCGCTCTTGTAAATCTTCTCGTCCAGCATCCGGCCATACTGGTTATGAATCGCAAACGCATGCCCCACCATCACATGATGGATGGCGTGAAACTCGTCCTGCGAGACCACTTTGACAGGCTGTGACAGTTCAATCGGCATAGCGGGAAGTTTGAGGCAGAATCATGGAGGGCAGAATGATGGGATTGGATTTCAAAGAGATGATTCTGCCCTTCATCATTCTGCCTTTCATTCATTTCGTGATCGGATGCGAGATGCGGAGGTAGGCGAAGAAATCGCGGATCTGTTGTTCGGTGAGGCCTTCGAGGAGGCCTTCGGGCATGAGGCTGCGGCCCATGGGGGTGACGGTTTTGATGTCCTTGGCACCGAGAGTCACGTCCTGGCCGTCGAGGCCGCGCAGGACGGTGACTTGATTGTCGCGGTCCACCTGGAAACCGCCGATGCTGCGACCGTCCTTGGTTTCCACGGTGATGAACTGGAAGCCTTCGCGAATCTCGGCGTTGGGGTTGATGAGGCTGATGAGCATGGTGCCGAGATTGTCCCGCTGATAGCTGGTGAGGTCGGGGCCGATGTTGCCGCCTTTGAAGAAGAGCTTGTGGCAGCTCGCGCAGCGCTGCATGAAGATCGTCTCGCCCTGATAAGGGTTGCCGGAGCCGCGGGTCAGCGTCGCCTCGACATCCGAGAGCTTCTTTTTGAAGTCGTAGCCGGCGGTGGCCGCTTTCGGAAATAGTTTCGCCGCTGCTTCGCTGACTGTTTTGTCACGGCTCATGCGGAGATGATCGGCGATGTCTCCCGACACGAGGGAGAGGCTGAGTTTGCCGGATTGCAGGGCGGTCATCAGCGCCTGCGTCCACTTCGCTCGGCTGGAGAGCAGCGTGAAGGCGGCGGCGCGCACGTCCTCGGGCAGTTTGGGCAGGGCGGCGAGCGTTCCGGCGGCGATGTCGTCGTGATCAAAGGCGGCGAGCGCGGCGAAAGCGGCCTTGCGCAAGTCCGCGGCGGGATCGCTGGTGGCGGCTTTGAGCAGGACGGGCGCGGCGGCGGGGTTTTTCAGCTCGCCCATGCTGCGGGCGTAGAGGATGCGGTCCTCGGGCTTCGCCTTCACATCAGCCACGATGGCGAGCGCTTCCTTCACGGCGGCGGCATCGCCCTGACGCAGACGGATGGCGAGCGATGCGCCACCGGACGAGGCCATGGCAGCCACGAGCTCATCCGGCAGGCCGCTCATGGCACGGCCGCGATAGGCTTCCTCAAAGCCCTTCAGCAACTGCGCGGCCTGCTCCTTGCCGGGGGCGAGCTTGAGGAGCTGCGCGATGAGCAGCAGCTCGTGCCGTTTGCCATCCACGGCGAAGCGACGCACCACGCGCGGCAGCACCTGCTGCATCACCAGCGGCTCGTTCCAGAGCGCGGGTGTTTTGAAAAACTCCATCACCTCGGCAGTGGCGGCGGGGATGCGGGACTCGAACACCCACCAGCAGAGCAGCGGGATGAACGGATCATCCACATCCTCGTCATGCGCCATCACGGCGGCGATGAGCGGGAATGCCTGCACATCGGCGAGTCTGCGGGCGGTGCAGGCGAACTGCGAGCGCACCTCGGCGTCCTTTTCCGCCACGGCCTGGGCCACGAGCGTGTCGAACACATTGGTCGGTAGCAACTGCGCCTCTTTGCGCGCGGGCGGTAATCCTAGATTGCGATTGATGCCGTATTCATCGCCGAGCAAGCGTGCGGCCCACGAGCGCACGGATGGATTCGCATGCTTCAGCGCGAGCATGGCGGTGGCGTCATCGAGTCCGCCGGACTGGTGCAGCGCCCACAGTGCATTGAGCGCGGCCAGGCCGGTGTCTTTCGCGATCACCTGCTTCAAGGCAGGCGCGGCCTCCTTCGCGTCCTTGCGCTCGCCGATCAGGCGCACGGCGGTGTGGCGGTGCCATTTGTTCGGATGACCGAGCAGGGCGACGAGCTGCTCGGTGCTCTTCGCGGCCAGGTTGATGTCGGTTTCGAGCCTCGCGTCCTTGCCCGCGATGCGGTAGATGCGCCCGGTGGTGGGATCGATCTGGTTTTGATAATGCTGGCCGTGCGCGATGTAGAACTCGTACATGTCCGAGACATACATCGAGCCATCGGGCGCGTTCGCGCTATAGACGGGGCGGAAGGCCGGATCGCTGCTCTTGACCACCACGCCGTGGTCCTTGGTGTCAAAGCTGGAGCCATGCACGATGCGTTTGCTGGCGATGACTTCATTGTGCAGCGGATCAATGGCGAAAAGCATGCCCGCGAGCGCTGGCGGCATGGCGCTGCCATCGGCGAAGGCCCCGAAGTGGGTGAAGCGCACCACGGGATCAGGCGTGGCCATCATCGGCAGATCGCCAAAGGCATACGGATTGCGCGGCGGGCCGAACTTTCCAGGCGTGACGCCCTGCATGAGGTAAAAGCCGCCCTGCACATAGTGCCAGCCGCGGGTGTCGCCACCATTGTGGCCCGAATAGGCGCGGCCCTGCGCGTCAAACTCGATGCCGAAGGTATTGCCGCCGCCTTCGGAGAAGATTTCAAACGCATGCGTGCCGGGATGATAACGCCAGATCATGCAGCCCTCGAAATAAGCGCCTGGCGAGTCCGGCGCGTCGATGCCGGGACGCAGCACGCGGCAGGTGGTGCCGCTGCCCTGGCAGCCGTAGAGCCAGCCATCCGGCCCCCAGGCGAGGCTGTTTGCCTGCGCGTGAGTGTCTTCAAATCCGAAGCCGGAGAGATGCGTGACGGGCGGGCCGTCCGGCACGTCGTCGCCGTCCTTGTCCGGATAGAAGATCAAAAACGGCACATGCATCACCCACACGCCGCCGTGGCCGCGCACGGCCGCGTTGGCCATGTTCAGGCCGTCCACGAAGGTCTTGTGCTTGTCATAGACGCCGTCGCCGTCCGTGTCCTCATGGATGGAGACGATGTCCGCCCCGCGCACATGATTCGGCGGCGCGACGGGCTGCTTGTCATAGACGGCGCGGTAGTATTTGTCGCGGCTGAGCATCTTCAGGCCGGCGGGATACGGATACTGCCGCGTCTGCGTCACCCACATGCGTCCGCGTTCGTCAAAACTGAAATGAAACGGCTGCGCGATCTGCGGATCGCTCGCGACGAGTTCCGTCTTCAGGCCGTCGTTGGCCTTCATCATCGCGGCGGACTCCTTCGGCGGCAGGCTGGGGCCATGCACCTGCTCGGTGCGTCCCAGCACGCGTTGGGACTCATGAAAGCTGTCGAATGTGGCGCGGGCGGGTTTTTGCGTCAAAGCGCCGCCCGGCTTGTAATCACCACCGGCGAGCAGCTCCCACTCGCCCTCGAAGATGCACTCCTGCTCGTAGTTCATGATGAACGGCGCGTCACCGAGGAAGCCGCCCGGGCCGGACGGCACATGCATGCGGATGGCGATCTCGTTCCACTCGCCTTTGCGCAGCGTGCCGACGGGGACTTTGTGCCGGTAGATCGCGGCTCCGGAGCTTTGGTGGGCCGGGGGGAATGCGCCGCCGGCGCCGATGTTTTTGCCATTCACCCAGACCTCGTGCGCGCCCGCGAGATCGCGGATGTTCACGCCGACGGATTCCTCCCACAGATTGCGCTCGTGTTTGGCGAAGAAGGAATCATGCACCTTCACCCAGGCACGCAGCCAGGCGGTGCCGGTGAAGTCCAGCTTGCCAGGGACGCGGGCGGTCTGCCAGTCGGCGGCTTGCGCCGTCGTGAGGAGGGCCAGCGGGAGGAGAAGGCGGAGGATTTCTTTCATGCAATGCGATGGATGATGGATCATGGGGCCGTCACAGGTCGGCCCAGGCAGACGCGGAAGCCGTCGCGTGAGTCGGAGTAGGTCACGCTGCCGATGCCAAGGCGGACGGCGCAGCGTGCATTGCCTGGAACATCGAAATAGTTCCCGCCTTTGCAGACGGGCCGCGTCACGGTGCGCTGCTCCGCGTTTTCATAATGCACGTCCGCATGCCCGCCCTTCGGATCGAAGTGATCAATGACGAACTCCCACACGCCGCCGCACATGTCGGCCAGGCCGAAGCCGTTGCGGCCTTTTTCGCCGTAATGATCGACGGGTGAGACGAAGGAGTATCCATCGCTCCACGGCACCTTCGCCAGCGGCCATGACTTCGTGCGTCCCGGCAGGAGATCCATGCTGGAAATGTTCAGCCTGCCTTCGCCTTCCTCGATCTCGTTTCCCCACCAGAAATAGCGGCTCTCCTTGCTGCCGCCGCGGCAGCCGTATTCCCATTCCGCCTCGGTGGGCAGGCGGTATTCGAGGCCGTCGGTCAAACCGCCCGCTTTGCTCTCACGCTCCGTCAGCCAGGCGCAAAACGCCTTCATGTCGTTGTAGCTCACGCTCACGACCGGGAAGTCATCGCGGTTCGGAAAGCCCCAGTTCGGATCACGCCAGCTTTTCCCCTGCATGGACTTCCACGGATGCGTCACCTTCGTCGTGAGATGATAGCCATCCCACGCCGGATCGAAGACCTGCGTCTTTCCGCCGGGCTTCTCAGCATCGGTCACAAAGCCGGACGCCTCGGCGAACTTCTTGAACTGTCCCACGCTGACTTCCGTGCGGCCCATCCAGAAACCGTGCTTCACCTGGACCTGCTGCGGCTTTTCGCCCTCGAACGACTCGCGTGCCGTCCCCGGCTGCGCACCGCCCTCGATGCCGGTGGCCCATGCCTTCTCCTCCGGCGTGCTGCCCATCATGAACTCGCCCGGCGGGATGAAGACAACCTCCAGACTGACACCACCCCCGAGATCGAGCTGCTTTGAATCGCCCTTTGCCGGCTCGGCGGCATCAGGCGCGACGACAGACAAGAAGAGACTGCAAACGCCAAGAGTGATCGTTGGCGTGAGGCTGCGACGGAGATTTGGATTCATGGGTGGCGTGGAGTTTTAGGCAGAATCATGGAGGGCAGAATGATGGTTTCAGATTTTAGAAATATGATTCTGCCCATCATCATTCTGCCTTTCGTATTTCAAATCCTGACCACCTGCCCGGTGCGGGCGGACTCCTCGGGCGTGATGATGGACAAGAAGAGACTGCAAACGCCAAGAGTGATCGTTGGCGTGAAGCTGCGACGGAGATTTGGATTCATGGGATGGCGTGGAGTTTAGGCAGAATCATGGAGGGCAGAATGATGGTTTCAGATTTTAGAAATATGATTCTGCCCATCATCATTCTGCCTTTCGTATTTCAAATCCTGACCACCTGCCCGGTGCGGGCGGATTCTTCGGCGGCGAGGCAGGCGCGCACGGCCTCACGCGATTCCTCGGGCGTGATGACGGTGGGTTTTTCACCCGTGGTGACGCAATGCGCGAAATACGCCAGCTCATCCCGCAGTGCGCCGCGAAGCTGGCCATGGATGGTGGGCCAGTAGGTCGTGTCCGGGCAGCGGGAGCCTTTGTTGTCCACGATCATGAGATTGGGATGCGTGTCGTGGATGGAGATGCTGCCTTCGGTGCCGACGACTTCGAGGCGCTCATCAATCTGGAACGGCGTCGTGTCCGGCAGGCACCACACGGACTCGAGGATGCACGAGGCGCCGCTCTCCAGGCGATACATCACCTGGCCCAGATCAGGATTGGCGTGCTGGCGCACCTTCACCGTCTGCGCGTAAGCCGTCACGGCACGCGAGCCGCTGAACCAGAACATCAAATCGGTGTCATGCACGCCATCGCCGATGATGGGGCCGATCTTGTCGAGCACGCTCGCCCCGACCCACGCAGGCAGGTTCCGCCGCGCATACATCGAGATGATCTTGCCGATCTTGCCCGCTGCGATCTCCTGCTTCGCGGCGGCGTAACGTGGATTGAAGCGGCAGATGTGGCCGGTCATGAAAAAGCTCTTCGCGGCATTCGCGGCCTTCACGATCGCATCACAGTCAGCGATGGTGGAGGCCATCGGCTTTTCCAGAAAGACGTGTTTGCCAGCTTGAAGCGCCGCCACGGCGGGCGCGGCATGTTGATCCCACATGGTGGTGATGCTCACGGACTCCAGCTCGGGATCGGCCAGCATCTGGTGGTAGTCGGCGTAAGTCTTCTTCGCGCCGAATTTCTTCGCCACCTCGGCCAGGCGTTCGGAGTTGCGCGTGCAGACCGCGTGGAGTTCGACATTGGGGATCGCCGCGAGGGCTTCGCAATGTTTCTCGCCAAACCAGCCGAGGCCGAGGACGCCGTGTTTCACTGTTTTCATGTGGGATCGATGGATGTTGTTGGGTTGAGTTGTCAGGAATGAACGAGGCCGTCGCATTTCTTCAGCGCACCGAGTTCCGCGCCGCCGGTGAGCACGCGGAGCTTGAGCTGGTAGCGTCTCGTCTCTCCGGGTTCGAGGAACTGCCGTGCGAGGCGGTGCTTGTCCCGCGCGCTGCCGAGCAGCGAGCCGGAGAAAGGCTCCAGGCCGCAGACGTAGCTGCCACGCGGGCCGTAGTGCTGCCAGTTCGCCATGCGTGGCAGCGCTTTTCGCGGATAGCTGATCTCCAGGCCGATCTTGAGCTTGTCATTGATCAAACCGATGCGGCTCCAGCCGTCGCGTTCGGCCTCGGTTTCGACGATCAGGCCGCGCTCGCCGCTGCCCGCGTGCTCCTGCATCGGCGCGGGCACGCGTTTGAGCTTGTTCATCGCGGCATCGGCCAGCGGCTGCACGATGTCCTGTCCCGGCAGCGGCGGGACGTTCCAATGCACTGCTTTGCCGCGATAAATGAAGCGAGCGCCCTCATCGAGCAGCGGCCAGCCGAGATTGCAATGGTAGAGCCAGTGATGCGGCACGCGCGTGTCACCGCGATTCATGACGGCATCCTCGATGAGGATCTCCGGCACTCCGAGCGTGCAGCGGATGCTGCGGCGGTTCTCAAACACCGGCCCGAAAAACCGCGTGTCACGCACGATGAGGCCGAGTTCCATTTCATGCCGACCATTATGCGGATCAGGGTTGCGCAGCGTCTCGATCTGCGCCGGCTGACTGGAATAGCGGCCATGCAGCGTGGTTTGCACGCCGTCTTCCTCGCGCGGCCCGCCCACATATTCCGGGCCGCAGGTCGTCACCAGCCCGCCCGCCCAGCCGCGAATCCATTCGATGCCGCTGTGATAGGCTGGATTTGGCGGACGCAGCCCGTTGGGCGAAAGCCAGGCGAGCGCGAATTGATTGAAACTCGCATCCACGATGTCGCCGCCGCGATCCAGGGCCACGGTGAAGCGCAACCCCGCGCCCGTGTCGATCAAGGCCACCCGCGTGCCACAGCCGCCACCCGCTCCTGGCGAGTCGAGCGTGCCGGTGCGGATGCCGCCAAGCTGGAGCACATTTTCAAATTTGGCGGGGTCGGGTTTCATGGTCTGGCTCATCCGGTTCAAATCACCACGGCGGCAGCGCCATCGTCCCGCCATCGAGCACGATGGAGGTGGCGTTGATGTAACCCGCGTCATCGCTGAGAAGGAACGCAGCGGTCTGCGCGATGTCGATGGGCTGGCCGAGTCGGCGCACGGGAATGCGACGCGCCACATCTGCGTAGAGTTCTGCCACGGGCTTGTCCCAGCCCTCGCAGGTGGCCGCGAGCATCGGCGTGTCGATGGTGCCGGGGCAGATGCCGACGACGCGCACCTTGCCCGCGTGATCGGTGGCCAGGCAGCGGATCAAGGACTCCAGCGCTCCCTTCGACGCACAGTAAAGCGCGTGCGCCGGGAAGCCGATGAAGGCCGCCACGGAGGTGGTGACGAGAAACACGCCGCCGCCCTCCCGCTCCATGACCGGGATCACATGCTTCGCCGTCCAGAACACGCTCTTCACATTCACGCCCATCAGTTTGTCCCAGGCTGCGTCATCGAACTCCGTGACCTTGCCCTTGCCCCAGACGCCCGCGTTGCAATGCACGCCGTCAATGCGCCCGTAGTGCTCCACCGCGCGCTCCACCATCGCCTTCACACTGTCCTCGCGTGACACATCGGCGAAAACGAAGCGAACGTCGTGCCCAGCGGCGCGCAGCTCCTTTTCCAGCGCCTCGCCGCGTTCCTTTTGATTCGAGGCGATGACGACGCGCGCGCCGAGCGATGCGAAATGACGGCTGCATGCCTCGCCGATGCCGGAGGTGCCGCCTGTGACCAGGATGACTTTGTCTTTGATGTTCATGGAAAGAAAGTAAATGGGGTTGAAGGCAAAATCATGGAGGGCAGAATCATGGCATGAATTTTAGAAATATGATTCTGCCATCCATGATTCTGCCTTTTCTCATCTCCAGGGAAGGTCGGATTCACTCTCGAACTGCATGTATTCGATGACCGCGCCGTCCTTCAGCATGAAGGCCACGGTGAAGTTCGGAGACGGCTCGAAGGGCTCCAGGATCACGTTTTCGCCTTTGATCGCCTCGTGGATGTCATCCACGCGGTAGGCGACGTGCGGCAGATCCCGCACCGGGCCTTTCACCGGGCTGTCCGGCTCGAAGCGCAGATACTCCACCTTGTAAGGATGCTTGCGCGGGTCCGTGACCCAGACCTTGGTGTCCTCGACGAAGTATTCACCCGGCTGGCTCTCATCCGTGGGCATGCCGATGTGATGGAATGTTTTCATGGTGTATTAAGGCAGATGGTTGTGTTCAGAAACATGAGTTAAGACAAAATCATGGAGGACAAAATCATGGGGAAAAAATGAATGATTTCAGGAACATGATTTTGTCCCCCATGATTCTGTCTTTCATTCCTCCCCCCTCCTCGCGGCGATGGCGCGGTCGGCCATGCGGAAGAAATCATTCTCCGGCGAGTAGCCGAGCACGGTGCGGGCGCGGGTGATGTTGATCTCGAAGGGATGATACTGCGGGTTTGGAATCTCGATCACCGGCAGCGCGAGCTTCTTCGACAAATACTCCGCCGCCACGCGGTAATCGAAGGCGGACGGCCCGGCGATGTTGAAATCCTGGCCGAGGGCGGAGGGATTGCCGATCATGCGATCAAACGCCTGCATCACATCATCCACATGCACGATGTGACGGCGCAGCGGCGCTCCTTTGGCATCGGTGAGGATGGGGACATGCTCTTTTCCCGAACGCACAAGATCGAGCACGGCATCACTCACGCTGCCGAAGCCGTGGCCCGGCTCGGCGGGGTTCACATTCCGCAGCAGGGAGAAGTGATTGAGCAGATCATCCTCCTCGAAGACCCACGAGGAGCGCAGCACGGTGGTCGGCACGCCATATTGCACGGCGTATTGCGCGGTCATCGTCTCCTCCATCACTTTCGAGAAGGCGTAGTAGCCCGGATAAGCCGTGAGCGGATGGTTTTCATCAATGGGCACCGGCTGCGGATAAAACCAGATGCCCTGCGCCGCGTCCCCGCCGAAGAGGATGAACTGCTTCACGCCCTGGCGGCGGCAGGCTTCGAGGATGTTGAAGGTGCCGCGCACGCTGACATCGAAAAATGTGTCCGAGTCCTCCTTCGTCGTGGCGAGCTGTACGACGATGTCCGCGCCACGCACGGTTTCCTCGACGGCCTTTGCATCCGTGATGCTGCCGTGAACGCAGGTCACATCCGCGCCTTCGACCGGCGTGCGATGCACCAGCGCCCGCACCGCGATGCCCCGCCGTTCCAACACCGCCAAAGCATGGCGTCCTAGCTTTCCACTGGCTCCAAAGATGGCGGCGGTCTGTTTCATGCGGCGAGTATAACGCGGCGAGGCCGCTCAAAGCATTGGCCGGGAGCGTCAACCTTTGGTATTTTCCGGTCATGACCGAAAAACAGCAGGCGCAGCAGTTCCAGCAGGCATTCCTCCAGCGCATGGGCGGCGGCCTCCAGCTCTCCACTCTCTTCGCCACACTGCCGATGATCGCCTTCCTGGCGAAGGACAAGAACAGCCGCTTCGTCTGCGCGAACGCCCGCACGCTGAAAATCTTCAACCTGGAGCACGAATGGCAGATGCTCGGCAAAAGGGACCGCGACTTCTTTCCGCGCGAGCTGGCCGCCGGTTTCGTGGACGAGGACCGCCGCGTGATGCGCACGGGCAAGCCGCGCACCTTCTACTCGCAGATGGTGCCGGACATCCGCGGGCCGCTGAACTGGTATGTCGTCTCCGTCTCCCCACTGCGTGACGCACGCGGGCAGACCTGCGGCGTGGCTCTCGTGCTCTACGACATGCACGAGGTCGGCGGCGTGGCGCAGCCCTTTCAGCAGCTCGAGCCCGCGCTGCGCCACCTGCACACCCGCTTCCGCGACCCCATAGAGACGCGGCAGCTCGCCGCGCTCACTCATCTCTCCGAGCGCCAGTTCACCCGCCTTTTCCACAAGCTCCTCGGCGAGCCACCCATGCGCTACCTCATCCGCCAGCGCATCAATGCCGCCTGTCAGGATCTCATCACCACGGATCACACCGCTGGCGCTATCGCACTGGAAAGCGGTTTCTACGATCAAAGCGCCTTCACCCGCGCTTTCCGCGCGCAGACCGGCATGACGCCCGCCGCCTACCGGCGTCATCACCTCGATGAACTGGTCGTGAGCGGGACGTGACACTGCCCTGTCCGTGCCAGGATCATGCCATTCTGCGCACAGCGACAGCCTCGACCTCGTATTTGAGCGAAGGCGGCAGGCAGTTTGTGATGGTGGTGCGCGCAGGGCAGGGCGCGGAGAAATATTCGCGGTAGAGCTTGTTGTAGAGCGGCAGGTCCGCCTCGTCGCGCACATAGTTGCGTGTCTGCACGATATGCGCCAGGTCGCTGCCAGCGGCTTCGAGCACCTTGCGTACGTTTTCGATGCTGCGGCGGAACTCGCCTTCAAACGTGTCGCTGACGATGTTTCCCTGCGGATCGACGGAGGCCTGGCCGGAGACGAAAATGAGATCGCCCACAACCACGCAGGGGCTGAAGGGCAGGTGAGAGGTTGGCGTGTCGGGGAGTTGGGGATAAGAGACGAGCGGGTGGTTCATGAAGGTCTGAAAGCAAAGGTGGGGGCGTCCAGCCAGCAAATGCCCCCGGATCAGCCTTTGCGCAACGTCGCGAAAATCGTGGCGCCCATGACGCGGCATCACGCGGGGCAGGGGAGGGGAATCATCGCAGGGCGTTGCTTCCAGCGGCATCAAGCCGGGCGCCACGGCTCAGGTGCAGGGGAAAGCGCAAACCACTCTGACGCCACGCCGCGGCCTGGAGGTGATCTGAAGGCTGCCCCTGATGAGATTGGCCCGGTAATACATGACCTGCTGGCCGATGCCTCCGCCGGTTTTGCGGCCGTTCCCGCCCATCCCGACTCCATCATCCTCGACTTCGAGGGCGCACTGGCCGTCCGTGAGGCGGCGGAGCGAGATCATGATCTTTGAAGGGCGGCCGTGGCGCAGCGCGTTGCCCGCGGCCTCCTGTGCGATGCGGAAGACATGGGTCGCTTTTTCAGAGTCTTCCAGCCGCACGCTTTCATCAATCTCGCTGGTGCAGGGCATCCGGTGGTTGATGCGGATCGTCTCTGCAAGCAGCCGCAACGCGCCGCCGAGGCCGCGGTTCCTCACCGACATGGGGGACAGCCCGTGTGACATGCGCCGGATCTCCATCAGCGCGTCGTGCAGCAACTGGCGGATGCGCGCCGCGCTTTCTTTATGGGCGCCCTCCAGCTCATCTTCGAGCGATTCCATCAGATGGGTGACACCCGACATGGTCTGGCCGACCCCATCATGAAGATTGTGGCCGATGCGGGCCTGCTCCTGTTCGGCGATGCGCAGGATTTCCTGCTGCAACCGGTAGCGTTCCGAGAGGTCGGTGCCTGTCACGATGATGCGGTCGATCCCGCCTTCCGGCGAACGTGTGGCGACGCTGGAGAGGGAAACGACATGATACCTGCCGCTTTTGTCCGTGAGGATGGCCTCGCGCGCGGGATTCACCTTCCCCTTGAGCAGTCTCCGCAGCCGTTCTGATGCGCGCACGGCCTCCCCGGCGCCCATGATGCCGACTTCCCAGGGGGTGCGCCCGACAAGCTCTTTGCGGCTGTATCCAAAGATGGAGATCGTGGCATCATTCACATGCAGCATGCGACCCGCATGATCCAGCAGCACGATGATGGCGGAGGTGTGATTGACCAGCGTCTCGTTGAACTGGAGCTCCCTCTGGTAACCTGCCTCGGCCTGCTTGCGTGCGCTCACGTCCGTGAGCAGGGCCACCGCGCCGGCATAAGCGCCGCTGGCGTCGGTGATGGGATTGGTGGAGACAAAGGTCCACAGGTCGGAGCCGTCCTTGCGCAGAAATTTGAATTCAAACTGCTCGGAAATTCCCTTTTTGCGGCGCTTGATGTGACCTGCCAGCAAGGCGCGGCCTTTGTCATCCAGGAAGTCGTTGATGGGGCGGCCGACCATCTCATCAAACGTGTAACCCATCATCCGGGTCATCTTGGGGTTGACGTAATCGGTGAGTGATCTGGCGTCGATGGTCCAGATGCCCTCCTCCGCTGTCTGTGCGATGCGCCGGTAGCGCTCCTCGCTCTCATGCAGCGCCATCTCGGCATTTTTCCGCGCGGTGATGTCGTGGACCACGCCTGCCAGTTGGGCGACACTGCCCCTGTCATCGAGCATCGGCATCACCTCGGTTTCCACATGATGAAGACCTGAGGGGTATTGAATGCACTCCTCCCAACGGACAGCCACCTTCATCCTGACCGCCCGGCGAAAATGCCGCGACGCCAGCCCTGCCGATGCCTGCGGCAAAGCCTCGCCCACCAACCGGCCGGTGATTTGTTTGTTCTTGAAACCGGTGGCCGCCAAAAACGCCCGGTTCGCGGAAGCGAAACGGAATTTTCCGCCGGGTTCGACCGCGATGCGGAAAAGCAGGGCGCTGGAGCGGGCATAAGTGTCCGCATCGTGCCGGAGCCTCTGGTCACGCGCCTCCGGGCCGTGGCATGAGTCACCTGGCGCCCGCTTTGTGCGTTTGCGGGCGGTGGATTTCTTTTTGCCGTCGATTCGTTGCAGCTTCATGGCACCAGAGCCTTGTCAGATTCAAGCAAATGCCGGTGCCGGGTGTCAACTCCCGGGGTTCCTCACATCCGGCAGATCAGCAGCTCCCGCTCGTAGATGAGTTCTTTGGGCAGGTGGCTCCTCAGATCGAGGAAAAGCTCCTCGTGGGACAGAATCTCGGCGCGCCAGGCGTCGCGGTCGAATTTCTGCAGCTCGTCGAATTGCTCCTTCGGGAAATCGAGGCCCTTCCAGTCGATGTCCTTGTAACGCGGCACCCAGCCGATGGGCGTCTCCTTGGACATGCCATGGCCGTTCGCGCGATCGACGATCCATTTCAGCACACGCATGTTCTCGCTGAAGCCGGGCCAGAGAAACCTGCCGTCCTTGTCTTTGCGGAACCAGTTCACATGGAAGATGCGCGGCGTCTCGGTGAGGCGGCGCTGCATGCTGATCCAATGGCGGAAGTAGTCGCCCATGTGGTAGCCGCAGAAGGGCAGCATGGCCATCGGATCACGGCGCACCTTGCCGAGCGTGCCTGCGGCCGCAGCGGTCATCTCGCTGCCCATCGTGGCGCCGGCATAGACGCCGCTGACCCAGTTGAATGCCTGATAAATGAGCGGCATCGTCGTGGCGCGGCGTCCGCCGAAGATGATGGCGGAAATCGGCACGCCCTCCGGCTTCTCCCAGTCGGGATCGATGGTGGGACACTGCGAGGCGGGCGCGGTGAAGCGCGAGTTCGGATGCGCGGCCTTGACGCCTTTCTCTTTCGCGATCTGCGGCGTCCATTCGTTGCCCTGCCAGTCGGTGCATTTCGCGGGCGGCTCGTCCGTCATGCCCTCCCACCACACGCCGCCGTCGGGGGTGAGCGCGACATTGGTGAAGATAGTGTTCTTGCGCAACGAGGCCATCGCATTGGGATTCGTCTTGTCGCTGGTGCCGGGCGCGACGCCGAAGAAGCCGGCCTCCGGGTTGATGGCGTAAAGACGACCGTCAGCGCCGGGTTTGATCCACGCGATGTCATCGCCCACGGTCCAGACCTTCCACCCCTTTTCGGCAAAATTGGCGGGCGGGATGAGCATGGCGAAGTTCGTCTTTCCGCAGGCGCTGGGGAAGGCGGCGGCGACATAGGTCTTCTGCCCTTTCGGATCCTCCACGCCGAGGATGAGCATGTGCTCGGCCATCCAGCCCTCGTCGCGTGCCATGGCGGAGGCGATGCGCAGCGCGAAGCATTTTTTCCCGAGCAGCGCGTTCCCGCCGTAGCCGCTGCCGTAGCTCCATATCTCACGCGTCTCGGGGAAGTGGACGACGTACTTCTCCTTGTTGCAGGGCCACGGCACGTCCTTCCGGCCTTTTTTCAGCGGCGCGCCCACCGTGTGCATGCAGGGCACCACGCGCTTCTTCGACTTGTCGATCATCTCGAAGACTTTTCTCCCCACACGGGCCATGATGCGCATGTTCACCACCGCGTAGGCGGAATCGGTGAGCTGCACGCCGATCTGCGACATCGGCGAGCCGACCGGCCCCATGCTGAAGGCCAGGACATACATCGTCCGGCCCCTCATGCAGCCGTTGAACAAACCGCGCAGCCTCGCCTTCATCTCGAAGGGATCCACCCAGTTGTTCGTCGGCCCGGCGGCATCTTTCGAGTGGCTGCAAATGAACGTGCGCTCCTCGACACGCGCCACATCGCCGGGATCGGAGCGTGCGTAGAAGCAGCCGGGCCATTTCTTTTGATTCAGGCGGATGAAGGTCCCAGCGGCGACCATTTCATCACACAGGCGGTCATATTCGGCCTTCGAGCCATCCACCCAGTGGATTTTGTCCGGCTTGCACAGCGCGGCCATTTTTTTGACCCAGCGCTGGAGGTGGATGTTTTTGCTCAGCGGTTTCGATGAGGATGTTTTGTTCATGTGAGTGCCGGAGACGCCGTCACGATGCTGAAAACAGGCCGGATGTCACCGCGCATTTCCTGGCGGATTTTGTTCAAATCACGGCCTCAGCGCCGCGTCCTGCCCGGCGGCCCAGAGGATGCCACGCGGGATGAGGTGCTCCAGTCCCGGCGTGTTTTCAGGATGAGGGCTGGAGATGAAGACACGGCCCTTTCCGAACGTGCCCGCTGCCTGCGCGGGTGTGTTGACCATCACGCCCGCAGGCGTGCCGTTCTCGGCGATCTCGCTGCGGAACAGCGAAAGCGGTTTGTAGGCGGGGATGTCGGCGCGGCCACCGGGTTTGATGATCGGGCCGTTGGCGTAGCGCACTTTGAACGTGCCGCCCACGTCTCCCAGAAGCGGCCTCCCGTCCACCGTCACCTCCATGTCCATGAAGCCGCGTCCGCGCATCCATTTCGACGAAACTGTGCTCGCATTCAAAATGCCCAGCCCCCAGGAAAAATTCGAGCAGGCGAGATACGCGCCCGCGCAGATGCCACAGTAGCCGCCGCCGCCGCGCACGAACTCGCGCACGTTTCTCAAACCGGCCTCGCCGATGCTTTTCGCCTGCTGGGAGCCGCTGCCGCCGGAGAATACCACCACGTCGAACTGCTTGAGGTCGATCACGCCCATCTGAGCCGCGGTAATGCGCGTCACCGCGGTCTGCGGCAGGGTCTTGAGCACGTTGATGACGTTGTTGATGCCGTCATCCGGCGCACCCTTGCCGTCGAAGATGCCTACCCGCAACGGCTCGGTTGCCACAGGCGGCGGGATGACGGTTTTGAGACCGTTGATGTCCGGCGGGATGACAAAGGTCGTGCCCTGCTTCGGTTTCGAGTCCTGTGCGGAAGAAATCGAAGCAAGAACAACGGCGGCAAGACAGGCAGGCCGGATTTTCATGGCATTACTTTTTCGGTAGATGTTCCGCGATCACAGCGGAAACTTTCTCCGCGAGGTGGTGGTAGCCTTCCGGGGAGTAATGCACGTTCGAGGGAAGCTGTGCCTCCGGTTTGGCGAGTGCGTGGGCGCGCAGATCGTTCGTGGGAATGCCGGCGGCGGTCATCACGCGGGCGGCGGCCTCGTTGTACTTCACTTCATCGCCTTCGACGCGGCCGTCGCTGCCGGCAGGCACATGCGTGGTGTTGCACCAGATGAGCTTCGCGCCGGTGGCCTGCATGGTTTTGACCAGTTCAGCGAGATTTTTCTCATAGTCAGCCAGTGCCACCTGCTGATGAGAGCCAGCGGCCTTTGGATCGGCGCGCTTCGACGGGTCTTCCTGGATGTATTTCAAATCATGCAGGCCCCAGTTGAAGTGAATCACGTCCCATTTCGCGCCACCGAGCCATGCCTGGATGTTTTTGAGGCCGTTGGTGGTCGGCCCGCCGTTGGAGGGGATGCGGTGGACGTTGGCCCTGCCCTTGAGCATCGCGCGCACGTCGAGCGTGTAGCCCATCGAGATCGAATCACCGATGAGCAGCACGCGCGGCAGACCGGGCACGTCCTCGACCTTGGCGAGCGACGGATGCGGCTTGCGCGCCTTTGCCGCCGGAGTTTTGGCAGCTTGTGCGAAAGTAACGGTGGTCATGGTGGCGAGGACGAGGATGGCGGTGATTTTCATGATCGTACCCAAACGCATGCCACGCGGCGGATTATCGCCGTAAAAAAAACCTGATGGCCGTCTCGGCCTGCGCACATATGGTGTCACCGCCAACCAATCCAATCCATGCCATGCGCACGTTGCTAGCCCTCCTCGCCCTCGCCTCGTTTGTTTCCGCCGCCGATCCGGTGGTTCTGACCCTTGCGGATTTCACCAACGTCAAAGGGGAGGTTCCCTCCGGCGGCTGGCAGGCGGAAAGCGACGGCAGCATCCATCTCACGGGCAAAGGCGGTGGCAATTTGATCTCCAAAAACGAATACACGAACTTCGAGCTGGAATGGGAATGGAAGCTCAATCCCAAGGGCAACAACGGCATCAAATACTGGGTCACCAAGGTCGGCGGCAAGGAGTGGCTCGGCATCGAATACCAGATGATCGACGACAGCGGCCATGTGGACGGCCTGCGCGGCGGCTCGCACACCACGGCGTCGATTTACGACATCAAGGAGCCCGCGAAGGACAAGGCCGTGAAGCCCGCTGGTGAATGGAACACGAGCAAGATCATCGTGCAGAACGGCAAAATTCAGCACTGGCTCAACGGCGCCCTCGCGTGCGAGGCCGACACCACGACGACCGAATGGAAGGAAATGATCGCGAAGAGCAAGTTTAAGAACAAGGAGGGCTTCGCGCCCGGCAAAGGCAGGATCATGCTCACCGAGCACGGCAACGAGACCTGGTTCCGCAACATCAGGATCACCACAAAATAAGACGGCACGATTCCAGCGTCCGTGGACGTGCCTCATCTCCCTGTCGGCGGTGAAGGTCAGGCGAGGTCGAAGAGGAGGGCCTCGGTTTCTGCGCTGGCGGTGAAGGTCATCGCGCCTGCGTCTTCGGTGCTGACGGCGTCACCGGGATTCAGTGTGGCTTCGTTGGCCTTCACGGTGCCTTGGATGAGCTGGAACCAGGCACCGCGGCCGTTTTGGACCTCATGCGTGATGGATTCACCGGCCTTCAGGCGCACGCGATAGACATCGGCGTCCTGATGGATGGTGGCGCTGCCTTCACGGCCGTCGGGCGAGATGACGAGCACCTTCGCGGCAGTTTCGTGCTCCGCCTTCGGGTGCCATTCGGTGTAGCTGGGCTTCAAACCGGCCTCACGCGGACGAATCCAGATCTGCAGCAGGCTTCCGCCCTCGGTTGACGACGGATTGAACTCGCTGTGCGTCACGCCGCTGCCGGCGCTCATGAGCTGGATCTGGCCGGGCTTGAGCACGCGGCCGTTGCCCATGCTGTCCTTGTGCTGCAACGCGCCGTAGAGGATGTAGCTGAAGATCTCCATGTCGCGGTGCGGATGCGTGGGAAATCCCGCGCCTGGGGCGATCACGTCCTGATTGATGACACGCAGGCTGCGGAAGCCCATGTGCGCCGGATCGTAGTAATCGGCAAAGCTGAAGGTGTGGTAGGAGTCGAGCCAGCCGTGGTCGGCATGCCCGCGTTCATTGGAGCGGCGAAGTTTGAGTTTCATGACGGTGCTGTGTTAGCACATCCGCCGCCCGCGCGCCAACGCCGCCCGCCATTGTCCTGTGGTGATTGACTGATGAATGGAGCAAACGATGAGTTGGCAGCCGGCGTGTCCGCTTCTATACCTTGCGTCATCACAAATTGTGAAAACCGCATCTGTGGAAATCACAAATCATGATGACGGGAGGTATATCTCGAAGCCATGTCCCGCCCAGCCTTGCTTTCCGACGTTGGAAAAGTCCTCATTGATTTCGATTTCAGCATCGCCGCCCGGCGGCTGGCGGAGAGATGCGATCATCCCGCGGAGACGGTGATGACGCTTTTCGACGGCATCAAGCTGCCCTACGAGGACGGGCGCATGGATGACGCGGCGTTTGTGCGCGAGGCGATCGTGGCGACGGGCTTCAGGGGATCGCCGGCGGAGTTTGAGATGATTTGGTGCGAGATTTTCGCGCAGAACGAGCCGATGTACGCCACGCTGGGCGCCCTGGCGGGCAGGCTGCCGATGTTCCTGCTCTCGAACACGAGCGGACTGCACAAAGATTACTTTTTGCGGACTTTCCCCGTCTTCAGGCTCTTTCTGGGCGGGGTTTATTCGTACTCGGCGGGTTGCTCGAAGCCGGGTGAGGAAATTTTCCTCAAAACCATCGCGGAGCTGGACCTCGACCCGGCGCGGACGTTTTACATCGACGATCTGGAGGCGAACATCGCCACGGCGGCGCGTCTGGGTTTTCAGACGTTTCACTACAGCTTTGCCAGACACCCGCAGTTGCAGGCGGAACTGGACGGCTGGCTGACTGTCCAGGGCATCGGTTGACGGGGGCGGTTCCCTGTCATAACCAGTACGCGCTGACATTCGTATCCCCCGTGTGGCACGAAAACAGCACAGCTTGAAACCCATGAAATGCGACGTTTGCGAGAAGGAGGCCACGGTCTTCCTCACCCAGATCATCAACGGTCAGATGACCACGGTGAACATGTGCGAGGAGTGCTCGAAGGCCAAGGGCGTGACCGAGGAGACCGGCTTCGGTCTCGCGGAGGCGTTCCTCACGCCGTCACAGCGCGCCGGGGATTCCGCGGAGGCGGTGTGCGACGCCTGCGGTTTCACCGCGTCGCAGCTCAAAAAAATCGGCCGCATGGGCTGCCCGGAATGCTACACCGCCTTTCGCGAGGGGCTGGACGGCCTGCTGCGCAACATGCACAAGGGCACGCGCCATGTCGGAAAACGTCCGGGCAAAAGTGTCGCGGCGCCGCAGATCCTGCCGCGCCAGCGCGCCGCCGTGGCACGCGAAATTTCTGCCGGCCTGAAGCCTCCTCCCGGCCTGCCGCCGCCGGCGGACGTGAACAAGCTGCGTGCTGATCTTGACCAGGCGGTGAAGGAGGAGCGCTACGAGGACGCGGCGAAATTGAAGGCCGAGATCGAACGCCTCCAGACCAAGTCTCCGAGCAAATGAGGAGAGCTTTTGATCAGGAGCCGTCCTTGCGGAGGATTCAACGCGTATTCATGTTTGGACACCCAACTTCTGTAACCGCATGATGCGCTTCGCCACATTGATCAAAAACCCCGCCGACTGGATGAAGGGCGCCGGCCCGCATTCCGAGATCGTCATGACCTCACGTGTGCGCCTGGCGCGCAACCTGCGCGGCTTCCCATTTCCAGGCTTCAGCCAGGAGCGCCAGCGCATCGACCTGATGGAGCAGGCGCGCCCTGTCGTCGAAGACCTTCCTGAGATGCGTGATGGCTACAGCGAGGAATACAACGGCCTGAGCAAAATCAGGAAGCAGGTGCTCGTCGAGCGCCATCTCGTCAGCCGCGAGCATGCGGCGCGCTCCTCCGGCTGCGCCGTGGTGGTGGACCGCAGGCAGAGCATCTCCATCATGATCAATGAGGAGGATCATTTCCGCATCCAGGGCATCCGCCCCGGCCTGAATCTGCACAGCGCCTACGAACTGGTGGACCGTGTGGACACGGAGCTGTCGGAGTCGCTGCCTTTCGCCTTCGACGCGAAGCTCGGCTATCTCACCGCCTGTCCGACGAACCTCGGCACCGGCATGCGTGCCTCGGTCATGCTGCACCTGCCCGCGCTCGTGCTCACGGAGCAGATCAATCCGGTCATCAAAGCGGTGGGCAAGATCGGCCTCGCCGTCCGCGGACTTTATGGCGAAGGCACCGAGGCGCTCGGCAACCTCTTCCAGATTTCCAACCAGCACACCCTCGGCGAGGCGGAGTCCGAGATCATCGCCCAGATCGAAAAGGTCATCGAAGGCGTCGTGCGTTCCGAGCAGAACGCGCGTGCGAAGCTGCGGGAAGACCATCAAACCATGCTGAATGACCAGGTCGGGCGGGCTTTTGCCATCCTGCGTTACGCGCATGTGCTCGCGTCCAAGGAGGCGCTGAACCTGGTTTCCATGCTCCGCCTCGGCGCGGATCTCGACCTCGTCGGCAACTGTGACCGCAGCCTGCTCGACATGCTGCTGCTGGAAATCCAGCCCGCGCACTTGCAGCTCGCCGCCACCCGCGAACTCGCCCCCGAGGAGCGCGACGGCATGCGCGCTGAAATCACCCGCGTCCGGTTGCAATCCATCGACGGCCCGGGTAATTTCCCCCCGTCTCAAACCACTTCCGGAGGCCCGCCCTCCGCCCCCCCCAATGAATAATTTCACCCCGCGCGCCCAACAGGTCCTGGCACTCGCCCGCAAGGAGGCCGACCGCTTCAATCACAACTACGTCGGCACCGAGCATCTGCTCCTCGGGCTCATCAAACTCGGCCAGGGTGTCGCCGTGAATGTCTTGACCAAGCTCGGCCTCGACCTCGAAACCGTGCGCATGCAGGTCGAGCAGCAGGTCGGCTCCGGCCCGGAGACCAAGATGGTCGGCAACATCCCCTACACGCCCCGCGTGAAGAA